>JBDNIG010000461.1:0-18763 GCA_041688415.1 Rhodopirellula sp. | reverse complement strand
TACAATCGTGTTGTCAATCAATGCCACGTCACCAGGCTGCCATTGAGCTTCGAACGACAATTCCTCGGAAATTTCAATCGCCCTTTGCACGGCATCCGCGTCCAACTTCGTTCCATCACCGTGCCGAATCGCTTCGGCAGGATCGTTGCGGGTATCTTTCCAACCGCCGTATGCGGCAATTAACTGATTGAAGAACGTCTTGCGACCCGGAGAGACTTCCATCACACCGGGCAAGGTGGGAGTGGTCGCTCGGAGGCAGTCACCCTCGAGCCACTCAAACGAGTAACGCAACTCGGCGAGTCGCTGCTCTGCGGCTTGTTTCGATTCGACTTGCAAGGTGCTACGCCAGCTTCGTCCCATTCCCGATTGAGCATCGTCAATGTCCGGCATCACACTGCTATATTTCAGCCCTTCCTGCTCACATTTGCGAATGAACTCGGGGCACTCCACAATCAGTCGCTCGTACAACCAATCAGACCGACATAGCTGCGTCGCGCCACCCTGTTCCGCGGGTTTTTCGCAAAAGAATAAAATGGTTTCGGGATAAATCGGCGTCTGAGCCATTTCGTGGTGAAACAAAATATCGACGTCCGAAGGCGCTTCATTCGCCGTGAAAATCCGCTCGGTTCGATTGACCCGTACGGCGTTGGACAACGATTTTTTGTACGGAAAATTAGAAATACCCAGTGCGGAAACGAAAGCATCAAAGTCGTCAGCGGATGCGAGAGGAAAGCCGCGAAAGAAGACCGTCCCATGACTGGTTGCCTGGCTAAGCAAGCTGGTTTTGTTCGCCGCCACCCACCGCACCGCCTTATCGAGTGAGGTGTCCGGATGATCGCAGCACAGAGCCATCGGGAAAACGTTGCCATCCTGATCCTGCTGAAGGTCGATCGGGCGAGCAGAAACTTCAAGACTCGATTGCGTATCCGATTTCATTGCACTGACCAGTTTGAAAAAACTAACAAAGGTTTAAAGTCACGAGATCACCGACACGCTTCAGGGAACCGGCTCACCACGGGCCGCCTCCAGCAAAGTGTACCATTCGATCCGGGATAAGGTTAAGTCATCACCGCCGACACTTTCGATGATGCGTTGTTGGTTAAGCGTTCCGAGGATCGGTTGGATCCCAGCGGGATGCCTGAGCAACCAGGCCAAGGCAATAGCGTTGTCGGACACCCCGTGCGAGCGAGCGATTGATGAAATCGCAGCGGAGAGACGTTGCTGTGTTTCGGTCGAATCAGTTCCGGTTGCAAATACTTGGCCGCCTGCGGTCGGTGACCAGGCTTGAATCATGATCTGATGCAACCGGCAGAAATCCAATAAACCCGACGCGTGAGAGTTTTGATCCGATTCCACGTTGGCGAGAATCCCATCACTAATCAGACCGTGACGCAGCAGGCTGAGTTCCAACTGATTCAAGACGATCGGTGGGCGGACGTGTTTTTGCAACAGCGCGATTTGACCAACGGTGTGATTGCTGACACCGAAGTAACGCACCTTGCCATCGGCGAGCAACTTATCAAACGCGCGAGCCATCTCTTCGTATTCGACCAGAGGATCAGGTCGGTGCAGTGCCAGAATGTCAAAGTAGTCGGTGCCAACACGGACCAGACTCTTCTCGACCGATTTCATGATATGTTCATACCGAAAGTCATATCGCTGCGGTGGCCCAATCGCGGGATCGGAAGCGAGCGCAATGCCGCATTTTTCCTGTAGCACCAATTTGTCACGCAGACCCACGTTCTGCCGCAGCGCATGACCAACGACCTCATCGGACTTCCCAATCGTGTAAATATCGGCCAGGTCGATGTGATTGATGCCACAATCAACAGCCGTACCGATCAAACGCGATGCTCTTTGTTTCACGTCTTCACTCGGTGGTGTCGTGTCCCACTGACCGCCGAGATGCCACGTCCCAAACGCCAATCGGGAAACGTGCAGGTCCGTTTGCGGGATGTTGATTCGTTTCATCGTATTGCTCTCGTTCTTTGAGTCAGACTTGAATGCTGCGGTGGTCGTCGGCGTCCGGGAAGCGATCGCGAGCGAGGCTGCGACGAGTGCCCCGGCAAATGGTCCCCGTCGGGAAGCGACAATAACTGGACTTTCCGATCCGTGGCCAATTTGCGGTTATCTTAGCGTCTCGCGAAGTTGACTCACGAACACGTCCATTGTGGCCAGCGGACCGCTGAGGATGACCCGTTGAGGATCGAGCGCCAGCGAGAGATGGGTAACGGCCGTGCCAATGACAGTGGCGACGCGCCGCAATGTTTGCAGAGCAGGGTAATTTTCCCCTTGGGATAATGCAAGGACGGTTTGTTGCTCGCCGTGGGTATTCGCGTGGTTGCAATGAGGCAAGGACCTGCATAAGATTTCGACGATGAAAAAATCAGCCAGTTTCTTCTGGCATGCCTCCGCGTCCGTCACGCCGGGGAGCGATTCGCTCCTTCTCGGTGATCCCTGAGCGTGCAATCGAATGGGCAGCCTGTTTTGAAAACATGGCGATGCGGTTAAGTTTCGCAACATTTGGGCTAAGGAAATTACAAAGCATGGGTAACGCTCCAGTACGATTTGGATTGGTCGGTTTCGGTGCGTGGGGGCAACATCACGCCAACTCGATCCAGATAAACGATGCGGCCGAGCTGGTCGCGATTTCGGTTAGTTCGGACAAGTCATGCGAGGCTGCCAAGCTCGCCTACCCGGACGCGAGAGTTTTCAAAGATTACTCCGAGATGCTGTCGCAGTGCGAACTGGATTGCGTTGCCGTGGTTGTTCCAAGTCACCTGCATCATAAAATCGGTACGGCGGTTCTGAACGCGGGGTGCCATTTATTGATGGAGAAGCCCATGGGCATTTCCGTCGCTCAGTGTGACGAACTGCTCCAACTGGCCCGCGAGAAAGGAAAGCTGTTGGCCATCGGGCACGAGTTTCGATTGTCGTCGTTGTGGGGCAAGGCCAAGCAGTTGATTGACGACGGGGAGATAGGCGACCCGCTGTACATGCTCGTCGAACTGCCGCGCAGCCCCTATCGCCTCGGGGCTGAGGGTTGGCGGTACGACATCGCTCGTGTTGGAGACTGGATTTTGGAAGAGCCGATTCACTTCTTTGACCTGGCGAGATGGTATCTGTCAGGCACGGGTGAACCGGTCTCGGTATACGCGCAGGCAAATTCAAGGCAAGAAGATCATCCCGAACTACAGGACAACTTCAGCGCGATCGTCAACTTCTCCGAAGGTCGATACGCGGTAGTCACTCAAACCCTGGCGGCATTTGAGCATCACTTGACGGTCAAGGTCACTGGCACCAAGGGCGCCCTCTGGGCCGCTTGGAGTGGGGCGCAGGATCGCACACGCCATCCGACGTTCTCGCTTCGCGCATTCGATGGCGAGGAGCTACGGACCGTTCCGATTGACAAGATCACGGGCGAATTGTTTGAGCTGGAGGACCAGATCACGATGTTGGTACACGCGATCCGCGATGGCAAGCCGCTCGCCTGTACCGCCGAAGACGGATGGTGGTCGGTCGCGATGTGCCTGGCCGCCCAGGAATCTGCCCAGTCCGGATTGCCTGTCAAGTTGACTCGCTGAAGTCCAAGTTTCATTCCTGATGGTTTGTCAGCATTGAATTTCAGGGTAGACGAACTTGAGCTTGTACCGAGCGTCGTCGATTTTCGTCAGCCAATCGACGACGCGCTGAGTGTTGTTGACGTCCGCTGACCATGCAGATCACCAGCCGTGCTGAATTGTACGGTGTTTCGTACGTTTCAAGCACATTTTCCAACGAATCGTTACCTGACAAACCACTAGTTTTCGGTCGCCTTCAATCGTACGTAGGCAAACGCCGATTTGCCGCTCGCCAATTCCTTCGCTCGAATCTCCCAGACTCCCGGTCGATCGTTTACTGCGAAGTCGAAAGGAACAGTTAGCAGCCCGTTCGTGGCGGCGTAACTGCCGCTGAATTCCGCCGTGCGCCCTTCGGGGTCGACGATTTCAACTTCGACGGGAATGATCGCGTCGATCCGACGGTCTCCATCGGTGACGGCGATCGCGATGCGAATCGACTCTGCGGGCGTCGCGGTCGATGGTGCCTTGATCGCAATGTCACGAATTGGCCGCTGCGTCACCATCAGGACCCTGCCTTGGCAGGGGCCAAGTTGCAGAGGAACTTGCAGTGAACCGTCTTCCGCGTCCGTTGGTAACTCTCGGCCGCCGACGAGATCGTAAACGAATCCCTTTTTGCGAGCGACGCGAATGTTGGTTGTCGAAGGCAATCCGTCTTCCATCACCATGCCGTATTCGCCGACGTAGGTCCCGAACTCACGATGATCATTGACAGCAAAGACATAGTCGGTCGTGCCAAACGTCCTCCGCCGCGTCACCACATCCGGATTGGACGAATCGACAGCCCGAGAGTATTTCGGGTCGAGCCATGTTCTCAATTCTTTTGCGGCGGCTTGGATTGCGGCGCGATCTTTGTCCGCTTGTTTCGTTCGCGAAAATCTCGAAAGAACAAAATCGGGTTTGATCGCGGGACAAGTTTTGTCGTCACCGACAATCAATCCTCCGTTGCTTTGGAACTCCTGGATTTTGCGAACAACGGATTCCGTCAGCACATCGCAGTCCGCCATCACCAGGACTTTCGCATCCTTTAGGTCGCCCGAGAGCAATGATTCTTCGTAGAGAACGCGGGGCTGCAATTGCGCATACATCAACACGTGATACATGTCGCCGGCCCAGCTACCGTTCCAGCCGTACGTTCCTCGACGAGCAAACATCTGGGACGTGAAACTTTCTAGAAACGCAACGTCCGACGGAGCGTCGGGAATTTGCTTCAGTGTGGGGCCGAGCGGCTCAATGACGTCGTGAATCAACCGTTGCAGTTCGTATTGAGTGCTCGGGTTCGTGTAGCGATATCCACTCGGCGAATCAGTTTCGACGAGTGACTGCCAGCCGTGATACATGATGCCCTTGATGGGCCGAGACAGTTTCCACCAAAACGCTTCGCGCAAATGCATCGGAGCAATCGTAATGTAGTCCGCGTCGGGATCCTGATCGATCCAAGGCGAGGATTGCGTTTCCGACGAAGCGTTCTTCGGTGCCGTCTGCGAGCGATACCAGATCAGTTGCGTCATTTTCATCACGTCTTGTTGGAGGCCGCTCGCCCGCGCCATCTCCAGCAGTTCGTCGGTACATAATCCGATTCGCACCGGGTCGGGATAGCTGTACGTCCAGTGGGACAGGACGTCGGCGTTTCCTCCGCTGCCGCTGATGCTGGGCTGCCTGACTGCGGGATCGTGAAACGTCCAAAATCCCTCGTGAGCATGCTCTTTCAAACCGTCGTTCAACCGCGTGTTGAGTTCGTTCCAGCCATCACCTTGCTGCCAAAACCATTTCAGGTACTTCAAAATGGGATCGTTGTCCGCGATCACTCGGTCTTTCGGAAAGTCGGCCAGCTTCCCCCACTGCACCCCATTCTTAATCGTGACTTCCTCTGGGATCTCGGCACCGGTCGCTTTTCGATACGCTTCTTTTTCGATCGGCAAAAACGAGACCTGCGATTCGCCGCGAACCTCGGTGTGCAGCAGTGCGGTGCTCAGTGCCGGGTGATCACCGTACGCGCGGCTCATCGCGAGCCCAGTGTTGAAAACGAAATCCTGCACCTGTGGAAACAGCCCGCTGATGTCGTCGCGTTCGTAATGTTCGCCATCACGGTCCACGCGGTGGAACGGTTCTCCCACCTTCGCAGTTCGGAGCCAACGCCCCGGCGACAGCGTTGACACAATTTGCAAGTCGTTTTCCAGTGCGTGGTTGAGCATCTCGCGTCCCTCGCGGATGCTCTCTGCGGTACCGGGCAACGCATCTGCTCCATCGTCCCAGACTTGCTGATAGTCGCATCGCAGCCCAAGACAGTGTGTGAAGCCGATTTGTTTCAATCGCGGAATTTCTTTGATGACGCCATCGGTACCGTTGATGCCCCACATCACAACGGGCATTTGATCGGGCAACGGACGGCGGACAATCACGATCGGAATCCGAGTGACGGATTGATAGTCGTGATCGCTGCTTCCCCATTTTGGCAGCGTCGCGGACAGTTCGACGAAGTACTCGCCGGGCTTCAGCGACGAGTCGACTTTGACGCGAATCGAATGCGACTCGCCCTCGGCAAGATCCGGGACCGTGATCGGTTCTGTCGCCCCGTCAGGCATCCGTACGGAGAACTTCGCACCTGCCAGGGCTCCACCGGTTTGATTGACGAGCTGTGCCGTCAGGACGGCATCGTCGTCCATCCGGCGAAAAACAAACCGGTCCATTTCGGGAGCAAATCGGACAGGACGAAACTCCCGAACACCTTTGGTGATCCGCACTTCATCCATGTATCCAGGAAAGCCACGATAATTGGAACCCATGCGGTCGCCAATGGACAAATTCCGAACGGCGGCTGCCATGGCACCGGCGGCGGGGTTCGTCGAGCGTCCCGTTGCAGCGCCGTTGACAAAGAACTCGACAGTTCCCACGCCGTCGTAGGTGAACGCAACATGCTGCCACGCTTGCGTGTCCGCTTGGAACGGCAGCGAGTACCAGCGGAATGAATCAGCGCCGGTTCCAATTTCCACAGCAAGTTCCCGCGTGCCCTTCGAACGGGCGCGAGTCAGCGAGAGCATGAATCCGGTGTGATTTCCCCGAACATACTTCATGTCCATCAACACCGGCGCATAGGTCTTCGGAATATCGTCGTCAACTTTCGCGCGGATCCACATCTCCACGGTGAACCCGGCGTTGGGTGACAAGATGGGTGAACGCGAAACATGCACCGCGTGACTTTCGTCGATCACCGGATAGCCAGCCGAACTTTCCAAGCATTCCCCGAACCGCCCATTTGGACTTTGCTTGGCACCTTTGAGCATGCCTTTTAGTTGGTGCGACGAAGAGTCGACGGCCATTGATGCTTCGTCACCATCGAACTTCCACAGCCCCAGAACATCCGGCCCGGTTGCGGAGGCCCCCGAATACGGTTCCCACCAGCGGACAGCCGTTTCCTCGGCGATGATTCTGGATGGATGCAGGACGGCGACCACCATCCCGACGCACAGCAGTCGATTCAACATCAGAAGGCCTTTGTTTAGTTAGTGATTTTGTTAGCAACAGCGAAGGAATCAACCGAATAGCTACGTTCGCCCGAACGTGAATTCCACCGTCGGGCGAGAGTAGCTACTTTTGATTCGACGCATCTTGTTCTATTGCTGCTCCGTACCCACACGAAGTGAGAGCGGTATGCATTGGCGAATTCGATCTCGGCATTTATACCGTAATCACAGTTCTCGTGGGTTGGAACCGGCAAGTGAAGAGGACGTCGCGTGAGTGCTGCCATCGTGGTCTCTCGACGATGCTCCGGTGGACGAGCGGTGCTCGCGGGCTGTCGATTTAGTAACCCAACGCGTCAGCGAGGGACCAGGTTGCATCCCTCGCTTACGCGTCGGGTTATGATTGACACGCTCATTTCGTAAAAACGATTCAATCGACAGCCCGCTCGGCCTCGGTTTTGAATTCGGCGTGCGGGAGGATGGGAAAGCATGCTTTCCAATTCTGGTTTCGTTACCGCATTTTCAATGCATACCGTTTCCGTTCCTTGCGTGAGCTCGATTTTCGCCTGCGATCGGAACTCGATTCTCGCGGCGATGGCGGACGTGTCGCGACGCCGAAAACGCTAGAAACGAGCGACTACCGGGCGGCGAGAAATCAAAAAAAAAGCGAATAAACACGTCCGTCGTTGATATCTGCGGCGCCGGGCGTCATACTGAGATGTCCTGGCTCGCTCGTCGAGCCAGCCCCGCCTCATAATCTCACCTTTGTCGAATCGGTATTGACGCCATGCAACTTTGGTTGGCCTCACTGTGTCGGCATCGCTTTGCCCACGCAATCGTATTCCTAGTCGTCAGCGGTTCGGCGTGCGCTACCGAGCCGCCGCATTTCGAGACTGAGATTCGACCGATTTTGCGTGAATACTGCTTCGATTGCCATGGTGCGGTGGAGGAACTCGAAGGCGGTTTGGACCTGCGATTGGTTCACCTGATGGTGTCCGGTGGCGACTCTGGGGCCGCCGTGGTACCGGGCGATCCCGACGCGAGTTTGTTGCTAGGCCGCGTTCGTGACGGCGACATGCCACCCGGCGAAACGCGGGTTTCTGACGAGAAGATCGCCGTTCTGGAAGACTGGATCGAGCGTGGGGCGGCAACGCTCCGTGACGAACCGGAACAACTCGGGCCGGGGATTCCGATCACGGAGGAGGAACGCAACTACTGGGCGTACCAACCGATCGCTGACGTGCGAGTTCCCTCCGCTGTCAACGATGCGGGCATCCGTTCGCCCATCGACGCGTTGATTGCTGCTGAGATGCCCGCGGGTTTGTCCTTTTCTGGCGATCCGGATCGATTCACGCTGATCCAGCGAGCGTATAACGATTTGCTCGGGTGGCCGCCGACGATCCAACAAATCGAACCCTGGTTGGATAATGCTGACCCCCAGTGGTATGAACACTTGATTGATCAATTGCTTCGTTCGCCGCACTACGGCGAGCGTTGGGCACGGCACTGGCTCGATACGGCCGGGTACGCCGACAGTGACGGCTACACGGCGGCTGATCGCAATCGGGATTGGGCATGGCGTTACCGCGACTATGTGACCGAGTCGCTCAATGATGACAAACCTTTCGACCAATTCATCCTCGAACAGCTTGCGGGCGATGAAATCGCCGGTCCCAAGCAGGGCGATTGGACGCAGCGTCAGATTGAGTTTTTGACCGCGACCGGATTTTTACGCATGGCGGCTGACGGTACGGGCAGTGGCGACAACAGCCCCGAAGCTCGTAACAAGGTGATCGCGGACACGCTGCAAATCGTTTGCACGACATTGCTCGGCGCCAGCGTTCATTGTGCCCAGTGTCACGACCACCGCTACGATCCGATCTCGCATGCTGACTACTTTGCCTTGCGAGCGATCTTCGAACCTGCTTTGGATTGGCAAGCATGGAAGACACCGGCAGCGAGGCTGGTTTCACTCGCCACCGAACAAGACCGCGCCGTCGCAGCAAAGATCGAGAGCGAGGTCAGCACCGTCACTGCCAAGCGAGCAAGCCAACAAACGGCGTTCATCCAGGAAGTGTTCGAGCAAGAGTTGCTGAAATTTGACGAACCACTTCGTTCCCAATTGCGGACCGCTTTTGAAACCCCCAAAGACAAACGCGATGCGGACCAGAACAAGTTATTGGCCAGCAATCCGAGTATCAACATCACGCCCGGTGTGCTGTATCAATACCGTCCGGATGCCGCTGCGGAGCTGAAGAAATTTGATGCGAAGATTGCTGAGCTGCGCGCTCGAAAGCCCGTCGAGCAGTTCGTGCAGGCGTTTGTAGAGCCAGCGGGCCACGTGCCTGTGACCCACTTGTTTCATCGTGGCGATTTCAATCAGCCGAAACAAGAAATTCAACCTGCGACGTTGACGGTTGCCTCCGCCGAGGGCGCTCGGGTGACGTTTCCGCTCGATGATCCCGAGCTACCGACGACGGGACGTCGGCTGGCGTTCGCAAAATGGTTGACCGAGGACGGTAATCCCTTGTCCGCGCGGGCGATCGTCAACCGTGTTTGGATGCACCACTTCGGTCGCGGCATCGTGGCGACGCCGGGCGAGTTTGGACGTTTAGGAGACGCTCCCTCGCACCCTCAGTTGCTCGATTGGTTGGCCCGCGATTTCGTCGACCATGGCTGGAGTTTGAAACATCTACACCGACAAATCCTGGCCTCCACGACTTGGCGACAGAGTTCGTTGCGTCGTCCAGAGGGCGAAACGCTCGACGCGGAGAATCGATACTATTGGCGAAAGTCACTGCAACGCGTCGATGCCGAAGTCTTGCGTGACTCGATGTTGGCAGTTTCGGGGACTCTGGACTTGAAGTTGTTCGGGCCACCGGTGGGCGTGGCCGAGGATGAAACCGGCCAAGTGCGTGTGGACGCCAGCCAACCGCGTCGCAGTATTTATGCGCGCGTGCGGCGCAGCCAACCGGTGGGCATGCTGCAAGCGTTTGACGCTCCGGTGATGGGGGTCAACTGTGATGTGCGAACCGTATCCACCGTCGCACCGCAGTCGTTGATGATGCTCAACGGTGCCTTTGTCCTCGAGCAAGCCGGTCTCGTCGCCGAGCGGGCGACCGAGCGTGCCACGCCAGTGGCGAGCGATGTGATTGCATTTCATGGTCCAGAATCCGATCTCAAATTGTTACCGTCGCAAATTAATGCGGCCTGGGAAATCGTTTTGTCTCGCGCCGCCAGCGATGCGGAGCTGAAATTGTCACTGCGGTTTGCCAGGGATCAATTGGCGTTAATGTCCCGCGATGCACGAGGCACTTCGCCCGGCCGATCGCCGGGGCAGCAAGTCCTCGTCAACATCTGTCAAATGCTGCTTAATTCCAACGAATTTCTTTACATCGAATGATCTTGGAACGAACTAATATGGATTCCCCTCCACCTCCCAATACGCGGCGCCAATTCCTGCAACAAACCGGGATGGGTGTCGGTGCTTTGGCATTGCACTGGATGCTGGCTCAAGAGTCCGCGACAGCGAAGCCACCGATTTTGAGAGCAGAACCACCGAGCGATTTGCTGCCGCGAGAACCGCATTTTGCGCCCCGCGCCAAGGCGATGATCTCGTTGTTCCAACACGGAGGCCCGTCCCACATGGACCTCACCGATCCCAAACCCGAACTGAGCCGGTACGACGGGACGGAGTACTCCGGTGACATCCAATTTTCATTCGTTAACGAAGCAAGCAAGAAGCTACTGGGCAGCCCCTTTCGATTTCAACAGCATGGAAAATGTGGTACTGAGTTATCCGAGTTGTTGCCGCACACCGCGGGCGTGGTCGATGACATTTGCCTGATTCGCAGCATGCACACCGGCGCGAACGGACACGAAGTTTCGATCCGCTACTTTCACGGTGGTATCCCAGCGGTGGTGGGGCGGCCGACGTTTGGTTCATGGTTGACCTATGCACTGGGCAGCGAATCTCAAGACTTGCCGGCGTTCATGGTCTTGGCGGATCCGGGTGGACCTCCCGTCGATGGCGCGACCAATTGGAGCAATGGGTTCATGCCCTCGATGTTTCAAGGAACCGTGCTGCGGCCCAAAGAGCCACGGATCTTTAACCTGCAACCGCCATCGCACTTGGCGGGCGAGTACCAGCGCCAGAACCTCGATCTCTTGCAAGAACTCAACCACCGACATCTGGAGTCGCATCCGGGCGAATCGGATCTCGAGGCGCGCATCGCCAGCTATGAACTTGCTGCTCGCATGCAAACGGCGGCCACGGATGCCTTAGATATATCGCAAGAAACCGCCGCCACACACACGATGTACGGCTTGGATCATCCCGAGACTCGCGAGTACGGAACGCGTTGCTTGTTAGCGCGACGGTTGGTCGAACGCGGTGTTCGCTTTGTGCAACTTTTTCACAGCGGTCAGCCCTGGGACAATCACAGCAGTATCAAAACCGGCTTGACATCGATCTGTCGAAAGACCGATCAGCCGACTGCGGCACTCGTCGCCGATCTTCGCCAGCGTGGATTGCTGGACTCGACCCTGGTTCACTGGGGCGGCGAAATCGGTCGGTTGCCAGTCACTCAGGAACATGGCACCGCTGAGAGAGCGGGACGTGATCATAATGGTCAAGGCTTCAGCATCTGGCTCGCCGGCGGTGGTGTTCGTGGCGGCATGACATTCGGCAAGACCGATGACTTTGGGCACCATGCTATCGAGAACGTCGTCACGCCCAATGATTTCCAAGCCACCGTGATGCATCTGTTCGGCTTGAATCATGAACAAGTCGTGTACCCGCACGGCAACCAAGAACAAATCATCACCGCGAATCGCCCCGCACATGTCGTCCATGACTTGATAGGATAGGAAAATTAGCAATGAAAGACTCCGGTACCATGATCAGCATCAAACCAGTGATCGCTTCGCTCACGAAGGCGACAGCGACGGATCTCGCCGCAAGTAGTGTCGTCAGTAGTCGCTGTCGAATTAGACGCCGACAGTTGCCGCGGTGTTGCTTCGTGCTGCTGTTGGCAAGTTGTTTCGTCACAGGCTCAAGCCCGAGTGACGCTCAAGACGACGTTGCGACAGCACCTGAAATTCGTCACTCGGACCTGACCGTCTACCGAACCGTGACCGGGGAGCTGAAACCGATTCAGTCGACCGACGACTGGAACAAGCGACGCCAGCAGATCATCGCGGGGGCGGAGACGGCCATGGGAAAACTGCCGGCGATGGAAAATCTGCCGCCGTTTGATGTCCAGATTAGCGAAGACGTTCACATCGGGGACGTGCGACGGCTAACCATGACAATTGCTGTCGAAGAATCGGATCGCCTACCGTTGGACCTGTACCTACCGAAATCCGTTGCCGATCTTGTTGATGTCAATAAACTATTTGATACTGACTCAACGATCCGGTTGGCTGCGATCGTGGCACTGCATCCGACCGGTGCGGCAGGCAAACGGATCGTTGCGGGTGAAGCCGGTCGGCCCGGGCGTCAATACGCGATCGAACTCGCACAGCGAGGCTATGTTGTGATCGCACCGGACTACCCGTCCTTTGGACAGTATGCCGACTATGATTTCGCGGGTGATGACTACGTCTCCGGCACGATGAAAGGGATCTTCAATCATCGCCGCTGCATCGATTTTCTGTCGCAGTTGAAATTTGTGGATGCCGATCGAATCGGCGCAATCGGTCATTCACTCGGCGGACACAATGCGATCTTCCTCGGCGTATTCGATCCGCGGGTGAAAGTGGTTGTCTCCAGTTGCGGTTGGTGTCCGTTTCACGATTACTATGGCGGCGACATCAAGGGCTGGACCAGTGACCGCTACATGCCCCGACTTCGAGATGACTTTGATTTGGATCCTGACAAAGTTCCATTCGACTTTTATGAGTTGATTGCCGCGTTGGCACCACGCACGTTCGTTTCGGCATCACCCCTGCATGATGCGAACTTTGATATCGTAGGTGTTCGCAAGGCGATCCCGGCGGCTAGTTTTGTCTATTCGCTATGGGACGCACCGGAGGAGTTGATTCTGTTGACGCCCGACAGTGAACATGATTTCCCGACTGACATCCGAAGGCAAACCTACGAAGTGATGGATCGTGTTTTACAGCACACCCCGAATCTGAATTAAGTACCGTCGGAACAATTGCTGACCGATGTCGGCACGTATTTATCGAACGCCCCTCAACAACCTGGAATGAACGAATGCACCGCAGACTATTTTTCACCGCGACGACTTTCTTGCTTTTGACAACCGTGGCACTGGCCGATGCTCCCGCATGGAAGGCGGGGGCGGCGAAGGTCGCGATCACTCCCAAGGAACCAATGTGGATGGCAGGCTATGCCGCTCGCACTCGTCCGGCCGATGGCAAACTGACCGAACTGTGGGCGAAAGCGATCGTGCTGGAGGACCATGACGGCCATCGCGGTGTGGTCCTGACGCTCGATCTCGTTGGCATCGATCGCACGCTCTCGCAAGCACTCTGTGACTCGTTGAAAGAGCAATACGGACTACAGCGTGAGCAGATCGCTATCTGCACTTCACACACTCACAGCGGCCCGGTGGTCGGTCGTAATCTTGGGCCGCTGCACTACCTGCTGCTCGAGGAACCGCAGCGCAAAGTGGTGGATGCCTGGGTCGCGACGTTTCAAAAGCAGGTCGTGGCCGTCGTCGGCGAAGCGATCGGTAAACTTGCCCCGAGCGAATTAACGTGGGGAAGCGGCACGTCGACGCTCGCGGTCAATCGCCGCGAAAATCCGGCCCCGTCCGTGCCGCTGTGGCGAACCGAAGGCAAACTGCAAGGTCCCAGCGACTATGACGTGCCCGTGCTCGCCGTCCGAGACGCTGACCAAAACCTGACCGCCGTCCTGTTTGGATACGCTTGCCACGCGACGACCCTGAGCGGCTATCAATGGTCGGGCGACTATCCCGGATACGCGCAAATTGATCTAGAGAAAGCACATCCCGGCTGCGTCGCGCTGTTCTTTGCTGGTTGCGGTGCCGACCAAAATCCGCTGCCGCGCGGCACCGAGGAGTTGGCCCAACACTACGGTGAGCGTTTGGCTACGGCCGTCGATGCGGTCTTGATGACGTCGCAAATGCACGAGGTCGACGGAACATTGCAGACGACCTACGCTGAGATCGATCTACCGCTCGCTACACTGCCGACGCGCGAAGAAATTGAGTTAAATGCAAAGTCCGAGAATCGCTACGAAGTCGCGCGCGCAACGATGCTACTCGAGGAACTCGACGACGGTTCGTCGCTCAGCCAGACGTACCCGTATCCCGTGAGCGTCTGGTCGATTGGCGAGGGCCTCGAGTTCGTAACGCTCGGCGGTGAAGTCGTGGTCGACTATGCGATTCGGCTCAAGAGTGAATTAGCTGGCGTGTCGACGTGGGTAGCCGGTTACTCAAACGACGTGATGGCTTATATACCATCGCGACGTGTGCTTGCCGAAGGCGGTTATGAAGGTGGTGGGGCGATGGTTTACTACGGATTGCCCACCGTGTGGTCGCCGAAAATCGAGAACGATATTGTCAATGAGGTGCATCGACAAGTCAAGTTGGTAACGGCTCAGGAGGCCGCTGCCGACGCGCCGGTGAAAGCTTCGAGTTCGAAAAAATCCTCGCCAAACGCCTCGAACTCTCAAAAAAAAAACCGTTAATCGCTTCGGTCTCGAAGGAATCCCCACTGATCGCTTCGATCTCCAAGGACACGCTGTGGCGAAATCGCGATGGCAAGGGACAGACTTGGTTTCATCCGCGAGCCTGCATGATGCCGGACGAGAATGGGCAGCCGGTGGCGTTGATGACACTGCAACAGATTGGGGGTTCCGACTACTTTGGCCAAGTCCACTGGTCGAAATCGACTGATCTTGGCAAGACTTGGAGTGATCCAGAACCGATCGCGGCCCTCGGTCGCGATCCGGTTCCGGGCCGCGAGGGTGATCTCAAAGCAGCGGTGTGTGATGTCGTGCCCCAATATGATCCAGTGACGAACTCGCTGCTCGCGATGGGGCATGTTGTGTTCTACAAAGGAGACTATTTCGCGAGGAAGGAACAACTTTCTCGCTATCCGGTTTATGTAACTCGCGACCACGATGGAGATTGGTCGCAACGCAAAATCTTGCAATGGGACGATCCACGCGGCAGCAACATTTACACGAACGGTTGTGGCCAGCGTGTTGTTCTGCCCGATGGGGATGTGATGATGTCATTCACCTATGGCCCCGGGGCGGCCAACCGCATGGTTTCCGGCGTGCGAGCCTCGTTTGATGGTGAACGGTTGAAGGTCAAAGACGTCGGCCCAGCACTTCATAACGACGAGGGACGAGGGCTATTGGAACCGAGCGTGACCGAGTTTGACGGCAAATTCTGGATCACGCTCCGGGCGGAGGACAACCGTGGTTATGTCAGCGTCAGCGACGACGGGCTCAATTATGACGAAAAGCGGGCCTGGACGTGGGACGATGGAACACCGATCGAGATGTCGACGACGCAGCAACATTGGCTGACGCACAGCGATGGGCTATTCCTGGTGTATACGCGTCAGGATGAGTCCAACGAGAATGTGATTCGTTGGCGATCGCCGCTGTGGGTAGCACAAGTCGATCCCGATCGGCGCTGCCTAATCAAATCAAGCGAACAAGTGGTTCTTCCGCTCGTTGGCGATGGAATCGACGACCCCGACGAAGTGGCACTGATGGGTAACTTCCATGTCACGCACGCGAGCCCCGAGGAATCATGGGTCACGGTCGGTGAATGGATGCCTCGCGATGGCTACCGGGGCGACGTGCTGCTGGCTCGAATTCGTTGGTCCAAGCCAAATCGTTTACCGCTGTGGTGAGCACTACCGCGAAGAAGAAAGGCTGAACCGTGCAAGACAATGAAAACACAAGGTCAAACCAATCCACCGACCGGCGTCAATTCCTGAAACAGACCGCAACGAGTGTGGGCGTTGTCGCCGCCGCATCGGTTGTGCCGGCGAGTGTGCTCGGTGCTAACGCGCCAAGTAATCGGATCAACGTTGGCTTGATCGGTTGTGGTCATCAGAGTCAGCGGATTGCCCCCGCGTTTCTGGCTCATGAAGACATGCAGATGGTGGCGGTTTGCGACGTCAATCGCAGTGGAATCGGTTACTATTATCCGGATCAAGTACTGGGACGCGAAACCGCGCAGCGGTGGGTCAACGAGCACTATGCTGAGAAAACTCGTAGCGGCAAGTTCGATGGTTGTCACGCCTATTCGGATTTTAGAAAACTCCTGGCTCGCGAAGACATCGACGCCGTCGCGATCATCGTCCCAGACCATTGGCACGCGCTGATCGCGATTGCGGCGATGAAGGCGGGCAAAGATGTTTATTGCGAGAAGCCACTTTCATTGACCATTGACCAGGGACGGCAGATGGTCAACGCGACGGGTAAGTACAATCGCGTCTTTCAAACAGGTGCTCAGTTCCGTTCCAGTCCAAATGTACGTCACGCCTGCGAGCTGGTACGAAACGGACGTCTAGGCAAAATCCATACCGTTCGGACGTGGGTGGCGGCCAACAGTTTTGAAGGGCCAGGCCCAAACTGGAAACCGATGCCGGTGCCCGCGGGATTCGACTATGAATTCTGGTTGGGGCCTGCGCCCGAGGCAGCCTACCACGTCGAACGCTGTTTCTTTCGGTGGCGGTACATTCTCGATTACTCCAATGGGCAAACCGCCAACTATGGTGCTCACACCAATGACATCGCCCAGTGGGGATTGGGCATGGATGGCACGACGCCGATCGAGTTTGAAGACAATGGTTCCGAGTTCCTGCCTGCGGGCAGCTTGTTCACCACGGCCAGCAAGACGGCGTTCCGCGCTCGCTACGCGAATGGGATCGAATTGGTGTGCGAAACCCGCAACAGTGCCGCGACGAAGTTTGAAGGCACCGAAGGTCGGCTGGAGATCACGCTTGGCGGCAGCTTGAAAACGTTTCCTGAGAACCTCAAGGACTCCGTGATCGGGCCGAATGAAATTCACTTGCCACGCAGCAACCCGGCGCGGGTGGAGAATGTCCGCGATCACATTGATGCCGATCATGTACGCAACTTTTTGGATGCCGTTAAAAGTCGCGAGGAACCGATCGAACCGGTTCGGAACGGCCACAGTTCGGCAAGTCTTTGCATTTTGGGAAACATCGCTCAGCGTTTGAAACGCAAGTTTGACTGGGATCCCGTCGCCGAACGCAGCACCGACAACGAAGTCAATGAGATGCTATCGCGACCGATGCGGGATCCCTGGAAACTGCCGAGCTAAAGAATGTGGCGTAAGCTTCCAGCTTGCGTTATTTGACTGGCAAGCTTCCAGCTTGCGTTACTTGATTGACAAGCTTCCAGCTTGCGTTATTTGACTGGCAAGCTTCCAGCTTGCGTTATTTGATTGGCAAGCTTCCAGCTTGTATTACTTGACTGGCAAGCTTCCAGCTTGTATTACTTGATTGACAAGCTTCCAGCTTGCGTTATTTGACTGGCAAGCTTCCAGCTTGTATTACTTGATTGGCAAGCTTCCAGCTTGCGTTATTTGACTGGCAAGCTGGAAGCTTACCCCACTTGTCAAACCCTAATCCCGCGAGTGACAGAACATGCGTTTCCAATTTTCAATCATCACGTCTTTTCTCGTGATTGTAGGCTTTCTCCAAAACCCCGCCGGTGCGCAGGTGAAAAGCCCAGACAGCTCACCGCCACGCATCAACAAGTTCATCGAACGAATGGAGAACAGTGACGCGGCGTTTGGGGTCTTTGCATCGAATATTTCGACACGCAGCGGTGCCAGTATGGCCAGCAGTGGACTGGATTTTGTCATCATTGATCTGGAACATTCCCCATACGATGTCACGCGCTTGGAGGGTTACCTTCTGGGGATGATCAGCAAACGCGATGTGCTGAAAAAAGGGCTCCAGCCTGCGACGGTGCCGTTGGTTCGCGTGCCGGCGGCGGGACGCGAGCAACTCCAGTTTGTGATTAAGCAAGTTCTTGATCTTGGAGCGATGGGAATCGTCGTTCCCCACGTCGACACTGCTGAGGACGCCTTGATGGCGGTCCAGTCGAGTCGCTTTCCGCAGCTCACCGGCGTGGCCGATTTTCAGCCCGAGGGGAAACGCGGCGTTGGCTATGGCTGGGCCGCCCGCTACTGGGGGCTATCGGGTACCGACTATGCCCGCCGCGCGGATCTTTGGCCGCTTGATCCTCAAGGCGAACTGGTCCTATGGATCATGATCGAGACCAAATCAGCGGTCGAAAACATCAAAGAGATCGCGGCGACCCCAGGCATCGGAGGATTGTTTGTTGGTCCCTCCGACCTCGCATTTTCTCTGGGCGTTCCGCTGGGCGATCCGGCCGTCGAAACCGCGATTGAAAAGGTCGTCGAGGCGGCCAAGCAAACCGGCGTCCCGGTGGGAACGCTTTGCGGAGGTGGTCAAGTCGAGAAGCGACTTGCCCAGGGCTTTCGCTTTCTTGCCGTCGGCAGCGATTCGGGAGTATCCGGCTCGGTGAAAGACGCGGTATCGATCGGACGGTCTTTCAAAACCGATTGATACCCATCGAGGGAGCGATTGGGATCACCAGAACAATAGCTGTCGGTTAAGCAGATACTGGGAAATGTTTCGGTGGAATCGACAATCATAACCCGACGCGTAAGC
>JBDNIG010000460.1:0-8448 GCA_041688415.1 Rhodopirellula sp. | reverse complement strand
CGGTGGTGTTCGCTGCGCTCAAACCACCGGCTAATTGCTGTGATCCTTTCAGGATCTGCACGCGGGGTCCGTCCATACCGGTGGTGTTCGCTGCGTTCAAACCACCGGCTAATTGCTGCGATCCTTTCAGGATCAATGGGTTTTTATCCCGCAGGGATTTCAGCAATTAGCCGGCGGTCGAGCGCAGCGAACACCGCCGGAAAACTCTCAGTCACACACGAATCGAAATGACGCCGAACGCGTTGCAGAATTACGAGGCGATTCGCTGTTAGCAATTCCTCAATGCGAATTTCCTATGGCGTGAGCGACTTTCCGGGCACGCTGACCGCTTTGGGGCGCTGCACGTTTTTCGCCAGTCCGCACATTTCGAATAAACGGATCACACCCCAGGACATGTCGAATTCGTACCAAGTGTGACCGTGACGGGCGGCGCGCGGGGCGGCGTGGTGGTTGTTGTGCCAACCTTCCCCGTGGCTGATCAGCGCGACGAGCCAGTTATTCGTGCTGTGGTCTCGGGTTTCATAATTGCGATAACCGAAGACGTGGCCGAGTGAATTGACCGACCAAGTCCCGTGCAGCACAAAGACGGTGCGAACGGCGACTGCCCACACGGCCCAGCTCAAGTAGTAACGGCCCGCCTCGGACCAATCACCGCCACTGACGAGCAGACCGACCAGACCACCGATCAGGGAGATGATGACTGCATGGGCCAGAAACACGAAGAACCAGCCGTCTTTGCGTTCGAGTTTCAAATAGAACGGGTCACGCAGCAGATCACGAACATAACGCTCGTAGTGGCTCGTTCGATCGAGGTCGCGGTGCCGACACACGACCCAGCCCATGTGCCCCCACAGCAGGCTGGCGAGCGGCGAGTGCGGATCGGGTTGGTGGTCGGAATGCTGATGGTGCATCCGGTGAATCGCCACCCATCGCGCCGGGCTGTCCTGCATATTGCACATACCGAGCATCGCGAGCGTGTGCTCGAGCCACTGCGGGCAGGTGAACCCGCGATGGGTCAGCAAACGATGGTAGCCGATCGTGATGCCCATCATCCCGAACAGAAAGTGTCCGGCGATGCCGGCGATCAAGCCCGACCACGTGAACAGATAATTGAAAAACGGCGGCACAAACGCGAGCAAAGCCACGACGTGCACGATCGTCAGCACGATCAAATACTTCCACATGATCTGCAACGGCTCGGTGGCCTCGGGGCGAGGCAGCCGCTGCGGATCATGACCGGCGAGAGAATTCTCGTCCGTGTAGAGCAGATCATCGCCCATCGGATCGTACTGCGCAGCCGCCTGGTCGCCAGGACAACTGCCGCGCGAGACGGATTTCTCGCTCGGGCCGGATTTCTTGGGTGTCAGTTCAGTGGTCGACATCGGCAGCGTCTCATACTCGGGTGGGCGAGATTAACATGGCAATCCTCAACGACATACGGCGTGTTCCGCATATCTTGCCATCCCAATCTAGTCATCGGCAGTGACGAGGTCGAATCGAATTCAATTTTCCAAGGGGCGGAATATCCGCCCAACTGGCACTCGATGGGAGATTCGTGTTCAACTCATCCAGTTCGGCAGGTCGCCCGCGGCGGGCAGTTCGATCAATTTGGTCTGCGTGATCGCGTCCATTGCCATCAATTCCTTCGTGACCGAATCAGGGACATCTCCATCGACGCTGAGCACGCCGATGGCATCGCCGCCCGGTGCGTTGCCTTCACGCCCGACGGCCATCTGGGCGATATTGACTCCGTTTTTTCCGAATATGCTACCGACGCTGCCGATGATGCCGGGGATGTCTTTGTGAGCGAAAATTAACAAACGCCCGTCCAGGAAGGACTCGAGCCGGTATCCATCGAGCAGGATCAGTCGCGGCATACCATGGCCGAGGACGGCGGATCCGGCACTGACGGTTTTTCCGCCACCGGACACTTCCGCGACAATGCTGCTGGTGAACGCACTCTGGTCGCTATTGTGCTCGACATTGAGTTCGACGCCGCGTTCCTTTAGCAGCATTTCGGAATTGATCACGTTAACATCCTCAACAACCCGTTCGAGCAGTCCGGCGCAGAACGCATTGGTCAGCACGCGAGTGTCCTTACCCGCAACGTCGCCGCGGTAAACCAAGCGAATTTTGTCGATGCCACCGCCGTGCCACTGATGCAAGAGCAAACCGAGGCGATGGGCGATGTTGAGGTAGCTGCGCAGCTCGCTGAGCGTTTTCGGGTCCAACGAAGCGACGTTGACGCTGTGCCGGATCTCGCCGGTTTGCAGATAATTGATCAGCAAGTGGATGCCTTCGACGGCGACCTGCGTTTGAGCTTCCTCGGTGCTGGCACCCAGGTGCGGTGTGCAGCACGTGCCCGGCATCTTGAACAGCGGGCTGTCCGTGCACGGTTCGTTTTCGTAAACGTCGAGTGCCACGCCGCCGAGCTGGCCACTTTCGAGTCCCGCAACGAGTGCGGCCTCATCATAGATGCCGCCGCGCGCGACGTTGACAACCCGTAGCCCCCGTTTGACTTTGTCGAGCTGGGCCATGCCGATCAAGCCCTTCGTCTCGGGGGTGAGCGGCGTGTGTACGGTGAGGTAGTCAATTTGCGGCAGCATTTCATCAACCGTCTCGACGCGTTTAACCGTGAGCGATTCGGCTTGATCGTCCGTCAAGAATGGATCAAATGCGATCACGTTCATGCCAAACGCACGGGCGCGGGCGGCGACCTCACGTCCGATTCGTCCCATGCCCACGACGCCGAGTGTTTTTCCGGCGAGCTGAGTGCCCATGTACGCTTTGCGATCCCACCGGCCTTCGACCAAACTCTGGTTTGCCGGAGCGATATTGCGGCTTAGCGCGAGCATCATCGCGAAGGTATGCTCGGCGGTCGAAACCGTGTTCCCCGCGGGCGTGTTCATGACCACGATCCCGCGACGCGTGGCGGCCGCTTTGTCGATATTATCCGTCCCGACACCGGCCCGCACCAGCGCTCGCATCCGCGTGTTTCCTTCGAGCGATTCGGGCGTGATTTTCACACCGCTACGCAGGATCGCGCCGTCAAACTCGTTGAGCGATTTGCGTAACTCTTCGCCCTTGAGTTTCGTGCGGACTTCGTACTCGATATCCGGCGTGGCTTCGAGTAAGTCAATTCCTTCTTGAGCGATATCGTCGAGGACTAGGATGCGGTGCATGGGGTTTTGAGAGGGGGAGAGGGGGAGAGGGGGAGACTGGGAGACGGGAGTGAGGGAGCTGATCCACGAGGACGTTACTTTCTAGCCGTTGGCGGCGGCGAAATCGGTCATGAATTGGGCCAGCGTGGCGACGCCTTCACGCGGCATCGCGTTGTAGATGCTCGCCCGGATGCCACCGACACTGCGGTGGCCCTTGAGTGCCGCCATGCGAAGTTTTGCCGCTTCAGCAATGAACTTCGCCGTCAATTCGTCCGACGGCAGATTGAAAGTGACGTTCATCAACGAGCGACACTCGGCCTCCGCGTGGCCGCGATAAAAACCGTCGCTACGGTCGATGATTTTGTACAGCGAATCGGATTTTTCGCGATTGATTTTCTCCATCGCTGCCAAGCCGCCGATGTCATCTCGCAGCCACCGGGCGACCTTGCCGAGCACGTAGACGGCGAATGTCGGGGGCGTGTTCCATTCCGAATCGTTGTCGTGGTGATTCTTGTAATGCAGGTATCCGGGAACGTTTGCGTCGGCTCGTTCGATCAGATCCTTTCGCATCACGACCACGGTCACGCCGGCCGGTCCCGCGTTCTTTTGAGCACACGCGTGGAGCAGCCCGTATTTGTCGACGGGTAGCGGACGGCACAGAAAATCGCTCGATGCGTCACTGACCAAGGGGACCGATGCGGGGCAGGCAGGTTCGCTTGCGAACTGGACGCCTTGAATCGTCTCGTTGCTGCAGTAGTACAAATACGCGGCATCGTCGCTCACCGTGTAGTCGGTTGCGGACGGCAAGCGGTCGTAATTCGTTGCTTTGCCGTCATAGATCGCGACCGCGTCACCTTCTTTTTTGGCTTCGGCGATCGCCTTTTTGCCCCACGATCCGGTTAACAGATATTCAGCCCGTTTGCCGCTGCCACGAAGCAGGTTGGCAGCGACCGCGGAGAACTGCAGCGTCGCTCCGCCCTGCATGAACATCACGCTGTAATCGTCCGAAATGCCCAACAGACTCCGCAGCGTGTCCTGGGCGTCATGCAGAATATCAACGAATAACTTGTCGCGGTGACTGATTTCCAACAGCGAGGCACCCGCTCCCGGCAAACACAGCATTTCGTCTTGCACCTCTCGTAACACCGATTCCGGCAACACGGCCGGTCCAGCGGAGAAGTTGAATACGCGGTCGGTGGCGGTGGGAGCCGAAGCGGTCATGCGAAAAACTCTTTGTGGAAAGAGTGAAGGTGGGGAAATAGGGAACCGGCGGTACCGACCAGGGAATTCCCCGCGCCAGTGTCCGGTCGGCTGGGATTCTATGCTTCCGATCCAATCTGTGAAAGCCAACGGATTACTTCGCCCGCCCCGCGAAGCTGAGTGGGCCTAAAAACGAGCATCCAGGGATATTTCTGGAGAGAGTCGCAGTCTTGCTAAACGATTGCAAAAAAATCAATTTAAAATCCGAGCGACCGCTTGCGTCGGAATGTTCGACTCACCGGACGGGTTGCTAGTAGCTGATCGCCGCAGTGAGCCAGGGCTGAGCACACCGGCACGAGAAGGACGGACTGGTTAGAATCTGAAACGATATTCCTAATTTAGAATTTCAACTGTTATCTCGCGATGATCCCACCTAACGTCGTCCCGCCCTGCTCGCTGTTTCTGTTTTTCGTCTTCACGCTACACTTGCTGATCGCGGCGGGTGCTCCGTTCGCTGGCGACCTTAATAATCAAGACGGTGCGGCTGAACCGAATTCGCCGCTGAGTTGGTACGGCGAGGGAGTGCGACCCACCGAACCACGCGCGCCGAGAGATGAGCGGGCTGGGTTCCATCTGCCCACAGGATTCGAGATCCGCTTGTTTGCGGCCGAACCGGAGATCGCCAAGCCAATGAACTTGGCCTTCGATGATCGCGGCCGAGTTTGGGTCACCAATAGTTTTGAATATCCCTATCCAGCGACCGATGGCAAAACACCCACCGACTCCGTCCGCATTCTTGAGGATACCGACGGGGATGGCCGCGCCGATCGTTCGACCGAGTTTGCCGGTGGTTTAAATATTCCGATCGGCGTGCTTCCCTACGGTGATGGATGCCTCTGCTATAGCATCCCGAACATCTACTATCTTCGCGACACCGATGGCGACGATATCTGCGATCAACGCGAGGTGGTTCTCGGCCCGTTTGACACCAGTCGTGATACGCACGGCATGATCAATAGCCTGCGAATGGGCAACGATGGCTGGGTTTACGCCAACCACGGTTTCAATAACCAGTCCACCGTTGCCGGCTCGGATGGGCATGAAATTGTCATGCGTTCAGGGAATACTTTTCGATTCCGCCCCAACGGTTCACGCGTGGAACATGTCACGTGGGGCCAGGTCAATCCGTTTGGCAGAACGAGCGACGATTGGGGGAATGATTTCACGGCCGACTGTCACAGCAAACCGATCAGCCAAATGGTCCGCGGTGGTCACTACCCGAGCTTCGGAAGAGCCGACGATGGACTGGGAATGATTCCACCGATGATGGACCACCTTCACGGTAGCACCGCCATTTCAGGATTGGTGTTTCTATCGGAAACGTTGGGAATGCCGTCGCTGGCAAACCAGATGCTCAGCGGAAACGTGATGACGTCCCGGATCAACCGCAACGCGGTTTCCTATCACGGGGCAACCGCGGTCGCCCGCGAGATGCCAGATTTTCTGACCAGCGATGATCCTTGGTTCCGGCCGGTCGATATTCGGCTCGGACCGGACGGGTACCTCTACGTCGCCGATTTCTACAATCGCATCATCGGACACTATGAAGTGCCCCTCGACCATCCTGGCCGCGACCGCTATCGGGGCCGCATCTGGCAGATTCGTCCGCTGACTTTGCCAGACCAAGCCGCGTCTGAAGCGCCCGTCGGGGCAGATATCGAGCAATCTTGGAACGCGCCCAACGCAACGGTGCGCAGCCTCGCACTGCAATACGCCGTCGAGCGTCCGGCGCAGTCCTTCGATCAGAAGGCGCGCGAACTCATCGGCGCATCGAGCGAAAATACTCAAAATGCGAGGAGCACGGCGACGTGGTACCTGCAACAGCGTGGGCTGCTCGATATCGGTTTGCTCAAACACGTGACGAGCGACCCGTCGCCGCAAGTGCGAACGGAAGGCTGCCGCGCCATCTCAGCTCTACTTGACCAAGCGATGATTGACGCTCGGCAGTTCGATATGAATTTGCTCGATGACCTCGCCATCACCAAACTGCGCGACGGAAATGCCCACGTACGATGTGCCGCTGCGGAGGCATTGGGCCGGACTGGGTGCCGAGAAGCCATCGTGCCGCTGCTGGAACTTCTTTCCACCGTCGATTCCAACGATCCGGTTCTACGGCAAACCACTCGCATTGCACTTCGCAATATCGCTCGGTCGCAGACCGATTCTGATCCGTCTTTCCAGACGCTTACTGAATCGATGACGGACTCGCAGCAGCGGGCTTTCGCCGACATCATGCTGGCCGTCCCCACGCCGGTGGCGGCGGATTTCTTGATGGCGTTTCTATCACGAAAACAGATACCGTCGGCCGAAGCGGCCCATCTGATGCAGCACATCATTGGACATGCTTCGAGCGAGCGGTTCGATGCGGTGATCGATCTGGCGAAACAAGTTTCGCAAGGCAGACCGGTCCTGCAGCGTTCACTTGCCAACGCACTCGTTGACGTCCGTGGCAACCGAGGTCAAGCGGTTCCGCAGCGATTGCGCGCGTGGATCGACGAGCTCGTCCAGTTTGATCTCGATCAACTCCAAGCCAGATTGACGAGTGGGCAACCACTGTCGATTGCGTGGCACGATGGTCATGGGGATCCATGGCCGACGCAGACCCGCCAGACCGACGATACGGATCAGCCGCTGAGGGTTGTCAGTTCGTTCCCACTCGGTGAAAGCTACACGGGTCAATTGGTGAGCAGTCCATTCGCCTGCCCCACGCAGATTTCCTTTCGCATCGCTGGACACAATCGTCGTCCCGATGTGCCGGACAGCCGACTCAATCGGATCGAACTCGTTGACGCGAAAACGGGACAGGTTTTGCAAACCGCCGTGCCGCCGCGCCGCGATGCGGCCGTCACCGTTCGTTGGGATTGCCATTCACGGCAAGGTTCGTCGGTCTTCCTGCGCTGTATCGATGGTGACGCCGGAGCGGCTTACGCGTGGATCGCGTTCGGTGCGTTCGATCCCACTTGGCTGTCCGAAACTGACGAATCACTCGAGCGAACCTTAGCGACGATTACTCGGTATCGGATGCTCGAACGCCGTGCGGATCTCGCCGAGCTGATCACTCTTGTCACGGGTGATCGACACAGTCAAGCACTCATCGCGGCTACCATTGCCGAGCTGGATCAGAACAAACCTTTGGCGAGGCTCCTGAGCAGGGCGACCGAGTTATCGATTGATCTACCGCTGGTCGATGACTGGATCTCGCGAGCCGTGCGGGCCGACGAAATCGACGAACTGCAGCAAACAGCCCAGCTCGCCAAGCATCTGAGCACCGCCCAACAGACGCAATTGGCAGTCTCGCTCGGGAGCGAAACGCAAACGGTTCCGCTGCTAGTCAAACTGAGCGAAGATGGTGTACTCGCGCCGGAAGTCTTGCTCGAAAAGACAGTTTGGGAGCCAATGGAAACGATAGCGGATGCGAGTTTACGCGAACGTGCTGGGGCGGTCCGAGCACGAGCCAAACCGATTGATCCGGCCTTGGAACAATCGATGGCGAAGATTGGCAATCGCTTGGCGAACTTTCACGGCGACATCGAGTCCGGACGCACCTTGTTCACCAAGCATTGTGCCGTCTGTCATCAGCTTGGCGGACAGGGCGAACTCGTCGGCCCGCAACTCGATGGTGTTGGTAGCCGCAACGTGCCACGTTTGCTCGAAGACATCATGGTGCCTGACCGAAATGTCGACAAGGCGTTCCGCACGACCACGTTCTTGACGGTCGATGGCAGCGTGATCCATGGTCTGGTGCGAGATGAGAACGAGGCCCGGGTGTCGGTCGTGGGGCCGGATAGTAAGGTGCAAAACATCCCGGTCAATCAGATCGAGCTGCGCCGCGAAGCGGCCACGTCGCTGATGCCGAGTAATCTGCAGCAAACATTGGATGATGACGCGATTGCGGAAATTATCCATTATTTGCAACACGCGGCGGTGCAGCGTTAGGAACCCATGTTTGGATACCTTGCGGTGCGTTATACTGCATCGTCGTCCGCCAATGAGTAGCCGAGTCTCTCCGAGACTCGGTTCAGCGTCT
>JBDNIG010000459.1:0-6046 GCA_041688415.1 Rhodopirellula sp. | reverse complement strand
CCTGCCGTCAGCCCTGATTTGAATCGGAGTGAGAACTTCTTGGATGCCACCGCCATGCCTCCGAAAATCCACCACACACCTGATGCTGTGTGATGTCAACGAGTCACCTCATGCGAAAAGTACGCTTCGGTCGGATGAGCCATTTTTTTGCTGATGAACGATCCTGACAGCCATTAATCAACGGAGAGATCGTTCTCGACGGCCAGGTCGGGCCACGTCATTTTTTCAAAACTGGCCTGACTTACACTGGCCCTTACATCGTTTCGACGCTTTCAAGCGTGGCTGCCGTAAATGGTTCTGTAAGGAAAGCGTGACTCTTGCGTCCACTCGGTATAACAGCAAGACCGTAGCCCGTAGCCCGCTGGCTGCGAAATACCGTAATCCCCAATTCGCAGGCACCCGGCACCAGGCATGGAAACGACTAACAACCAGATGACCCAACGTAGCATGGGCGTCTCTGAGCCGATCGAAAAAGGTGGGCAGATCGAAAATGGAGGCAGCGTCACAGGTCCAAACAGACTCATGTCTGTCATTCGCTGGGTGTTAATTCTGTGCATTCTAGCGGCACTCTTGACGATTGTCCACTCACTGCCGCTTGACCAAGCCATGTCCGCGGCAAAGGGTTGGATTGCAAGCCTCGGTTTCTGGGGACCGGTCGTTCTCGTGCTGCTTTACATCGTCGCCACCATCTTGTTCGTACCGGGAACGATCCTAACCCTGGCCGCCGGTGCCATGTTTGGCCTGGGGGTGGGCACGGCAGTCGTATCGGTCGGGTCGACGATCGGCGCATCGCTGGCGTTCTTGATCGCACGCTACGGAGCAAGAGACAAAGTCGCGGAGATGGCGAAAAGAAACCGTCGGTTCGGCGCGATTGACCGTGCAATCGCAGAGGGTGGGTGGAAGATTGTGGGACTATTGCGATTGTCACCTGCGATCCCGTTCAACCTACAAAACTATCTGTACGGGCTGACTCCCGTTCGTTTCTGGCCGTACGCAGTGACGAGTTGGATTGCGATGCTACCGGGCACGTTTTTGTTCGTCTACATCGGTCACGTCACCGGTGCAGCGGTCGGCGCGGATCGCCAGCGATCCACTGCGGAGTGTGCCATGTTGGGCGTTGGCTTTTTGGCAACGGTTGTCGTGACCGTCTATGTGACGCGATTGGCTGGCCGAAAGCTAAACGAGCAAGTCGACGAGTCCTCGATGAGCGAGGAGGCGGCCGAAGCATCGCAGGACCCTAAGTCTAAATCCGGACCAAGTGTTCGCGGAACGATGTTGCTTGCCAGCGTGGCGGTCGTCCTGGTCTCTGCCGCGACCTATGTTTGCCTGCATGCCGGCCAGATCGAACGGTCGCTTGCAAGTCTGTTTGGTCCTCCGCAAGTCGAAATGCAGGAGGCTTACGCTGCCAATCCCTCCGGCCCCACAGTTGATCACACAGCGCTCAACGAACTGCTCGAAAAGCATGTCGATGACGATGGCTGGGTCGACTACAGCAGCCTCGAATCAGACGAATCAAAACTTGACGTCTACTTGAAGAGCATCGCGATTGCGCCCTTCGATGAACTTGGACGTGATGAGAAACTGACGCTGCTGATCAACGGCTACAATGCGGCGACGTTGCGACTCATTCTCGATCACATGCCACTGGCGTCGATCATGGACATTCCCGAGGCGGATCGCTGGGACGCGGTGCGATGGAACATCGGAGGCCACACATGGAGTCTCAACCAGATCGAACACGAGCAAATTCGACCCAAGTTCACCGAACCACGGATCCACTTCGCACTCGTTTGTGCTGCGGTCGGTTGCCCGCCTCTGCGCAATGAAGCGTATCAAGCGGATCGCTTGGAGCGGCAACTCAATGAACAGGCGGAATATGTTCACCATCACTCAACCTGGTTTCAGTTCGATCAAGAGAATTCAAAGCTGCAGTTAACCAAGCTCTACAACTGGTACGGCGGCGACTTCGAGCAGGCCGCAGGCAGCGTGACCCGATTTGCAGCACGCTACTCGACCGAATTGGAGCAAGCGTTGGAAGCCAAGTCGACACTAATGCCGTCCTGGTTGCCTTACGAATGTAAACTCAACAGTCTCGAAAACAAACAAACCCGCTGAATCAGGCAAGCCGACTCACTGAAAGGAATCAACACCACATGAATGCACTGCTCCCCCACGACGAACACAATCAGAAACTCGAAGCAACCGTTCATCCACCCCAGTGGACCAATCCAACGCCGAGTCGCCCTTACCACCTGGTCGTCATCGGTGCCGGAACTGCCGGCCTGGTGACGGCGGCCGGGGCGGCTGGATTAGGGGCGCGTGTTGCCCTGATTGAACGCGACCTCATGGGTGGCGACTGCTTGAACGTTGGATGCGTCCCGTCAAAAGGACTCATTGGTGCGGCTCGCGTCGCAGCGGGCGCCAAAAGGGCGAGCGAATTCGGAATTGATGTACCCGACGTCAACGTCGATTTCGCTGCGGTGATGCAGCGAATGAGAAAGCTGCGTGCTGGCATCAGTGATAACGACTCAGCCAGTCGGTTTCGCGATCTTGGCGTGGACGTGTATTTTGGCCAAGCCAGTTTTCTAGATTCCAGCACGATCAACGTTGGTGGCACTGAACTCCGTTTTAAGCGAGCAGTCATTGCCTCCGGTGCTCGCGCGGCAGCGCCGCCCATTGCGGGGTTGAGCAACGTTAAGTATTTGACCAACGAGTCGGTGTTCTCGCTCACCGAATTACCGCGCCGGTTGGGCATCATCGGAGCGGGGCCGGTCGGTTGTGAAATGGCGCAATCGTTCGCGCAACTGGGCTCGGAGGTCTTCCTGGTCGAATCGGCGCACGGCATCATGCCGCGGGAAGATCGTGAAGCCGCCGAAATCGTCCAAAAGGAGATGGTGCGAAACGGTGTGAAATTGCTCTGCTGCGGTCATGACCTCGTCGTCAAAGGCGAAGGTGGCATTCGACTGACCGTCGAGTCCCATGGGCAGAGATACGACGAACCCGTTGACCAATTGCTGGTTGCCGTTGGACGGGCACCGAACGTTGAAAACTTGAACCTGGAAGCAGTGGGTGTCGATTTCGATAAGAAGGGTGTCCAGGTCAATGACAACCTGCAGACCACGAATTCTCGCATCTACGCCGCGGGCGACGTCTGCTCGAAGTACCAATTTACTCATGTGGCTGATTTTCAAGCCCGCATCGTGATCCAGAATGCTTTGTTTGCGGTCGGACCGTTTGGCAAGAAGAAGGCCAGTGACTTGGTGATCCCATGGGCGACCTACACATCACCCGAAATCGCCCATGTTGGCATGTACGAGCATGAAGCTGAGGAAGCAGGAATCGAAATCGACACCTACGTCGAGCATTTCGGCGACATCGACCGCGCCATCTTAGAAGGCCAAGACGACGGATTCGTCAAAGTTCACACCAAGAAAGGGACCGATCAGATCCTCGGTGCGACCATCGTTGCCGAGAACGCGGGTGATATGATTTCCGAAATCACGGTTGCCATGACGGGTGGGCTCGGACTCGGAAAGATTGCAAGTGCCATTCACCCGTACCCAACCCAAGCCGAAGCGATCCGCAAGCTGGGTGACCAGTTCAACCGCACGAAACTGACACCGCTGAACAAGAAAGTACTCGGCCTGCTGCAACGACTCAATGTCGGAAGCTGACACGCAGTCCCTCTCACTGAATGCACGCCAACTCGGCGTTGGATTCACGGCCTAAGCCTGTGAATACTTCCTGTCACAAAACTCGGAAATACAAAATGTGGAATGAACCCTGCGAAGATACAGAATGCTTCATGACGTCGATTCAACGTTGGTTTGCAAGGTGAAACCGACGATTAGAACGGCGAACCACGGGGCGAACTCGATCCAGGTGACGATGAAGTCATAGAAAGCCGCTCCCGTGTATGGCGTTCCCATCACCGCCGTCGTTGGGAAATGATAGTCCAGCCAGAATCGCAAGTAGTAGATGAGTACCAGACCGCTGACGGCGAGCCACGCGCGGCTTCTGGCAAACGGAAGCAGTGGCAAAGCCCACGTCCAATACCACGGATTCAACGTCGGGCAGAGCAACCAAAACCACGCGATGGTCAGGAATGCAGCTGCACAGAAGCTGGTGGAATCATTCGCATCGGCCCGCCAAGCGAGTGTGATCGCTAGAATCAAGAAAATCGCCGCAGTGATCGTACGTGCGATCATGAAAGGGGCTTCGGCAGGAGCGATGTTGAATCGCATGCTGACCGAATCCACCACCGTTTCGCGAAACGACTCGGGCATCACGGTGAACCACGCGGTTTCCTGTGGCCCACGTTGTGCCGTTGGTTTTAGGTTTTCGATGACGATTAGAAATAGAAAATCGTTCATTTCCCAACGTCGAAGAAACGTCACAACGCCGAGACTGGGATCATGAACTTGCTTTTGCTCCGAGAACTCTGTTTCGCCGGGAATCATCGCCGAAAGTAGAACCACCGTCGTGACAACAAATGCCGCCGCTGGAGCGAGGGTGAAACGCCAGCCCAGCCTTTTCACGAGCGAAAAAAGGACGAGGGGGGCGAGGATGATGGGATACAGCTTCGCACCGACCGCCAATGCGAGCACAATACCGGCCAGCACGGCGTAGCCCAACCGTCCAGCCTGGGTCTTGCGGTCATCGGATTCAGGATCCGCTGGGAAGCCCAGACAACGGACGACCATGTACACGCTGAGTGTCGTCAAGAACACGGCGATGGCGTCCAAATGCCCACTGTTTGCAACCTCTTTCATGAGCAGCGGGCACCACGCATAGATCACGCACAGCCCGACGGTTTTTGCACATCGACGAAGGAGGGCAATCACTACGAATAGCGTCGCGATGTCGAACCCGATGAACCACGCCTTCATGACAAACAATCGCGTCAGCAGCGATGACGAGGATGGCGTGGTGAGATTGGCCGCGGCAAAGACTGCTTGACTGGTGGGCGGATAGATCGTCGGCAGTTCCGGAAAATGCACCCGATCCAAAATTTCTGCGAGTGCCGGGTGATCGTCGCGCATCTTGGCCAGTCGCTGTAGATCGTCATCTTCGTTCGACGCGAGGTCGGCAGAACTGACTTGCTGGGGACTGTAACGAAACGGACTGACGCCGGTGGTGCTGACGGCTCCGTCCCAAAGGTAGCGATAGATATCGACTTCCTGGATGGGCAGTGAGAACAGCATCACAACACGGAACACGATCGCGGATCCGATCACCAGTTTCAGGATTCCCGCACTTTGATTTGTCCGCCATGCAATCCGAATCGCACCCAGGTAGCACGCGAATGCGACTGCGAACAGGCAAAGCACTGCAACAATCGGCCGGTCGGTCGTCACGCTGTCAAAGTCAAACCGCCAACTCAGTAGTGAAATGATTCCGTAGACGCTGATCGACAGTCCAGCAAGGATCGCAAGCAAGCCGACGTCTGATTTCGCGTTTGGCTCTTTCTCCGTTTGCGTCGATTCGTCCGCCACACTTGTGCTCTGCGTTAATACGTTAAGGAACGTTCGCAGGGTAGCAAGACGCACTCGGATTGTCTGTAAGGGATCTCACATGAGCGGTGTAGTACGCCGCTCAATATGGAACCGCTCAAGCGGAAGCGAATCGGATTCTTTCACCGGACGATGGCAGCACCCTTCTAACGTAAGACTGGCTTCCCGGTCTGTGAGTCTTCTCACAAATCCAGAAGAGAGACGTCGATAGAGAGACGTCGATAGAGAGACGTCGGTCAGTTCTTCACCGACAGCAATGGTGATGATGTCGGCTACGTTTACGATCAAACCGCGTGCTAGTCGCAGTCCGAATTAGCAGAAGTTACTGGTGGAGCTTCGTAACTTCCGCGACAATCGTTTTGGAGTCCAACCGCTGGCAATAATCAGCGTCGCGATGCGCGAAGACGATCTTACCGGCCTTATCAACGATGTAGACGGCCGGTATCGGTAGTGCATGATGATCGCGACCAGACGCCCTTTCCAGATCGATTCCGTATCCTTTGTATTTCTCGAGTGTTTGATCATCAACCATG
>JBDNIG010000458.1:0-5940 GCA_041688415.1 Rhodopirellula sp. | reverse complement strand
TTGCTTTCCCTTGTGCGCGACGACAGTCACCGAACGAAACTCGATCCCCTCGACGGTCCGCCACGGCTCCCTTTGTCGTTTGACAATCTCAATTCCGTGAAAGCCTGTCTCCTCGAACGCCTTCAAGAACTCATCCTCGCGGAACGCACCCGTGATGCAGCCTGACCAAAGCTCAGGGTCTTGCTGCAATCGCTCGGGCACGGATTCGTCGCTGACGATGTCACTAATCGCAGCGCGTCCGCCATGCTTCAAGACGCGGAAGATTTCGGCGAACAACTGGCGGCGATCTTGTTGCCGCACAAGGTTCAAGACACAGTTGGACAGAACGCAGTCGACAGAATCGTCAGCGACGAGTGGTCGCTCGCGACGCAAGCGTTCCTCGGTGTGACGCAGCGCGAGATAGCCAGCCGGATCGCTCACGGGGTGCTCTGATAATTCCCCCGCGAGTTGATCCAGATCGAGAGCCAAGTCCTGAATCAGACCGTAGCGAAAAGCCACGTTTGCGTAGCCGAGCTGCGCGGCCACGGCCGGCGCGTGTTTTCGCGCGAGTCCCAGCATTTCGCGGTTGCAATCAACACCGATCACCCGTCCTTCGGGACCGACGATCTGGGCAGCGATGTAGCACAACTTGCCACCTCCGCTGCCCAAATCGAGTACCGTTTCGCCCGAGCGAACGTAGGGTGTGGGGTCGCCGCATCCATAATCCCGTTCGATGATTTCTTGAGGAATCACCTTCAGCAAGTCGGTCGAGTATTCGACCGGGCAGCAAAGCGCAGGTTCGACTGCTTGAGCGGCAGCGGCGTACCGCTGGTAGACAGACGACTCGGCGACCTGTGGATCGTTCAACAATGCTGTTTTCATGGGACCGACTTCCGTTCGGGTGCGGGTTGTAAATGCCGCACTCAGAAATGCGAGGCAATTCGCAAGGGAAGACGGTGGACCTCAACGATCCTTACACGATTCCAGAAAAGTTTTTCTGCATTCACCCATCCATGTCGACGGCTTATCAATCGTTTCATCTTGTCGCTTTCGCAATGGCTTAACGTGTGCCCGAACCGCCAGACGGAGCGGAACGTGTCCCAGATCCGCCTGGAGCTGAGTAGCTTTGGGGCGGAGCGGTATAGCTTTGGGATGGGGCGGCATAAGAGGACGAAGGCATCGAGTTGCTCGTGCCCGAACCCTGATAGGCCGGCTGGGAATACGAAGGTGACGCGGAGTAGGCGGGCGAGGCATAGCCTGCCGATGGGGCGGAGCAACTTCCGTTGCGACAGTTTCCAGGCTGGCGGCAGCCGGAAAACATTAGGCACCCAAATGCGACAACGGACGCACTGGCGAGGAACTTACGAAGCATGGGGGGCATCCTTACGAAAATTTAGCATTGGTGAGCTTGGAACAAGATTTCCTTTCCTCTTCCTATCGGCCAGCCAAGTGAGTCCGCAATGTGAGCTGACACACGGAGGCCAAAATTATTCTACGAAAAACGGAGCCATGGTTCTGTGATCAAACTCACAATCCAGAGTATTCGTCACGCAGCGACGACCTATTCGTGAATTGATCGGACCAAATCTTCGCAATGTGTGTCAATTCACCGACCAAGGTAACTGTTACGGGGATAGTTGAAAGAGCTTGTTTCGGGGCAATCACCTGATTGGAACGACTTTGAGCATTTCCCACGCACACCAATGGAGCGATTCTCATTAATCCTCAGCGAAACGTCCAGCTTTGCTGGAACGATATTACGGACCGAGCCGCGCGTGTCGGCTTGATTCTCGGCGCCGTGTGTATTTTTGTTGCCGTTACGCGTCCTGCCACTGCCCAGCAGAAGGTTGTCGCCAGTGAGCAAGATTTCCCACGCAACCATTTCATGAGCGCTCTCGTCGCCCGATCCGGTGAAACTCGCGCGCTTGCCATCGACCGGATCGAGCGTGAGTATGGCGACAATCCGCAAGCGGTGACGACGGTCATGAGAACGCTCGATCGCATCGAAGGTGATCCACAGCATCGAGGGGCGGCGATGGACCTTGTGCATCTCTTAACGCGTATGGAGCATCCTGAGGTGCCGCCGTACCTCCTGGCGTTATTGCAATCGCCTGACCACCGCATCGTGATGATCGCGATGGACGGTCTCATTCAACAGCGTCATGTCGAGGCGATTGATCCGGTGCTTTTGCTTGTCGAGCGTCCTGAGTTCGCGTCGCGGCATGGCTTTCGGGTTGCGGTGTTGGAAGCGGTGATAACGCTGCGGCATCCGAAGGGGCGTGACTTTCTCATCCGATTGTTGCCGAACCTTCGGGGCGAGTCGGCGGCGATCGTGATCGACTATCTGTCCGGATTTTCAAGAGAGGATCTCGGCAAAGATCCACAGCAATGGCGAATGTGGCAGGAAGAACTGGATCGCTCCATGATTCGTTTTGATACGGTATCGCAGCGGACGAGCGAAATTGATTCATCGTCGAGTTCACAGGGGTCTTATTTTTTCGGCATTCAGATCCGTGCCGAGCGGCTCGTGTTCGTGATCGATAAGTCCGCGAGCATGTCCGAGCGGCTCGTTACGGATGTTCTTCAGTCGTCTTCTGAGTCGGACTCGGAGACGCAGGCGACGCGGCTCGCGCGCGCCCAAGACGAGTTGATGACCGCCATCTCCGGGCTTCCCACGGATGCACATTTCAACATTCTTGTTTTCGATGGCACTGTGGCTCGATGGCGACCGCGTCTGATGACGGCAACCTTGAACAATAAAGCGTCGGCGGCCCGCTTTGTGATGAACATCGTCGCCAGCGGCGAGACGGCCTCGTTTGATGCTTTGCGAGATGCATTTTCCCTGGATCAAAATTTGGAAGCCGTGTATTTGCTTTCGGATGGTGTTCCGACGGTGGGCCGCATCGTGCCGGCACCGGAGATCATCCACGCTGTATCGACGGAAAATTTCTTTCGCCGTATTTCAATCAATACGATCGGGATCGGGGTCGACCGAACCCCGGCCCGGTTCCTCCGCAAGTTGGCAGAACGAAATCGCGGTGAATACGAGGCGATCGGAAATGACGGTGCCGCGGCAACCGCCAGGATGCTGCCGCAAAAGTCTCAGCCATTCCTGCCCAGGAAAGTGTTCACGCCCCCAATGCCACCCATCTTGGCACCCCGTGTCCAAACAGCCGCTGTGGCCGCGAAGCGATTGAAGGACGACGAACTCGTTCTGGGGATCGCTCTCGACGGTGCATCGCGAGCTTATCCCCTCAATATGCTGACAGGCCCCAATCGCGAAATCATCAATGACGAAGTCGGCGGTCGACCGATCGCCGCCACCTGGTGCCACCTCGCACACTGCGCCACCGTTTACGATCGCCGAATCGACGATCAGACACTGACCATGGCCGTTTCGGGGCTGCTCTGGAACGAAACCCTGGTCATGGTGGACACGACGACTCGCAGCCTTTGGGGACAACTCACCGGGAAAGCCATGAGCGGAGATCTGCAGGGAAAGGATCTGAGGCGGCTACCAGCGGTCGTGACGGATTGGGCAAGTTGGTACGAACAGCACCCGGAGACGACCGTGACGATGCTCAGTCGTACGGCGCGACTATTCGATCGTGGTGCCTTCTCTATTCTGTCGGATTTTGTGGTCGGCGTGACCAAGGGTGAAGCCGCCCGGGCGTGGTCATTCGATGAGCTGATATACCAACCGGCCGTCAATGACAAGCTGACCGACGAGCCGATCCTAGTGACGTTCCATGCGGGAAGTAGAACGGCAAGCGTCTTTCAAAGACGAATCGGTGACCAAACGCTTCATTTTGAGTATGAAGGCGGCAAGTTGACCGACAACGAAACCGGTTCGATTTGGAGTCTGGCGGAGGGGCAAGCGATCACCGGTCCGCTCCGTGGCAAGTCCCTCGTGCGATTGCCATCGGTGGTCACTTACCATGAAAATTGGGCCGCGTTTTATCCCGCGTCGACTTTTTTCAATGAGTGAACTCCGCCGCGATGATTCACGTCGTGTGTTTGTGTGAGAAGTCGATGGGCGTTTCGCCGCTGAAATTTGCGATCTGGTTGAGCGTTTTCGAAATGGTTTTCTTCCCTGACCCGACGGGAATGCCGGCTGACTCACAGCTCCCATTGACATTCAAGAGTAGTGAGGCCAAAGCAGGCGTCACCCAGGAATGGCACAGTCGGTTTCGCGTCGGTGGACTGAATTCGCTGGCAACTGCCTGTGTCATCGACGTTGCGATCGGAAAATACAAAGGCAAGGCCACCGGTGAGACGGCACTGTTGCGTCAGCTTCTGGACTACTTCAATCCGGGAGAAGTGGCGGTTGCTGAATCAGTGCCCTGGATGTACACGTTTTGGTTTGCCTGGTCCGCGATGCATCCGAACTCAGAGGTATCACAAGAGTCGGTGCAGAACTGACGCAATCGTGGTCACTGGTCGAACATCAATCCACAGTCGTCTTGTGTGGTGGATTGATCGCACTGTCCATGTCACATGAAGTGGGACCTACTCCGCAACGTCGTACTTGGCAGGGTTCTTGTTGAACATTTGCTTTTGTTCCATGCCGGGGAACTGGTATCGCAATCCTTTGTAGATACTTGCTTTGCACGTCGATAACGACCTGGGATCGGTTCAATCTGCTGTCCTGAAATGCTCAAGTAGGAGACGTCGTCTTGCAATTGTCCTATAAACTATTCTTTGGGCCATTCAGGAAGCTCAAACTTTTTCTCAACATTCTCTGTATGCTCATCATAGTGATTTTCCATTTGCAGCAGCAGAGCCTTGAGTGATGGCCAGGAGGTGGCTGGCGGTTCGTCGCTTAACTGAATGCCTTCTAGCAAGTAAGCGTAGCGACGGCAGAAGTCGTCGACTCGTTGCATGGCACGTGCTTCATCCGCACCGCTCCAGCTCGGATGCCGAGCTTGATAGTCCACCGGCATTTGTTGTGGGTTCCAGTCAAAGATGGGGATACTTGAGTCGAGCGCGTGGAAGATTTGTGAAAAAAACAGCAACTGCCGTCCGCTCATGTGCTCCGCGTTCCAGCGTGGAGTGTGAGTTCCGTTGGAGGGCTTGAAATTCATTTGCTCTACCGACAACTGGCGAAAGACATCCTGCGATCGACGATTGGCCGTTTCCATACGGTCGAACATCTCTCGCAGATGCTCTGGAACGGGACGCGGAGCAGCGATTAAGAATGCCGCATCGGCTTGAGAATCAGGAGGGGCACTAATCGATTGGGCGAGCGACCTGGTCTGCTGGCTGAGAGAGATCGTCAGGACTGTGAACAGAACGAAAGCGTGGTACGACATAGGAGAGCCATTGTGCAAGAGGGATTTCGAACCGGTGATGATAGCACAGAATCGACTGGAGCAACCTCCATTAAAAAGAAGCAAGAGACGAGCCCCATGAGCGACTCTGACTTCTACAAGATGATCGCCGAAGTTCGTGTGATCCCGTTTCTTTTGGGCGCACGAAGTCTGCTGACTACCTTGAAAATGAATCTGTCCAGCGTAAGGTCGTCCCGTAGATGATGACGCTCGCCTGGGCTGCCTGCGTTAGCGCTACGTTTAACGGTTAACGACAACCAACTCAAACGTACAGCAGGATCACGCGATGGGTGAACACCAAGGTAGCGTTGGCGGGTTCAGGTCTGGACAATCGGCACCGACGACCAGAACACGCCGGGCACCTTCATCGAATGCAGTTTGGAAGGCGTGGATGATTCGCGTTCCCAGGTCACCATCGCTTTGCGGTCGGTAACTTTCCAACTACATCGCGTTTTGAGGCGGTTCGCCAAGAGCGCGAATGAGTTCGAGTTGGGCTCGGTTGAAGTCGATGACTGACGCAAGGTAGAGACTTCTTGCGGCAGCAAGACCGGCGATTGCTTGTTGAGCTTCGATCGGACGAATGACACCGTCGCGGATGCCTTTCAGGTTCAGCGGTAGCGCGTCGGCGGTG
>JBDNIG010000457.1:0-14721 GCA_041688415.1 Rhodopirellula sp. | reverse complement strand
TTTCGTTCTCGTTGATGCGCGCAGCGAGGCTGAGAACAAGGTGTCCGTAATACCGGGCGCGATCACCAAGGCCGCATACGAAAAGAACGCGAAAACCTATCAAGGTCGAACCGTAATTCCCTACTGCCTCAGCGGTGGTCGGAGCAAGGCGTACGCAAAACAACTCGTCGGCAAGGGTGTGAAGGTGAAAAACTACGAAGGCAGTATTTTGGCTTGGGTGGATGCCGAACTACCCCTCGTCACACTCGAGGGAAAGCCCACCAATCGAGTTCATACCGTCAGTGATCGCCATCATGTCCCCGCCAAGTACGAACAAGTCACTCGGTGATCTTTTTTCTCCATGCAATTAACCTTTGACGCTCCGGGCTACCTGTGGATGCTGATGTTGCTGCCGGTGGTGGCAATTTATGGATACCGCCATCTCCAGAGTTTGGGGCGACTGCGGTGCGTGCTCGCAGTCCTGCTCCGGGTGGCCGTGATCGCTGCGGTGGTGCTGGCGATCGCGGGCGCGAGCCTGGCCTGGACGACCGATCGGGTGTCCGTGATGTATGTGCTCGATCAGTCTGAGAGCATCGACTTAGATCAACGCGAGCGGATGTATGAATACGCGCGCCGCAACGCGGCGGAACATCGCAGTGCGTCGCGAGAAGATCTCGCGGGCGTGATCGTGTTTGGTGCCGACGCGTCGATCGAAGTCCCACCCTTTCACGATGATCTGCCGAGCGTTTCGGGACGAAGCCAAGTTGAGATTCGCACCGATGCAACGAACCTCGAACAAGCCTTGACGTTGGCGGCGGCGTCCATGCCAACGGATACGCGGCGACGGATCGTCGTCTTCACCGATGGTAACGAAACCCATGGTCAAGTTGAGAAGGTCGCCTCGCCGATCATCGCATCGGGCATCGGTATCGATTTCGTAGCCGTCTCGCCACAAGCGGGTGCCGATGTGATTGTCGAGCGAATCGACATGCCCACCGAGATCCGCACCGGACAACCACTCGAAGCACGCGTGGTGATCGAGAATATTGTGCGGAGCGTCGGTGCGTCAGCGACATCGTACGACTTGGCGGGATCGGGCGATTCACAGGAATCGACCAATACGAAGAATGGCAGCGTGAAGGGTCGCTTGCGAATCACGCGAAAGTTCAACGGCGAGGAGGAATTATTGACTGAACAAACCGTCGCGGTCGCGCCCGGCAAGAATGTGTTTCCACTGCGGCACACCATCACGCGGCCCGCACCCTATACCTACTCGGCGCAGTTCATCGCAGACTCGGCGGAAGGGGATTCGCGTCCCCAGAACAATCGTTCAAGTACGTTTGTGAACGTCCGCGGCAAGAGCCGTGTGCTGCTGATCGAACCTGCCAAAGAATCCGAAGATTGGACCAAATTCGTCAACATGCTTCGTGACGAGTCGATTGAAGTCACCGTCCAGCCCAGCGATGCCACGTTCACTTCACTGGCGGAACTGCAGGCCTACGACGCCGTCATCTTGGCCAATGTGCCCCGGATCAGTGGTGATTCCGCCAACACGATCTCGCAGTTCACCGACGATCAAATCTCGCTGCTCGTTCGCAACACGCAGCAACTCGGCGCGGGATTGTTGATGATCGGCGGTCCAGACTCGCTCGGTGCGGGAGGCTGGACGGGCACGGAACTCGAGACCGCGATGCCAGTTGATTTCGAGATTAAGAACTCGAAAGTCAACGCGGTTGGTGCCCTCTCACTCGTCATCGACAGTTCGGGATCGATGGACGGTGAAAAGATGGTGTTGTGCAAGGCTGCGGCGCGGGCCGCGGTGATGATGCTCGGGCCGAGTGATTCGCTCGGCATCATCTCTTTTGACTCCGCCCCACACGAAGTCATTCCAATGCAAAAAGTCGGCCAGCGGTCGCACATGCTGCCCATGATTGGTCGGATTCGGCCGGGCGGAGGAACGGATATGTTTCCCGCGATGCGGCAAGCCTTTGCCCAACTCACCCGCGCCGACGCGTCCGTCAAGCACATGATTGTGTTGACCGATGGCCAAACCAACCCGGGCGATTTTTTGGGGCTGGTCCAGGAAATGAAGGACGCGGGAATCACGGTCACCTCCGTCGCGATCGGCCAGGGCGCCGATGTGGATCTGCTCAGACGAATTGCCAATGCGGGAGGCGGCAAGCTCTATCATGTGATTTCTCCCAAAGCGATCCCGCAGATCGTGATGCGGGAATCACGTCGCGTTTCACGGCCGCTGATCTTTGAAAGCGGCGAGGGCGTCCAGCCGCAGATCACCTACTCCCACGAGTTGCTCGCGGGAATTGATACTCCGCCACCGATTCACGGTTATGTGATGACGACAATGAAAGACAGTCCGTTGGCGCAGTCATTGATCACGGCGCCCGGCCCGCAAGAAACCAATCATCCCGTGTTGGCGGTTTGGCAATACGGGCTCGGCCGATCCGCCGTCCTGACCACCGACGGTGGCCAACGGTGGGCCAACGACTGGAACGCGTGGTCGGGTGATGCCAAACTGGTCAGCCAACTGGTGCGATGGTTGATGCGTCCGGCGGGCGATACGGGCCAGTTCTCGCTGGCGACGATCGTGCGAGACGACGGAGTCGAAGTCGTCGTCAACGCACTCGACTCTCAAGATCAGTTTTTGAATTTTCTCGAACCGGCGGGCTCGGTGCTCGGGCCTGATTTGCAGCCGATTCCCTTGACCTTCCGTCAGACTTCGCCCGGCAGATATGTGGGGACGTTTACCACCGATCAAGCGGGTAACTATTTTATCCAGGTCGTGCCCGACGCATCCTCCGCTCCGCTAACGACGGCGGTGACGGTCTCGGCCAGCAAAGAATATCGCGCCCGACAAACCAACGTGCCCTTGATGGATCGCGTTGCCAAATCGCAAGTTGGTAACGCGTCGGGTGGCGAAGTCGTGCGGCTCAATGAAGCCGATGCGGACCGACCGCTCGATCTCAATCCCTACCGCGGCGGATTAGCGGCGATTGGGTCCATCCGCGACGCCTGGCCCATGCTGGTGCTACTTGCCTGCTGCCTATTCTTTGCGGACGTGATGGTCCGTCGTATCGCTCCGCGATTCGGTTGGTTCAAACAGCTACTCTCATTCACCGCCGCCGACCCGGACAGCGCCACCGCCAACGTCGACCGACTCGATGCGCTTCGTCAAGCCAAGAACCGGGCGCATGCGGGCGAGTCCGTCCCAGCATTCGATCGATCGCCGGTCGAACCAGCGGCGGGGGAAAAGGAAAAAGAACTCAGCTACGGTGAGCGACTCCTTCGCGCCAAACAAAACGCACGCCGTTCGTAAAGAACCTCGTTGAACGGCGTGCCCGTCGGGCCGCGACTCGTACTCGGTGCAGATCATTGGCCGACCGAGTGGGCCCTGGGAAGAGAAGAAAGAGAAGCATCGCGACGCTGTATCCGCCGGCCGATTGGATTTCAAATTCCCGGAGTGCGTTAGCCCACGACCCAGATCGTGAAAGCCGGATTTCCACTCGAACTGGGCCCAAAGAACTGGTTTCTCCGTCGGGGGTGGCGGGCTATATTGCATCCCAGGAAAAAGAAAACGACACTCGCTGGGAATAGGAGCCAATCATCTACTGTTCTCCTGGGGTCGTGAAATCACGGGCATCCTTGCCGTCGCGAATCGTCACGTTGGTTCTCCTGCTAGTCGCCTCGTGGTTTGTGATGACGTTCACGCACGAAATGGGGCACATCGTTGGCGGATGGATCGGTGGTGCGACGCTGACCGATTTCGATATCGTTCCCTGGCGTCTGCCATACAGCGTCCATCATCCCGATCCACATCCGCTGCTAACTTTGTGGGCGGGGCCGGTGTTGGGCGTGGTTGTTCCGTGCCTGGGCGCACTGCTATTTCGCCATCGTTGGCTCGTCTTCGTTGCCGATTTCTGTTTGTTGGCCAACGGCGGATATCTCACGCTCGGTTGGATTGCCGGTGATCGGCTCCTTGATACTCCACGTCTACTCCATGCCGGAGCTTCGCCACTGGTCGTTGCTGCTTTTTGCGTTTTGGCAACGGGCATTGGATACGTGCGATTTCGGCGTGACTGTATTGAGTTCTGGAAATCACGAGCATGCGAAACATGCTAGCCGTTCTGCTGTCGCGCGATGGTCCATTCGATGGCGGCGATGAGCGCGCGGGCTTTGTTGAGCGTCTCTTCGTATTCTTTCTCTGGGTCACTATCGGCGACCACGCCGCAGCCCGCCTGGACATGGTAGGTATCGTTCTGAAAGACGATCGTGCGGAGTGCCAAGCACGTGTCCATGTTGCCTCGATAGTCGATATACCCGATCGCACCGCCGTAGGGTCCGCGTCGGTGCGGTTCAATCTCATCGATGACTTCCATCGCGCGGACTTTTGGCGCACCGGAGACTGTGCCCGCTGGCAAACAGGCTTTGAGCGCGTCGAACGCATCGAGTCCTTCACGTAGTCGCCCCCGCACCTCGCTGCTGATGTGCATTACGTGTGAGTACCGCTCGATCACCATGATCTCGGTCAACTCGACGGTGCCAAAGCGAGCAACCCGGCCGATATCATTGCGTCCGAGATCCACGAGCATGACATGCTCGGCACGCTCTTTGGGATCAGCCAACAGTTCTTTTTCGAGTGCCACATCTTCGGCTTCGGTGTCGCCGCGCGGTCGCGTCCCGGCGAGCGGACGCACCGTGACAACGCCGTCTTTGACGCGGCACATGATCTCGGGACTGCAGCCGACGAGCACGCATTCCGGGCTGCGGACAAAAAACATGAAGGGCGACGGATTGACCACGCGCAGCGAGCGATAGACGGCGAACGGGTCGACGTCGCTATGGACGGTCAGACGTTGGCTCGGCACGACCTGGAAAACGTCACCCGCACGGATGTACTCGACGCAGGTCCGGACGGCATCACAAAACGACTCCTTCGTGAAGTTAGATTCCACGGGCAAGCGATGTCGTCGATCGGCTTCGAGAATTTCTTCGCACTGGTGCGGCGGCGGTTGGTTGAGCCGCTCGATCGTCCGATCGACCTCGGCCGCCGCCGCAGCAAAGGCAGCGGCGGGGTCACTGGACATTGTCGCCAGACGACCCATTGTAGCCAGACGACTCCGTTCGTCTGAGCTGAGGTCGTCTCCATTCTCACGACGGGCGGAGCCGTCGGTCGACATTGCCGAGTCGTCGGACGCCTCGGCGTGGACACCGCGGCAGTCGGCGAGCGACACGACCGTGATGGTTTTGTCGACGTGGTCGAACACGCAGAGCGTGTGATAGAAGGCGAAATCCAAATCGGGCAAATTTCGATCGTCGTCGGTCGAATCGGGCAGGTCTTCGACGTAACGCACGACATCGTACCCGGCATACCCGATCGCTCCGCCGATGAACGGCGGCAAGGAATCCAGGGTGGCCGTGCGATCACAAAAACGCTTGCGAAATTCATCGAGCGGATCATCGCACTGACTTTCGGCCGTGTTGCCACTCGCCATGTCGGTCTGCCGGACCGTTTTGCCCTTCGCGGCGAATCTCGCCAGTGGTTTCGAGCCAAGGAAGCTGTATCGGCCCACTTTTTCGCCACCGATCACGCTCTCGATCAAGAACGCGGGGCCGCCGTCATCGAGCAACGTGAACGCTGTCACGGGCGTCAGTGCATCGGACAGAAGACGACGATAAACAGGTACGAAGTCGTACTCGCGGGCGAGTCGAGCGAATTCGTCAACGGACGGGTGATGCATGGTGTCTTTCTCAGGGAGTCGCGGCGGAATACCAGTTTGGACATGGAACGGTTAATCGACAACCGGGACAATCTTGGCATTCATGGGGTTCGCCGCGCGTCGACCTCCGTCCAACCTCCCTGGCGACCGCCCCAACTTCCCTGGCGACGTTGACACTCCAATGCCCAGCGATAGAATCGTTGGGCACTGCAATCGGAACCTGGACCTTCAAAAATGGCAGCATGGTGGCTAGCTGGGCAAGTTGAGCATGCACAGTTCTGGTACGAACGTGAGCCGGAGGTTCGAGGTATTGTAAAAGTTAAATTGAGAATTGAAAAATGCAAAATCTCGGACAATCAGGACACAATTTGCATTTTTCAATTCTCATTTTGCAATCATCGATGTTCCCCGAATCCACCGTTTTCTCGCATCTCGCAACTCAATGAGTCCTCAGCATTTTTGACGGTCCCCGCGAACGCGCCCTCCGCCACCCTTCTGAACCCTGAACCCTCCACTTCCTTTCGACCGTAATACCGACAGCCCCTGAACCCGAGATTCTCATGAAATGTCAGTATTGCGACAAGCCAGCGACCTTCCACATCACCGAGCTAACCGAGCCTGACGGGCCGCAGATTCTCCATCTGTGTGAGCACCACGCCCGCACCGTGTTGCAAAAAGAGGAGCCCAGTCCGATCAAAACGATCACGGGGGCGCTGGCCAAACAGTTGCAACTCGGTCAGACCAAGGAAGAACTGCGTAAACTCGACAAGAAAGCCTGTCCATCGTGCGGGATCACGTTTTTCGAGTTTCGCAACACCGGGCGGCTGGGCTGCCCAATGGACTACACGTACTTTGAGTCAGATTTGACCCCACTTTTAGTCAACATTCATGATTCACTGCAACATACCGGAAAGCACCCGTCACGCGCTGCGTCCAACGTGGACGCTCAAGCGGAACTGATCAGTCTGCGGAAAGACATGGAGGCCGCCGTGCGGAGCGAGCAATACGAGAAAGCGTCTAAGATCCGCGACCGAATCAACGAAATCCAGGGCGATCCGAAGCACCCCAACTTTGTCGCTCCGCCTGCAAACGAACCTGACGATGACGATTCGCACCTTGACCCCCAAGACTCATCCGGCAGCGATGGAGGTGGACTGTGAAGGAACCTTCTGACCTTTCTATTCTAGCCAAAAAGAGCGGCGAATGGCTCAAAGGCACCGGGCCTGAGTCGGATATCGTGATCAGCAGCCGGATTCGACTGGCACGAAATCTCGCTGGATTTCCCTTCATCAAGAAGTGCAGCGAAGACGATCGTCGAAAAATTGAACGCCAAGTCCGCACGCGGCTCGAGGCCCTGCCCGCTTGGAATGAGATCCAGTACGTCCACGTCGACACGCTCTCTGAAATCGATCGACAGTTCCTTGTTGAACGTCAATTGATCAGTCGCGAGATCGCCGAGGCTGAGGGCAGCCGTGCCGTCGCCATCGACCCCAGCGAACAGTATTCGGTGATGGTCAACGAAGAGGACCATCTGCGGATCCAAGTCATGCACAGCGGTCTGGATCTGGACAGTGCTTGGGATCAAATTGATCAACTCGATGATGCCATTGAAGGCGAACTGCTCTACGCGTTCCACCCCAAATTCGGCTACCTCACGGCCTGTCCAACGAACGTCGGCACGGGACTCCGCGTCAGTGTGATGCTGCACTTGCCCGGTCTCGTCATCACGCAGCAGATCGACAAGGTGTTCCGCAGCATGCAGCGGATCAATGTCACCGTGCGTGGTCTTTACGGAGAAGGGTCGCAATACACCGGCGATTTCTACCAGGTCAGCAACCAGGTCACGCTCGGGCATACCGAACGTGAGTTGTTGATGATGGTAGGCGACGAAGTGGTGCCGCGAATCATCGACTACGAACGCAAGGCACGTGATTTTCTAATGGAAAAAGGAGAGCAGGATCTGCTCGACGATGTCAGCCGCGCCCTCGGTATTCTCAGCACTGCGAGAAAAATCAGTAGTGAAGAAACAATGCACTATCTCTCCAAGGTTCGCCTCGGCGTGAATTTGGGGCTGATCGATGACGTGGAAGTCGCCACGATTAATAAATTGTTCATTCACACCCAGCCCGCTCATTTGCAGAAACTGCGGGGGCGGATGCTGACGACGAGCGATCGACACGTCGAACGCGCCAATTACCTGCACCAGCACTTGCGAAACGGTGGCCCGGCGGACGTGAATTGATGACCACCCCTCGCCAGACTTCCACGCGCGAGATCACGGTCAAAGGCGCTCGAGAACATAACCTGCAAGACATTGATCTCTCACTGCCCCGCGGCAAACTGATCTGTTTCTCAGGGGTTTCGGGTAGCGGCAAGAGTTCACTCGCGTTCGACACGCTCTACGCCGAAGGCCAACGACGATACGTCGAGAGCCTGAGTAATTCAGCTCGCCAGGTCATGGGGCAGATGCCCAAACCCGATGTCGATCTGGTCTCGGGCTTGAGCCCCTCGATCTCGATTAGCCAAAAATCGACCGGTAATAATCCACGCAGCACCGTCGGTACGATCACCGAGATCCACGATTTCCTGCGGGTGCTCTTTGCCCGCGTCGGCACGGGGTTTTGCCCACACTGCGATATCCCGATTCAAGCTCAAGCCGGCGACGCAATCGTCAGTCGCGCGCTCGGCTGTGTCGCGGACGCCGATTTCGATCGTGACGACGAGGACGTCGATCGTGACGACGAGGACGTCGATCGTGACGACGAGGACGTCGATCAGGGTGTGGGAAGTGGCAGCGATGAAACGTCCGCCGCGTTGTGGATCCTCGCTCCGTTGGCCCGCGGCCAGAAAGGCGAATTCAAAGACCTGTTTGAAGACCTCCGCAAACAGGGTTTTAACCGCGCCCGCGTCGATGGCGAAAACATTCGATTGGCTGAACCGCCGCAGCTCGATCGTACGGTGCGCCACGATGTCGAAGTCGTGGTCGACCGCATCGTTCTGCCGCGAAAAATCGACGCGTCGCTCGATCGCACCCGCGTCAGCGAAGCCGTTGCGTTGGCGTTGAAGCTCGGCGACAGCACCCTGATCGCGTCGGTCAGTCGCGCCGATGCGGACGTCATGGTACCGGTCAAACATGATCATCTCTTTTCATCACGATATTCGTGCCCCCAATGCGGTACGAGCTTTCGTGCACCGACGCCACAACTGTTCAGTTTCAACAGTCCTCAAGGAATGTGCGAATCATGTGATGGCATCGGCCGGATGTACACGTTCGTGCCCGAACTATTGATCCCAGACGCGTCGAAGTCGGTTCGCAAGGGCGCGATCTCGCTGCTGGGAAAATGGGGTGACGTCGGCCGCTATCGCCGACATATCTACATGGGATTTGCCGACGCGATCGACGAAGCCTTGGAACTCGAAGCCGGCACGATGCTCGACACGAGTTGGGATGAGCTGCCCGAGCAGGTGCGACATGTGTGGCTGTGGGGAGCCGATGATTCGCTCGATCTCTCGAACGTGACCGGTACCAAAGCCAAGAAGTACATCCACGAGTTTGACGGGATGATCCCCGAATTGCTCGACCGCTATCGAACCAGCCGCAATAAAATGCAATTGCGGCAATTCGAAAAGCACATGAACACGATCGACTGTCCCGATTGCCACGGACGACGGCTGAATGCGCAAGCTTCCGCGGTCCGGATCGCGACCAATGAAAAATCCTTCGATGGAGCCGCCGCGAAAACGCTCCCGCAGCTCTGCGAGTTGCCGATTGAACAACTCGCTGACTTCTTTCGTGACATCGAGCTGTCGGCGACTGACGCGGCCATCGCCACCGAAGCTCTCAAAGAAATTCGTGGCCGGATTGGATTCCTGCTCGGTGTCGGTTTGGACTACCTCACGCTCGGGCGGACGGCACCGACGCTTTCGGGTGGTGAATCCCAGCGCATCCGCTTGGCCGGGCAGATCGGCTCGGGGCTCGCCGGCGTGCTCTACATTCTCGACGAGCCGTCGATTGGTCTGCACCCACGCGATAACGACCGGCTGATCGCGACCCTGCTGCGACTGCGCGACGGCGGCAATACGTTGATCGTCGTCGAACATGACGAAGATACGATGCGGGCCTCCGACTTAATCGTCGATTTCGGGCCGGGCCCCGGTGTCAAGGGCGGCCACGTCGTCGCCGTCGGGACGATTGATGATATTTGTGAATCCACGCAAAGTGTCACGGGAGCGTTCCTGTCGGGGCGCCGCTCAATTGAACCCCCCGCCACGCCGCGAGTGATCGATCCCGCCAAAAAACTGACGATTCGTGGCGCGAAATTTCACAACCTCAAAGACATCGACGTCGAGATTCCACTCGGCATTGTCGTCTGCGTCACCGGCGTTTCAGGCAGTGGCAAGAGTTCCCTGATTAGCGGTGTTTTGGAGCCCGCGCTCCGCCGCGATCTCAATCGGGCCGAGTCCGAACCGGGGGAGCACGATGCCATCGAAGGCATCGAGCATCTCGATAAAATCATCGCCATTGACCAATCGCCCATCGGACGAACGCCACGCAGCAACCCGGCGACCTACGTCAAAGTCTTTGACGAAATTCGCAGCCTGTTCGCCAAGCTAACCGAAGCCAAAACACGGGGCTACGCGGCGGGTCGATTCAGTTTCAACGTGGACGGCGGACGGTGCAGTGCCTGCGACGGCAACGGTGCGAACAAACTCGAAAAGGATTTTCTCGCCGATATCTGGGTCACCTGCCCGGTCTGCGAAGGCAAACGCTACAACCGCGAAACACTGGCAGTCGAGTTCAAAGGCAAATCCATCGACGACGTGCTCGAGATGGATATTTCGCAGGCCCTCGATTTATTCGAGAACGTTCCCAAAATTGCCGAGAAACTGCAAACACTCGTCGACGTTGGGCTCGAATACCTCAAGCTCGGCCAACCGTCGCCGACGCTCTCGGGCGGCGAAGCCCAGCGAATCAAACTGTCCAAGGAACTCAGTCGCCGCGACACCGGCAACACACTCTACGTGCTCGACGAACCCACCACGGGGCTGCACTTCGCCGATATTGAAATGCTGCTCGGCGTGATCAATCAGCTCGCCGATCGCGGTAATTCCATCGTGATCGTCGAACACAATCTCGACGTGATCAAAACAGCGGACTGGGTCATCGACATCGGCGTCGAAGGTGGACGCGGCGGTGGCGAAGTGGTCGCCGAGGGACACCCTTCCAAAATTGCGAGTGCGGCGAATAGTTACACCGGAGAAGCCCTCGCTAATGTACTGGGCATCCAACGTGGTAAACGCAAAGCGATGGCCAAATCGATTCGCGAGGTTGCGACCCCGGATGCATTGGCGCGCACCCACGTGATCGTCGAAGGTGCCTGCGAACACAACCTGCGGCACGTCAATGTGGCCGTTCCTCGCGATGCAATGACGGTCTTCTGTGGCCCGAGCGGCAGTGGGAAGAGTTCACTCGCGATGGACACGATCTATGCCGAAGGCCAACGTCGCTATGTCGAATCACTGTCGAGTTACGCTCGGCAGTTTATCGGCCAGGTCCAAAAACCGAAGGCGGAGCGAATCGAAGGTCTTTCTCCCGCCGTCGCACTCGAGCAAAAGAACCTGGGGCACTCGCCCCGGAGTACCGTCGGTACGGTGACGGAAGTTTACGATTACCTACGCATTTTGTTTGCAAAACTTGGCACGATGCACTGCCCGGATTGTGATCAGCCGATCGGCACGCAAACGCCCGATCAGATCATCGACAAAGTTCTGGGTATACCTGAGGGCACGCGCGCCCTCCTACTCGCACCGATCGAGGTTGCCGCGGGCGAGGCTTCGTTGGAAACATGGCAGACGTTGCGATCCAGCGGTTACGCCCGCGTGCGGATTGACGGCGAAACCGTTGAGCTCGACGCCGCCAAGCCGCTCGATTCACGCCGCGTGCAGAGCGTTGCCGTCGTCGTCGATCGGATCACCATTCGCGATGAAGAGCGTTCGCGGATCAGTGATAGCGTCGAACAGGCTCTTTCGCTCGGTGTGGGAGTGATCGAAATTGCTTTTGCCGACTCGAACCGTCCGGAACCCGAATGGGAGACGATCCGGCACAGCCAGCACTTGGTATGTGGTTGCTGCGGTCGCTCGTTCCAACAACTCACCCCACATCACTTTTCATTCAATTCCGCGATTGGATGGTGCCCCGGTTGCCAGGGGCTGGGGACGCAAACGGGAACGAACCCGGCGGCGCTGATGGGCACACCGAGCCAAACACTCGCCGACGGTGGCGCGCTGCTGTGGCCGAAAACCGATCAGGCCGTCAGCCGCTGGATGCTGCAGGCACTTTCTCGTTCGACCGGCATTCCAATCGACGGCCCCATTGAGCGATTGACGCTCTCGCAAAAACGGATGCTCTTCCACGGACTCGGTGCACGATGGGTCGAGGTTCGTCGCAGCGATACCGAGGAAGCGGTCTCGACACGGGGCGACGGCGCCGCAGCGGGCGGCCAAACGAAACCGACCAAGGGCCATCCCGATGACATTCTGTTTCGCTACCAATTTAAAGGATTTTATCCGGCGCTCGAGGAAGCTTCCCGTTTGACCCCCGGACTGCGGGCCAAGCTGGAAACGTTTGTTGCTGAGATCGACTGCAGCGTTTGCAACGGATCGCGTCTGCGAGATGACGCGGCTGCCGTGCGGTTCCGCGAACACACGATCGGCGATCTCGTGCACATGCCACTGGACCGAGTCGATGCGGAGGTCAATTCGTGGCAACTCGATCCGCGCGAGCAAAAGATCGCCGGTGAGCTCGTCCGCGAAGTCCAATCGCGTGTGAACTTCCTGCGTGACGTGGGGCTGGACTACCTCACCTTGCACCGGGGTGCCGCGACGTTATCGGGCGGCGAAGCCCAACGGATTCGCCTGGCCGCTCAACTCGGCAGCGGCCTGTGCGGTGTTCTCTACGTGCTCGATGAACCCACAATCGGACTGCACCCACGAGATAATCAGCGGCTGCTTTCGGCGCTGCACCGGCTGCGTGATCAAGGCAACACGCTGCTCGTCGTCGAACATGACCGTGATGTGATCGCCGGCAGCGACTATCTCTGCGACTTTGGTCCTCGCGCTGGACGGCACGGCGGCAATATCGTCGCCGAGGGACCACCGGACCGAATCGAACCGGCCGCCACCTCCGTGACGGCCCCGTATTTGTCCGGCGAGAAACAAATCGAGCTGCCCGCGGTACGGCGACCGGTGATGTCGCCGGCGGGCAAACCAATGGTCGATTTCATCAACATCCGCGGCGCTCGCGAGAACAACCTCAACAATGTCGACGTCGATATCCCACTCGGCGTGATGACCGCCGTGACCGGACCGAGCGGCAGCGGCAAGAGCTCGCTGATCAATGGGATTCTCTATCCCGTTTTGGCCCGACGATTGCATCGAGCGAAGATCAAAGCCGGACGTCATGACGAGATCACCGGACTGCGGTACATCAACAAAGTCATCCGCGTCGATCAATCGCCCTTGGGCAATTCACCGTCGAGCAATCCGGCCACCTACACCGGCGTGTTTGATTTAATCCGCGGCGAATTCGCGAGCCTGCCCGCGGCTCGTAAACGACGGTTCACACCACGTACATTTAGTTTCAACGTGGCGGGCGGACGCTGTGAGACGTGCGAGGGGACGGGCCAACGCAAGATCGAGATGCACTTCTTGCCGGACGTGTGGATTCCCTGCGAAGAATGTCATTCGCGGCGGTACAACGAGGATGTGCTGCAAGTGAAATTGCACGGCCGCAGCATCGCGGACGTACTCGAAATGCCCTGTTCCGAAGCGGTCGAGTTGTTCGCCGAGCAGCCGCGGATCCAACACGTCATGCAAACGCTCTGTGACGTGGGACTCGATTACGTGACGCTCGGGCAAGCCGCGCCGACGCTCTCGGGTGGTGAAGCCCAACGCGTTAAACTCGCCGCTGAATTGGCCCGACCCGCGACGGGACACACGCTGTACCTGCTCGATGAACCCACGACTGGATTGCACTTTGGCGATATCGAAAAACTGATGCAAGTGATGCAGCGACTCGTTGAGATTGGCAACACGGTGATCGTGATCGAGCACAACTTGGACGTGATCAAGTGCGCCGATTGGGTAATCGACGTGGGACCGGGTGCCGGAGTCCACGGCGGCAGCATCGTGTACGAAGGCACTCCCGAATCGCTCGCAGCCACCGCCAAGGATTCATCGGGCCCCGTGTCCGTGACCGCACCGTTTTTAGCCGATGCCCTTCACGGCACGCGCACGGCGAGGTACGTGCAACCTCAACCAGAGCCCGACTTAGCGGCGACGGCAGCTCGCAAGCTCTCCGGTGAAACGTCCGACAAATCTGAACCACCCGTTCCCACCGGTTCGGCGTCACCGGACGACTCGCGTCGTTCCGCTACGACGGCAGCGGCTCAAGATGACGATGCCGACCCCAACGAGAGCTTTTCCGCGCCATGGAAAATCCTCGGACGACGTTGGCACACGCTTCCCAAGGGTTTCCCCGACAACGAGTCGCCAGCCTGGCCGCTCGAACTCGTCGACAACGTACTGGATCTGCTCGCCAAGGTCGCCGGCGAGCATGCGTTCGACTATCCAGCCCCGGACCGTGTGGGCGTGAAACTCGAATCGGGAAACACGAACGGAGATTTGCCTTGGTGGGCGGAGCTCGAAACCAAACAGCCCGATGGTGTGCGGCTGAGACTGCGTGGTCCCAAATCCGCGATCGACCTCGATCAACTCCTGTCGTTGGACCTGCTGCACGCATCCGAGGCGGATGGCACGGTCAGTCTCCGCGATACGGACCACGTCACGATGACGCTGCGTCTGACGCAGCTCAAACACGCCCGTGGGAAGCAACTCCGCTCGTTCCTACAAACCCACCTCGACCGCACCCGGCTGAGTAGCTGAGTAAGGCTGCCGTCGCTCCGGGCAACGCTGTCCGTTTGAACGATTCATGCACGTGGGCTAACCG
>JBDNIG010000061.1:0-12597 GCA_041688415.1 Rhodopirellula sp. | reverse complement strand
TTTCCTCTGGATCGATGGAGGGCACCAATAACAAGATCAAAACCGTACAGCGACAATCCTACGGCATTCGCGACTCCGAGTATTTTGAACTTACACTCTACTCCCTCCATCAGAAAAAGTACGCTTTAGTCGGATGAGCCACCTTTCGCGAGCAGCGCATAGAAAACGCTCCGTCAATAACGGAGCGTAAACGATCCAGATTGAATCGAAGGAAAGCCTGCCGATAGCTAACTATTCTTCCTCATGTAATTATGACGCAAAATCGGCTTTAATTTAGGTCATGGCGTCCATTCGCGAATTTCGCCGCCTACATGATGCTCAAACAAGCGAATTTCTGATGGCTTGACCTTCAATTTCTGCGTGCCAATCGCTACGACTTTGATGGCGTCGGCAAGGTCGATCGGGAAGCCGTCTAAGCGGGCGAGTTCCAACTTAACCTTCGAAACATAGTCGACGTGTTTTCGCTCTCCAAACGTCATGTTATCGATTGGGAGTCCCAGTTTCGCGTGTTTTGCCAACTCCCACATAAACTACCATTTCGCTTCATGAAACCAATCAACCTTGATCGGTTCTCCTTTCCAAAAAACGTCGCGTGTCATGGGATTTAGCACCAGGTCATTGTGCAATATCGCATCGTCGTAGGCGGTATGCGACGGCTACTCGCCACCGCCCAGCATCGCCTACTGCGGGAGGCGTTGACGGTGCGACGGGGCAAGAACAAGGGTGGGGAAACAGGTTACCAAGGTTTCCGACGCCAGACGGGCGAAACTGGATCGCCTGGGGAACAAGTGAGCGATGATTTATAAAACATTGATCCTGACGGGACTGCGGTCAAACGAGTCGCGGACGCTTTGGTGAGACAACTTGTCCTTCGGTGACGCTCCGTTTCTGGTTTCGCGTTCGGCAAACGAGAAGAACCGCAAGGGTTCCACCGTCCCTCTGAAGACCGATCTTGCTGTCGATCTGCGGGCTTGGTGCGTCGATAAGATTGATGAGTACGTGGGCCGGGTTCTCCTTCACTCGCTGCGACACTCGACCGGAACTCACTTATCAGTGGCGGGCATCTCGCCTCACACCGCGCAGGCGGTCATGCGGCACAGTGATATCGCTCTCACGATGAACACGTACACCGATGAAAAGTTGCTGGTCGGGTTTGACGGGGCGCTCGAAGCAGAGATCGGCCAGCCCGGTATTGGCGTGGGCGTGTTCAATCTCGTGGGGATTAGGGCCGTCAGTGCCCGGCTGGCAAGCGAGCCAAGGCTCGCGTCAGGATTGCATGCAGGCCCTGACGAGACGTTTCCGCGGCTTGAGCTGAACGGCAATTTCGCGGTCGCTCAGCTACCGTTCCTCCTCCCAAAGGTATCACCGAGGGTATCACCAAAGGTATCACCAGTGAATTGGTCAAAAAGGTATCACCGGCATGTGACCGTAAGTCCTTGTGAGATAAGGACTTAAAAAGTGGAGCTGAAGAGATTTGAACTCTCGACCTCTGCATTGCGAACGCAGCGCTCTCCCAACTGAGCTACAACCCCATTTCAATCAGCTTTGATTTTAGCCACTGCTCGGCGGGCAGTCCAGCGGTGCGTCGTCCGTGAGCTGAGAGTGGATCTCTGGCACCGTTTAGATCGCATCGCTGCCACATTCGCCGGTGCGGATGCGGATGCAGTCGTCCATTGGGAGCACAAAAATTTTGCCGTCACCGAGTTCGCCTTGTTCGCTGCTGCGGCCACCGGCGAGGATGGCGTCGATCGTGGATTGCACGAATTCTTCGTTGACACCAATTTGCAACTGGACTTTCCGCAGCAAATTGACGCCGTAGTCGCGGCCTGGCATTCCTCCGGTTTGGCTCCTCTGGCGACCAAAACCTTGGCAGTCAACCACGGTCAAGCGATGGACTTCGACGCCGGTCAGGGCTTCTTTGACGGCGTCGAGGCGTGAAGGTTGGATAATGGCAATGATGAGCTTCATCGTTCGTCAGAAAACCCGTGCGTGCGGCCCGTCTTTGGGAAAGAATCACACAGCATAATCGATGGTGTTGGTTCGGCGTAGTCGCCGTGATCCAGCTTCTCGCGTCACGAAGTCGGCGGGGTAAGCAGATCGGCAGGAATGAAACAAAAAGACTCGAGACGATGTGTTTAATCCGGCAGGGTCGCGCGCAGGGCCGCGGCCCGGTCACTACGGATTTGCTGCAGCTCTTCCAGGGACACATCCTGCGTGTAGTGGGCGACTATGTTTACCAGTTGGGCGTGGTCGATGGGTTTGGAGAGGTAGTCATCGCAGCCACCGGCGAGGCATCGTTCGCGGTCGCCTTTCATCGCATCGGCGGTGAGCGCGATGATCGGAACTTCGACCCCCTTGGATCGGAGCTGGGCGGTGGCTTGCAGGCCATCGACGTTGGGCATTTGCATGTCCATCACGATTAAGTCGAAAGAGTTTCCCAAATCGCGGGCTGAAATCACAGCCTCGACTCCTTGCCGGCCGTCTTCGGCGGAGCTGACGACCGCACCTGCTTTCTCCAGAAAATGCTGGCTGATGTGCCGCACGTCTCTGCGGTCATCAACAACCAGCACGTGGCACGTCAGTGCGCGATTTCTCTCACGAGCAATGTCGTGCTGTTGCGTGAGGGAGACCAAGTCGGACTGAATGAGTTTGACGTCATCGACCGCTGAGACGGGTAGCGTCACCGTAAAGGTTGCCCCTTCGCCGAGCTGACTGCGCAACGAAACCTCGCCCTGGAGCATATGAACGAGCCGCTGGCTGATTACCAATCCCAGCCCGCTGCCACCATAGGACCGCGTCACCGACGAGTCACCTTGAGCGAATGGCTGGAACAAACGACGTTGCTGCTCTGGGCTGATCCCGATACCGGTGTCGCGAACTGCGAACGTCAACGTTCGGTTGACGGGATCGAATGCGACGCTCAGCGTCACGCTGCCTTGCTCGGTGAACTTAATCGCGTTGCCGATCAGGTTGATTAACACCTGCCGCACCCGGGTTGGGTCTGTCCGAATGGTCTCGGGAACGCTGCCAATGATTTCAGCGTGAAAAGGTAGTTTTTTCTGGTCGGCGCGGACGTGCATCAAGGATTGCACGTCGGCGACTAGTTGCGGTAGCGACACGACTTCCAGGTCGACGTCCAACTTCCCCGCCTCGATCCTTGACAGATCCAAGATGTCGTTAATCAATTCGAGCAGATGTTGGCCGTTACGTTTCATGACGAGTACGCAGTTTCGGTTGTCCGGATCGCGAAGGTGTCCCAGCAGGACATCGGCGTAGCCCAGGATCGCGGCCATGGGCGTGCGAATGTCGTGACTCATGTTCGCGAGGAACTCGCTTTTGGCTTGGCTGGCGGCCAGCGCCGCACGCTCGCTGTCGAGCAATCGTTGCTCTTGCTGCTTGCGCTGCGTGATATCGGTGATGGTGCCATTAAAGCTTGAAAGGACACGGTCGGCTCCTTTCCCGGCAAAATGGGCTGCACCTTTGGCGAGCACCCAGCGTACGGCGCCGTCGGCGTGCCTGATCCGGTACTCGATCGCGTATGGCTGAGGATCGACGGGCCGAGTGGCCGCGGCAATGGCGGCCTCGACGGCGCTGCGATCCTCGGGATGCAGAGCGTCGACGGCACGTTGGTAGGTCACGTCGCCCGATTGGAAACCAGGAATTTTCTCGAACTGCGAGTCTCCGATCAGATGCCGGTTCACGGGGATGATATTCCATGATCCCATTTCCGCGGCGTCGAGGGCCAGTTGCAACCGCTCGCGTGTCGCGGCGAGCACGGCTGCCGCTTGCTCGGCTTTGCGCCGATTTCGCTGCAGAAGGTAGAGTACGCCACCAACGAGGATCAAACCGATGAGAGTGGACAACACCGAGGTCGTTCGCCCACTCTGATACGAGCGATTTGCGAGTTGCTCCCGCTCGGATAGCACGTCGGCTTCACGCTGCCGCAGTTGGTCCGCTTTGTCAGCGATGCGACTCATCGTTCGCTTTCCAACATCGGTGGCGACTGCCAGTCGCGCCTTCTCGGGGCCATCTTTGTTCTGCACCGAAAGTATGAATTCTAGCTCGGCCAGGCGATCATCGACCAATTTGCGAAGTTCGTCTCCGGCACGTTGTTGGGCCGGATTGTCGCGTGTTAGTTGTGCGAACTGATCGAGTGCCGCGTCGGCATCGAGAACGGCTTTGTCCCAAGGTGCCAGGTACGCTTCGTTGCCAGTAATCAAATAACCTCGCTGGGCGCTTTCGGCATCCATCGCCGAGGATTCTACTTCCCGCAGGGCTGAAAGTACCTGATTGGTGTGTCGTACCAGCAGACGGTTTTCTTGCAGGTCACCGATGTTCCGCAGTGCGATCACGCCGCTGATGACCAGCACGATGATGACGCTGGCAATCGCGATCGGCTCGACGAGATTTTGTCGCAGGCTGCGGTGGCGCCGTTTAGGTTGACGATCAGCGGGTTTGGGAATGTTCACGGCTGCTCAGTGGAAACGCATGGACTCACGATCACCTCGCCTTTACGGAACCCGAAGTTGGGGCCACTGACCCATTCGCCAACACTCATGAGGAAACTCTCCCAAACTTCGCAGGTGTACGCACGTAGGATGCGGCACAATTGGAAGGCAATCACCCGCGACAGGTCAATGGCCCAACCGCGTCGGCGCGGCAATCACCACCGCGTTTGCTGGTGGTTGGTAGCGCGATGAAAATCACACTACAATATTGGCGTCGGCCTCATCTCTCGCTTCCCCCGCCCCCACCTCCCCCGCCTTGGTCGCACCCGCGGCACGGAATTATCATGCATATCCCATCCCACCGTCACCTGCCGAAAATCGTGCTCGCCGCATGTGCTGTCAGTCTCGTCGCATTGACATTTCGTTTGCCCGCGGCGATGGCGAGCGAAGACGAGATCGTGGGAAAATCGACCGCTGAAATGATGGAAGACATTGCCGTTGAACCGACCAAAAGACTGCCGGTGGACGAGGAGGGACGCGTCGTGAGTTTCGAACGCGATGTGGTGCCGATTCTGCGGAAGCATTGCATGGAGTGCCACGGCCCGGATGAGGCCAAGAACGATTTCCGTGTTGATGATCCTGATCTGGTTTTTGACTATGTCACCGCGGATGACGCCCTGTCGAGCAGTTTGTTCACGGACTATCTGACCACCGAAGACGACGACATGCTAATGCCGCCGCGAAAGCACGGTGGACCGCTCCGTCCCAGCGAGCTGGCTATCATTCGGTTGTGGATCGACGAGGGGGCGAACTGGCCCGAGGACGCGATGCTCGATGGATCGGGGGCCCCGTTAGCGACGGTGGACGAGATGTTAATCGAAAACCGTGGCTTGGCTTCGCGGGTCTGGTCTTTCCAAGGCTTTTTGCACCCGGCTACGGTCCATTTTCCGATTGCATTGTTGGTGATGGGCGCGTTGTTTGTGGTGCTGGGGTGGAGATGGCCAGCCGTCGGTACACAGATTCCGCTGGCGTGCCTGTGGATTGGAGCTGGCTCGGCCCTGGTGGCCAGCGTGATGGGATGGTCGTTCAGCGTCGAAAAGGGCTATGGTTCGTGGGGTCGTTTCGATTTCGATGCCCAGATTTTCTGGCATCGTTGGACCGCAGTGATTGTCACGGTGTTAGCGAGTTTCTTTGCCATCGTGGCGATCGTCGCGGTGCGAAATCGCTCGCCACGTTTGACGGCGATTTGGAAGACGGGGCTGTTGCTGGTCGCGGTCCTGGTGGGGATGGTCGGACACCAGGGTGGAGAATTGACCTACGGCAAGGAGTTTTATCCCAAAGCCATCCGCATACTACTGGGCAAGCCGGTCGAACCCGACGCGGCGGCGAGCGACGACGTGGCGGCGAGCGTGCCGCCTGGAATGGAGACCGACAACGATGTGTCGTCACCTTGAGATGAGCCGTCCAGGCATGGACATTCGCTCGGAACTCACCATCGAATCCTGCGTCCCTTCCCGTTTTTGAATTGAGCTACCTTCGTGCCATCGTCCAATGCCGCCGTGGAACCACGTTACCTCAACCGCGAGCTGGCGTGGCTCGAGTTCAATTCTCGCGTTCTTGATCAGGCCGATGATGCCCGCGTGCATCTGTTGGAACGGGCCAAATTTCTCGCCATCACCGCTTCGAATCTCGACGAGTTTGTGATGGTGCGGGTCGGCAGTTTGAAGCTACAGGAACAGGGTGCCGGCGGGCGCCGCGACCCGTCGGGCTTGACCGCCAGCGAGCAATTGCAGGCGGTCGCCAACCGATGTCATCGTCACGTCAGTCGCCAATACAATATCTTGCTCAACGATCTCCAACCACAACTCGCCGAGCACCACATCACGCGAGTGGACCTGGAGCACTGTAGCGAGCGACTGCAAGGAGTGGCCGAACGGCATTTTCACGGTGACGTCGTCGCGGTACTGTCACCTCAAGCATTGCATGATCGACGATTTCCAATGCTCCCCGGACTCGGCATCCACCTCTGCGTCCAGCTCCGAGGAGTTGCCGAGTTGGTACCTCAGAACCTGCCGGTCAGCGAATCGGTCGCGGACGAGCAAACGCCCCCGGACGAGCCGCAGTTCGCGGTCATCCCGCTCGGTCGCACCCTTCCAAGAATCGTGCCGCTGCCGACCGACAAACACACGACCGAGTTGCCCGGTGACGTTTCCAGCGACGGTCCTCCGGTTACTCAAGAATCGAGCTTTAGCTACGTGCTGCTCGAAGATCTCGTCTCGCATTTTGTCGATGAGTTTTTCCCCGGACGCGAAGTCGTGCAGTGCAAACCATTTCGCATCACTCGCAATGCGGACATCGAACTGCGTGAAGATGGGGCCGGCGATTTACTCGGCGGCATGGAGGAGGTGCTCGAGAGTCGGCGTCTCTCCGATGTCGTGCGACTGGAAATGGACGCGACTGCGAGTGATGAAATCCGCAACTACCTGACGGAGAGTTTTTATGTTGATCCGCACTATGTTTTTCGCATCGACGGTCCATTGGACTTGACCCACCTGTTCGGTCTGCATGGCGTCAAAGGGTTCGATGGGCTGCGTGACGAAGCTTGGCCCCCGCAGCGCAGCCCCGCCGTTGATCCAGGCGAAACGATGTTCGCATCGATCGCAGCCGGAGACATCATGTTGCAGCACCCGTACGAAACTTTTGACCCAGTGGTGCGTTTGATCGAAGAAGCCGCGATCGATCCGGACGTGTTGGCGGTAAAACAGATCTTGTACCGTACCAGCCGTGACAGTCCGATCGTTGCGGCGCTCAAACGAGCGGCGGAACGAGGGAAGTACGTCACTGCGATCGTCGAACTGAAAGCGCGCTTCGATGAAGCTCGTAACATTGAATGGGCGCGGGAGATGGAACAGTCTGGTGTGCAGGTGATTTACGGCATCCGCGGATTAAAGACGCACGCGAAAGTCTGCATCATCGTTCGCCGGGAACCGCACGGGCTCGTTCGCTACGTGCATTTTGGAACCGGCAACTACAACGAGGTGACCGCGAATCTCTACGGTGACGTTTCAATCCTCACCAAAGACGAGACGCTCGGCTCGGACGCGACCATGTTTTTCAATGCCGTGACCGGTTCGAGTCACCCACAGCCACTGCAACAGCTCGCGATCGCGCCGCTGACGCTCCGCCGTACGATTCTGGAACTCATCCGCGGTGAGACCGAACGCTCGCGTCAAGAGCAAAAGGCTCAAATCATGGTCAAACTCAATGCGCTCGTCGACAAGGAGGTCATCGATACCCTTTACGAGGCCAGCCAAGCGGGGGTGAAAATTCAACTCAACGTCCGTGGCGTGTGTTGTCTGCGACCGGGGATCCCGGGACTGAGCGAATCGATCCAGGTCGTCTCGATCGTGGATCGATTCTTGGAGCATGCACGTGTGATGTACTTTCGGCATGGCGGAGATCCGCAAATTTTCATCAGCAGTGCGGACTGGATGCCACGCAATCTCGACCGACGTATCGAGCTGCTGGTACCCGTCAACGATCCAGCGATTCGCCGGCGGCTACGAGAAACGTTACAGTTATACTTCCGCGACAACCAGAACGCGTGGGCGATGCAGAGCGACGGATCCTACGAGAGGATCGTTGCGGGCAAGAAACAAAAGCGGATTCGATCGCAGGAAAGCCTGTATCGTAAAACGGTGAAAACATTGCGAGAGCTGAAGGAGTTACAACAGAGTACGCAATCGATGTTCGAAACCCATCGCCCTCGGGAGTAACTGCATTTCGCCGCTCCGCATCGACCGGGGATGCGATTCGCATCGTATCTCTGAGAACCTGCGGCTAGCGACGTCGGGCAGGATTTTTGAATCGAACCTTAACCTTTTCACCGTATTATGCCACCGACCGTCTCCTCGCCACCGACCGCGGCTTTGCCGCCGACCTCACCATCGTCGATGCTGCCGATTGTTCGCAGTCGCGTGCTGCCGCGAATTTCGTTTCGTGCGATGATGCTGTGGACGGTGATGGCGGCCTTGATAGCGGCCCTCGCTCGCGCCGCCGGTGACGGCGCAACGTTCGCGAAAGCGGTCATGGTGGGTATCGCGATGTTAGGCATTTTCTTTCTGTTCGCCGCAGGTGCCTTTTTGATTTCATGGCTGACGGCGAGGCTCGTGATTGGCGAGTTCGATAACGCGCGGGAAGGTAATCCGTTTGCGAAAGATCAGCTACCGCCTCAATTGCTCAAGCCGCGTGAACGAGAACTCTGATCATGGATCGACGCGAGTTCCGCAGCAGGACGATACGAGACCTGCGTTGTTTGACCGGCGTCGTCTTGCTGGCGATTATCGCGACCGGTACCGTGCGAGCTCAATCGCCCGGAGCGGGTGACTCAATCACTGTTCCACGTTTTCTCGACGAGGCAAGCGGCCAGGAAGTGCGTCTGCCGACCGCTGCGATCAACTCACTCGGATGGACCCTCCGCATCCGTGCGTCGTCGCAATCGACCGCCGATACCATGCGGATTGAACTGGAGTTCGCAGTCACGGGCGGGCCGACGACGGCGGAGCACCAACTAGAAGTGCGTCTGACTCCGATGGCATCAGGTCACTCACCACCTCAGTCGAGCGTTCGTGTTTCACTACCGCTGCAAATCCCTCAGGGCGTCGACCGAATTCGTTTCGCTCGTCACGTCCCAAAGACGTCTTTCGGCAACCTGTACCGTGTGGAACTATTCGAGGATGGTCGATCGGTGCCCGACGGTGACGCGACATTTGGACAACCACTCGTTGATCCAGATTATGCGGTCTATCGTGATGAAACCCAGCAGAACGCTTGGCGAGCGTTATGGATCGAGTCGGATGCCGATGAAGCTGTCCGGCAAGAATCGTTGCAGTTCTGGTCACTATTAAACAATCCCAAGCCGTTTACGGTAGCGAGCACCCCTCAGCGGTGGGCACAGATCGGCGACCGCGTGCTGGGGAATGACCAGTACAATCGTTTTCCGACGGCGACGCTGGACAATATGCCTTTGGATTGGCGGGCCCTGCGTCCCTACGACGCGATCCTGATTCACCGCACGGATTGGGAGGTCGTTGAAACGTCCAATTCCCCCGCCGCGATCGCTCTTCGCGACTGGGTACATGCCGGTGGGGTGATGATTGTGCGAGACGCGTCGCCAAAACCAGTAAATGCCAGTGGACCGAAGTCAGACGCTGCTCCAACGGATGAGTTCCTGGAATCGGTGACGCAGTCGGGAACGGCCACGGAACTTGAAGCTTATTCAAAAATGGATGAGCAGACGTTCGCAAACCAAAATCCTTACCTCGGTCTCTCTACCGGTGATTTTAAAGCTTGGCAGGCTTGGTTCCCGGAGGGGGCTCAAATGATTCGGCAATCGCTCCAGCAGTATCCGATCTCGCGAGCGACCGGGCCGTCGGGCGTGCGTCGCCGCGATGATATCGCGGGAATGGTAGTTTACCTGGGGCCACGTATCGACGACGAACCGGTGCAAATTCTGCAGTGGGCAGCCGTTTCCGAATTGATGAGTTGGCGTCGTCCGCGTCTGACCCGCAATGGTGCCGAGCCGATTCTCGGTAGCCAGCGTTTTTTCCAGTGGGTAATCCCGGGTGTGGCTCAGCCGCCGGTTTATACGTTCATGGGACTGCTTGGCCTGTTCGTGATTTTGGTGGGGCCGGTAGCGTATCGAAAAACCGCCAAAGCGGGACGCAGTTACCTGATGTTTGCCATCGCTCCGGCGCTGGCGCTGGCGACGACCGGGGCCATGCTCGGTTACGGTGTCATTTCAGACGGCTTCGGGATCCGCGTGCGAAGTCGTCAAATCACCTGGGTCGATGGTGCGACCGGCGACGCGTTCACACGTACGCGGAGCACTTATTTTGCCGGTATTCGGCCCGCCGATGGTTTGGAATTCAGGCCGGATGCCGAGATCACGCTTTATCCGGACAACCAAAATCGTAGCGGGGGGTAGCGAGTCGGAGAGTATTTCGAATCACGGGGGCTCGTGACGGCGACGTCGGAAGGGGTGCGGATGAGTCGTGATTTTCTACCGAGTCGTCAGCAGCGTCAATTCGTCGTTCATCATCCCAGCAACGGTTGGGGCCGCATCCGCGTGCAGGCCGACACCGGCGCATCGGTTTCGCGAAATCCGGTGGCGAAACAATTTGAAGATGGAACTCCATTCTCGGGACCGGAATCAATCATGGTCTCCAGCGAGACGAAAACGCCGGTACAGGAACTGCTGATCTGCGACTCGCAAAAGCAATACTTTTTTGTGGAAGAATTGGCCGCTGGCACGACCGTCCAAGCTAATCGTATTAGCCGTGAGATGGCATCCAAACGAATGGGCGAAATGTACAAACGGCAATGGTTGGTTAGCAACGTCGTGGGGCAGCGCCAGAACTCGTCGGGTCAGAAGATGAACCAACAATATGACACCACCGATTTGCTTGCTCAACAGCTATCGACGCTCGATAGCACGACCAGGCCGAACGAAGGTGTTTTTGAATTTGAGCTCCAACAGCGGATGCAGTTGCAATCCGATTTGCCCGCCAACAGTTTCCTCGGGCTCACCGGTCTGACCGCCGACGCGGTGGCGATTCCTGGCGCCGAGGTCACCGACAGTATTCATTACGTGATCGGATCGTTGCCATGAACGTGCACACGAGCGGCAATGACTGCATCGAACTTCGCCGTCTATACCGCTATTTTGGGAAGACGAAAGCGGTTCACGACATTTCCTTCAGTGTCGCTCGTGGTCACGTGTTCGGGTTCATCGGACCCAATGGAGCGGGCAAGACGACTTCGATGCGGATACTCTCGACGCTCGATTTACCGAGTTACGGTGACGCATTTATCGACGGATTTTCGGTTGTCAATGATCCCGAGCTGGTGCGGCGGCGGCTAGGGTTCATGCCGGATTCCTTCGGCACCTATCGCGACGTGAACTGCGAAGAATATCTGGACTTCTTCGCCCGTGCGTACGGGTTGGTCGGCCGGCAGCGAACGCAGCGACTGAAGTGGGTGCTGGAGTTCACCGGCACGATCGGTATGAAGGACAAATCGATTCGCGGGTTGTCCAAAGGAATGAAGCAGCGGCTGTGTTTGGGCCGCGCGCTCGTGCATGATCCAGCCGTGATGATTCTCGACGAGCCAGCAGCGGGGCTCGATCCACGAGCTCGGATTCAACTACGCAAGATGATTCGTGAGCTAGCCGATCGTGGCAAAACGATCTTGATCAGCAGCCACATCTTGACCGAACTGGCGGAAATGTGCGATGCCGTCGGGATCATTGAACAAGGTCAATTGCTGGCCACCGGCAGCGTCGATGAGATTCAGCTTCAACGAGATCAAACTCGCGAACTGACCGTGCGGATTCTCGACCGAGCCATTGACGCTGCCGCGCTGCTCACGTCAGCACATCAGGATACCGACTCCGCATCCCCCGCATCCCATGTTCTGGGTGAACCCATCGTCGACGGCGAGCTGCTTCGGTTTGGGTTTGCCGGCGACGTGCGTGACCAGTCCGAGTTGGTCGCGTGGTTGGTTGAGCAGAATTTCGCCGTCGCGGAAGTCGCCTCTCACCGCAAGAGTCTGGAGGACGTCTTCCTGCAGGTCACCGAAGGATTGGTGCAGTAAAGCGATGTCACGTTCCACTGACGAATTTCCGTCCCAAGCATTGCCGGTTCGCGACCGATTGCTGCAGGTGCAAGACAGTCCTTCCCCATGTCCCTATATCGACTCACTGACCGCGCGGATGCCGCTGCTCTACCCGGTGACGCCACTCAATGGCGAAGACGTCGATCGGCTGTTGGCGGGGGGACTCCGCCGCAGTGGATCGATGCTGTATTACACCCGATGTGCTCCCTGCCACGCGTGTGAGCCGACTCGTGTGGACGCCTCCACGTTTCTGCTCCGCAGTTCGTTTAAACGTGTGCTCCGTCGGGCGGAAAAAAAACTTACCTTAACGTGGCAAACGCCCGTGGTGGATGAATCGCGAGTCCGACTCTACAACGCCCACCGCGCCGGTCGTGATCTGGGAAGCAGTCCACCGATCGATGCATCGGACTACCGAGCGTTTTTGACCGATTCGTGCTGGCCGACGCTCGAACTGGAAATTCGGGAGGGCGATCAA
>JBDNIG010000456.1:0-4798 GCA_041688415.1 Rhodopirellula sp. | reverse complement strand
TGCGTCCTGTCAATCATGTTCATCCTGTCAGATAGGAAAGTGTGTTCTGAACTCTGGCGAGTCCAGCGACTCGATTTTTTTTTCGTTGTCGCTTAGGAAAACCGAAAGTCTTGGCGACTTCCGCTACATTCGTTGGCCACGGATACCACGAATTCGCACGAATCAGACTCTTTCCCATTCGTGACGATTCGTGTTATTCGTGGCAAAAAACCCACGCCACATTCGTCGCGCATGAAAAGAGCACGAAAGTCGAACGAAGCGTCTGTCGATGAGTATTCAATCCCTGAAATAACCGTGGCTAGCGCCAAAACGGCTCATTTTGGAAACACCAGAACCCACGTATACGAAATCATCGTTCACGCCCACGATCCGTTGGCTTTTTGCGGACTGGCGGCTTACCATGTGTCGTTCAACGATTCATTCGCGGGATACTTACATCTGATGCCAACTGAACAAGAACTCGCGTGGGCGGCAACCTGGAAAGCCGCTGGGCCGAAGCTGCAGGCGATCCGGGATGAAGAACTGCGTCAACGACGCGGCAAGGGTGCCCGAGTCGCCGGCGTGGTGCGTGTGTTTGAAAGAAACCCGCACCTTAATGGCATGGTCACCATGCAGGCGTGGTTTACGCGTTTGCATCTATTGAACAGCATCAAGCAGACCCAAAAAGATTCGGCTCGAACTGGCGACAATCCTACCGATGGTTGAATTTGATTTACTGGAATTGTTCGAAGCGGCGCATCGGATGCAGGAGAAGATGCCACGCAGTTTGCCAAGTTGAACCGCGTGGTGCTGGGCCAGTCGCAAAATGAGGTTCCCTTCGATGTTTCCTTGTCCGGCCTTCCGTACGAAGAGCAGGCCATTTCGCGTTCGCGACCGAGGCGTTACACCGACCGTATTTCGCTGCGAATCTGTGAACCGAGTGATTTGGTGGTTTTGAAGGCGTTTGCCAACCGATCTAGAGACTGGCAAGACATTCGCGGTGTGATCATTCGCAGCGGGCAACTGTTGGACTGGCGTTTGATCGAAACCGAACTCCAGCAACTTGCCGATCTGAAAGAAGAACCCGAAATCGTGTCTCGGCTCGCCGAATTGCGTCGCGAAACGGAAGCGGAGTAGCGAAACACTCACGGTTCCCATATTTGAAAAATCTTTTTCAGATTTTTGCGTGATTCCAGTTGACACCCCTCGCATGGACGCCTATAAATAACGTCATGTTCACTCGTCTCCTCCTCGCCGTGATTCTATTTGCCATCGGAGCCCATTGTGCTTCGGCAGGGATCATCGTTGATCATGCGAGCACCCCGGCGATCGTGGCGACAGCGTCTGATGCGATGTTGCCGGTGCCGGATGAGGGCAGCGTGCCCGTGTCGATTGAACAGGGTGCGACGAGCGGCATGTCGGCGACGGTGGTTTCTTCTGTCTCGACATCTTCGTCTAACGCTTTGGCTTGCTGCGATGGCGATGCCCCGGTCGCGATGCCCCTGCTTTGGCGTGTGCGATTGGCTAATTCTGTGCTGCCAATCGATCCACTGTTGAGTGATCTTCTGAAGCCTGCCTAGCTCGAAATCTGTCTCCAATTTTTGTTGATAGACGTTTCGATTTATGTTTTAAGGTTTTAGAAGGAAAAGAAAATGTTGAAGAAATTTGTTGCTGCGATGGCACTGCTGTGCATCGCAACCCCGGTTCAGGCTGGGGTTTTGGGGAGCTCATTGCTCGAAATCACTAATCAAAAAATTCAAGTCTCCACCGATGGTGGGACGACTTGGCGGACCGCGAACACGGATGACTTTTCGGGTGGCGTACCAACTTACAGCAGCACTACGTATGCGAGCCTTACCGGAACGCCGAGTGTTGAGTTCCTAGCTCAACCAACGGCTGATAATCCGATTGCGTATGTGAGTAATGCTCCGGGCGGTGGCCCATCGGATAATTCTGCGTTCGTCACCGGACTTCCTGCCGGGGCCAATCCCAGCTATTCGTTGTCGGACACCGATGGCAGCGGCGTGCTGGTTGACGTTCTTCCTCCGGTTCCGGGGGCGCCAATCGCCGCTGGTGGCATCTCGCAACTAGTGTCGAGTACCCAAATCGATAACGCCGGGCTATCTTCGTTGACCAACACGACGTCGAGCCTTACCGCGAAGGCAAGCATTTCAAACACGGGCATCAACACCAACGGCATCTATCGCTACATTGCTGACTTTTCGTTGGATCTGACTGCTTCCATTGTGCCACCGCCGGTTAACTACGTTGTGGACATGGTGAGTGGTTTCCAAACTACTTTAACACGTACACGTCCTGGCGGAGGCACTGCTAACGATCAGTTCGCGCCTGTCGAGATCAATCAGGTCCTTAACACGACTGTGAACGATTCTTATCAATTCGTAGGCACGCTGAACAGTGTAGGGCTCGGGTTCAAAGCTGGCGACACCGCTGACTTTGTGGTCCAGTACTCCACCCAAGCATCGGCTGGAGCGGTTCCCGAACCGATGTCGGCACTGATCTTCGGTGCCGTTGGCGTTGCGGGATTGGTGAGCCATCGTCGCCGACGCCGCCAAGCGTAATTGCTATGGTTGTTCGGTCGACCACGTAGAGTTAACAAAACGGTCGTCAAGCTTTTAGTTTGACGGTCGTTTTTTTGTTTTTTTGGCTGTTAACCTTCATCAGTTGCGCTTGCACGGTAGCGCCCAGGGGAAATGATCTGGTGAGGGTCGAAATGACGACCGAGCTGATCGATGATGTCGAAGTGCCCCGGAGCGGCATCTCCCAGAGCAGCAGCGGTCGATTGGTGGCTCAACCGGTAGGGCAAGCAGCCAATTTCACGACCCTCCGCAACCAGGGCGTCATAACACGCGTGGGCGCGCTCGGTCGCGCCAGGTTGCTCGGGACGAAACAGGATCGGCACCGTTGAGTCAAACAGTCTCGCCGAGATGCTGGTGAGAGTGATCAACGGCTCGATGCCATGGGCGGCGCAGACGCGACGCGCCATGTTGACGAAGTCAGTGGCGATGTCTCGCTTCATGGGGACCAGCGGACTGTACCAGATCAATCCACATCCATCCTGAGCTGGATTGAGCGATGCGTCTTTGTCGACTTGCCCACCGCGCAGCCAATACGCGAGCGGGAGGGCGACCCGGCGCGGGACGCCGTCTGCGAGATCGAGAAGGGCATCGATGGATTCCAACTGACGGATCATTCCCGCCGCTGGGACCGGGGTCCAACGAAGCGCATTTCGGGCGAATCGACGGCGTCGGCGATTCAGGTGCAGCGGGCGCCGCGTCGATGCGGGGAGCAACTGAGCGAGCGATTGTCGGACGGCGCGTCGCATGGATCGGCGACAGTGGATGACGCCCGCAAGCGTCCACTGGCTGATTCCCGCCTCTTCGGTCAAGGAGCGACAGAGTTTGTCATCCATGATTTGGCCCTCGCTGACGCGGTCGCGCGGGTACGGGCGCGACATCGATAGCATGCGGCGATCGTTCATGAGGTTGATCCCCGCGATGATCGCTGGCATATCGCTGAGTATGTCGCGGATGGACTCAACCGCCTCGCCGAATTCCGATTCATTTCGCAGTCGTAGGAAGAACACTTCCGTGTGCTCGGCGCGGCGGCGAAGAGCGAACGTCGCCTTCGTGACAATGCCGAAGTTCCCCTGGCTGAACAGCCCTTCGACGTAGGGGCCAATGCCCCATCGATGGCATGCACCGATCAAAGGTGCGCCCAAGGCATGAAATGCGGAGTGGTAGATAGTGCCGTCGGCGAGTACGGCCTCCAGAGACGTAAGCGCCTCAAAGTGGTCCGTCGTCGGCGTCAGGCCGTAACCTCGCTCGAGTGCATTGCCGAGGATCGAGCAATCGGGACCACCCCCATGCACCGGCGTTAGCCACTCGTTGCCCTGCGAAATTAGGAATTGGTGCAGCATCCCCTGCGTGACGCCGGGTTCGAGTTCGACGACGCCGAGTTCGCGATCAACGAACTTGATCGCCTGCAGAGCTGAGAGATCAAGAATCACCGCACCGTCAATCGCTGGGCTGCTGGCACCGTAACCCCAGTTGTTTCCCGTGCTGATCGGAAACAGCGACGCATGAAACTGAGCCGCGATCCGGACAATCTCGGGGACGTCACTGGCCCGTTGTGGTCTTAACAGGACGCTGGCGCGGTTATTCGAACCAATTGCATTTCGACCATGAGCCTGCAATCTCACCGCATCCGTGATGACATGATCACTGCCGAGTAGACTCCGCCAGCACTCAGCGGCGAGCTGTGCCTGGGAGTGCGAAAATTCGGCGGCGGAGGGTGCGGTGTCTGCTGTATCGCGGGAACGCGAGGCGTTGCTTTCGTTTGGTTGGTGAGTCATTGTCACGCTACTGGTGGGTTCCTGAACTGCCCAATGTATAGGTGCTCATTTTAACCCATCTCGTATGTCGAGTGAGAAAATATCCAAATAAACGGTCGCCAGGGAAACACAGTGGCACTCGTGCTGACCCGCTCGAACTTCACTCAATCCTGCGTTTTGGCGTCAGCCACGATTCCAGCACGGTTCAACCGGGGCTAGTGCTGAGCTGATAAATCTTCGGGGTTGACACGTGATTCGCTTGCGCAGCTTTTCTCTCACCTCTCCACCAGCTTTGCTGGGGGAGAGGTCGAACGGAGCCTTCAGCGACGTTCGGGTGAGGGGGCATACAAGATAGTGCATAAAACGTTGGAATCGGTGACCCGCCCCCTCCCTCGCGGTGGATCCAGTGCATCCCAAGCCTACTGAGATCTTCGGTCAGCTAACGCGTTCACTCATGTTCTTCGC
>JBDNIG010000455.1:0-11398 GCA_041688415.1 Rhodopirellula sp. | reverse complement strand
TGGACCTTTTGGGCAGAACCGCGGTGTGTCGCGCCGAGATGCTTTGTTGAGTGGGATCGCGACCGCCGCAGTTGCCGGCGGTGCTTCTTCGGCAGTCGGATCGGAAGGGAATTCTGGGGAAAATTCTCCGGAAAGCACAGTCTCTGATGATCGTCGCCAATCTTCGAAAGAATACTCGTTTCGGAAATCCATCAATTTGTGGGCGTTCCCCTATCCTGATCGCATGACGCTGCGCGAGTGCATGCAGCTAGCCAAACGAGCGGGTTTTGATGCCATCGAATTGAACTACGATCTGGAGAACGATCTTTCTCCGAAGGCATCGACCAAACAGCTCGCCGCAATCCGACACATGGCCGATGAAGTCGGGATTGAGATCAGTGGCTTGTGTAGCTTTTTGTTCTGGCCGTATCCCCTTTCGAGCAATGATCCCGCCAAGCGAGAACGCGGCATTGAGTTGGCTGGACTGATGGCCGAGGCCGCAAGCCAAATGGGAGTGGAGAATTTACTGGTCGTTCCAGGTGCGGTACACATCCCGTGGCGCGACGATCATGAACCGGTCGCCAATGATGTCTGTTTGCGCCGGGCGAAGGACGCGGTCGGGAAACTGGTGCGTCAAGCAGAATCATCGGGAGTCTCATTGAATATGGAAAACATCTTCTTCAATGGGTTTCTAATGACTCCGATGGAAATGAATCAATTTGTCGACGGCTTCGGCAGCGAAGCGGTTCAGGTTCACTACGACACCGGCAATATTTCGATGTTCCAGTTTGCTGAACACTGGGTCCCGATTCTGGGCAAGCGAATCCAGAATGTTCACTTTAAAGAATTCACGAAGAACGGCACCGACTACTCGTTGGAGACTTTTCGGCCACTACTCGATGGGACAACGAACTGGCCGGCCGTGATGGAGGAACTCGACAAGATCAACTACGAAGGTTACGTCACGTTCGAATACTTCCATCCCTATCCGCATTACCCAGAAGCACTGATCCATCAGACATCGGACTCACTTGATCGAATGCTGGGACGATGCTCAGCATGATCATCGAATATCGAACGCTGGCAAAATGCGTCGCTATGCGATTACCTCGTCGACATGGATTCGGCGAAGGATCATCGGCGGCTCCGCATCGTTTGCGGAGGAGCGATCCCGGAAAGTGAAAGAATCGAGGGCGGCGAGATCAATGCCGGAGGCCAGTTCGGAGCATCCGGAGGGATTTTGAAACGCAGTGGCGCATAAAAAACGGGGTGAGTCTCTCTTTTGAAGAAACTCAGCCCCGATTTAGCGTACTGACGTCATCTCACTTTGAAGTCGGTTCCCCCCGCCCGAATCCCCCCACCGGCTGCTCGTTATTCGTAATGTTATCCGAACAGGCGCGGTGTGTGGGATTCGTTATGGGGAAGCGATACTCAGCGTGGAAAGCGTCCGTTTTGACTTCGCTTACTACTCAATCCTCTAGGATGGCTGACTAGCATCCGCAGTTGCGGCTTTGGAACAGTTTGTTCAGCAAGCCCTTCAGGTGCGATTGACGAGGAGCACAGCGAGGAGCTGGTTGGCAGCAGTCGTTTGCACAACCGCAATCCGAAGCCGATCCGCATGAATCGCAACCGTTGCTAGCTGCACCGCAGCAAGGGGTGGGGCAGCAAACGGTGACGGGAACTTGACGGCAGATGACGCGAGGAACGCACTTGGTCACGGTGTAGGGCTCGCAAACTTTGCGGCACTTGGCAACGCGAATCGTTTCTTGGTAGCATTCTTTGCGGCATACCGTGTGGCACACGGTCTTGGTGCGGCATTCGGGAACCATCTTGCAAACTTTGTACTTGCAAACCTTGGTGCGGCATTCGGGAACCATCTTGCACACGGTGTAGTTGCAGGTCTTTTGACGGTTTTCACAAACCGTCTTGCAAACCTTGTAGTTGCGGGTCTTCGTGCGGCATTCGGGAACCATCTTGCAAGTCGTGTACTTGCAGATCTTTTGACGGTTTTCGCAAACCATCTTGCAAACCTTGTATTCGCAGGTCTTCGTGCGGCACTCTGGGACCATCTTGCAAACGGTGTAGTTGCAGGTCTTCGTGCGGCATTCTGGAACCATCTTGCAAACTTTGTATTCGCAAACCTTGGTACGGCATTCTGGAACTCGTCGGCACACGGTGTAAGGAATTTCGCGGGTGCGGCATTCTTTCACGTACCTCGTGCAGGTGATTTCTCGTTCTTCACAGGTAGGAACCCAGATTTTCTTGCAGATTGTCTTGGGGCAACCTTGAACACATTCCACGCGGCACTTGCCAGGGCAGTATACCGTACGGCAGGTGCGGGGATCGTAGTGGCACGTGCCGGGCTCACGCACGGTACGACGAATCATCGGTCCGGGAACTGTTTCGGTAACCGTGTCCCAGTGGCCACCCTTGACCTGGATGGTCTTGGTGTACTGTTGTGGAACGCAGACGGTGTAGTTCTCGGTGCGAACTTTGTTCTCACGCACGGTGTTGTAGACCGTGTAATTGATGTTCCGTGTACGAGTTTCGTAAACGGGTTTCATCACCGTATAGTTGGTCGTCTTTTGACGAGTTTCATAAACCGGCTTGTTGACGGTGTAGTTGATCGTCTTCGTACGAGTCTCGTACACTGGTTTCTTGACCGTGTAGTTGATCACACGTTCGTGCTGTTCGTAAACAGGCTTCATCACCGTGTAGTTGATCGTCTTCTGACGAGTCTCGTACACTGGTTTCTTGACCGTGTAGTTGATCACTCGCGAGCGAGTTTCGTACACGGGTTTGTTGACCGTGTAGTTGATCGTCTTTTCACGGGTTTCGTACGTTGGCACCATGACGGTGTACTGCACTTCTTTTTGGACCGTTTCAGGGACCATGCGAGTGCGATTGACGACTTGGTCAACGTAGTACGTTTCGTTCCGCGTGCGGTGGCGAGTCTCTTGGACTTGCTCCATCACGGTTTCACGAACGGTTCGCATCACAGTGTACGATCCACCGCTAGCAGCCCCTTCGCTGAAGACCGCACCCGGAGCGGCGGCAGCAACGGAGCCGTCGACAACGACTTCGCCGTCTGCGACAACACCGCCGTCGGCAACGACCGAGCCGCCACCACAGCTGCTACAGCCTTGGTAACTGATCGTGCTGCAGTACGCAGCATGAGCAGCATTGGCACCCGACACAACCGCGATCAACGCGAGTGCGGGCAGTAACCACAACCTTTTCATAACACATTCCTCTCAAGTAACAACGCATGGGAGCGTCGTAAGACTTAGCTTTCCACTGGCAGCCGGAACCCCCCGGCATCGCCCATCAACATCGCAAGTCATTCTCACCAACCCAGTTCCTGCGGAGCGAAAACGGTGAATACCGCGTTGCGTCCCCGATGTCTCTCTTGTCCGCGTGGTGCCCGTCGGCCACACTGAAGCCGGTCGGTCGCTTACAAGAGCGGGAGGGTCGAGTTGCAATCACCCGCCGCTTACACATGCACAAGGCGTGTGGGATAGCGAAAATGATTCCGATGCACAAACTACATCGTCTGCGGATGAATAATGGAACAAAGAAACGTGGCTGGCCAGGTAAAATATGGCGTCTGGGCAGGGCAAACGTACCGTCCGTTCTGGTTTTACCGATTGTTCATATTATGCCGCCCTCATTAAGAGAGTCCTGTTTCATGAAACCACCAAACTCGCTTGGCAACCCTAATGGAGGTGGTTCCGATGAATTCGCTCTCGCAGATTTGTCGACGCCCGCTGTGGGACGACTGAGTCTCTACTATCGCGAGCTGCAACGCCTGCTCGACGCCGGACAAACGTCGACGACCAGTCGTGATCTGGCGGCGATGGTCAACGTCTCAGCCGCCGTCGTCCGTCGGGATCTCAGCTCGATCGGATCGATGGGACGCCGCGGTGTGGGTTATGACGTCGCCTCACTCGCCGAGCACATCGGCGTCGTCTTGGGTAGCGGCGTGCACTGGAAAGCGGTGATGATCGGGGTCGGTTTCCTCGGCAACGCCCTGCTGCGCTACCGCGGGTTCGAGCGGCTCGGATTTTCACTGGCCGCCGCGTTTGATACCGACGCGAGCAAGATCGACCGCATCGTCGGGAGCACTAAGATTTTACCGATGGCGCAGCTCAGACCCGTTTTGCAGGAACTGAAACCCGAACTTGCGATCCTCGCTGTGCCGAGCGAACAGGCGATGGACGTGGCGACTGAAGTCGTGGGGCTGGGGATTCAAGGGATCTTGAACTTCGCCCCCACCACGCTGCGAGTCTCCTCAGCGGTGGCGGTGATCAATGTGGACCTGGCCAGCGAATTGCAGCAACTCGCTTTTCGAATTCAGAACGGCTAATTCAGCCGGATCACGATATCCTTCGCCGCCGCTGCCTTTTTCGTTTTCCTTGAAGACGTCTTTTTCTTGCCCGCTTTCCGCTTGGTCGCCGTGTGATTCTCCGCCGTCTGCCGCGTCGCCGATTGTTTCTTAACCGGTTTGGTCACCCGCTTTTTGATCGACACGATCTTCAAGGTTTGCGGAGTGGCTGGTTTGCGTTGGGTGGCCTTTTTCTTGGCGGATTTTTTCTTTACCAATTTCTTCTTTACCGGTTTTTTGACGGATGCTTTCTTTTTGTTCGCTTTTTTCGTCACCGCTTTCTTCGCCACCTTCTTTTTCGCCCGTTTCCGCGTATTCTGCTTTGCCACCGCAGCGGGTGCCGATTCGGCCATCTCGATGCCAAAGATCGCACCGAGATCCTCGCCAGCGAGTTCCGAGTCACTGTCCAAGCCCATTGCGGAAGTGGCGTTCTCGGCCGCCATGGCTTGCGAGATCAGTTCATTTTGATCCACCCCACGCAGCAAAAAAAGAAGTTCGGGAGCCGCGTCGAGCCGATTGCCAACGCCGTATAGCGTGGCGGCGAGATGTTTGCAGAGCGAAGCCCCGTCGGGGCAATTGCACCCCATTTTTATCTCGCTACCCGCTGGAAACATGCCGCGTTTCGGATCCGTCATGCGGCCGATCACGTCATCGCCAAGCTTCCCACGCATGAGGTCAATCAGCGAATGAATCGACGTACCGCACTCACGACAGATGGCGTTCCATTCGCTGTCGTCCATCGGAGTGATTTTAATCTTGATGTCATACAATGACGAGCCACAAACCATCGCAGTGATCTGACCACGCGTGATCCGCAGGTCCGCGATCGATCCGTTTCGCGCGTAGGTGCGACCGCGGGGCAGACGATTGGCGTAGTCACTGTATTTTTCGAGATGCGTACACCAGCTCTGGCCCCAGAAAGTCGTCGCGATTTTGTTTCCTGCGATGATGATCGGCTGCAGACTCTCACCCTTCTTCATGCGTTTCGCGGCCGCCTGTTTGCCGCGAGCTTTCCGCTGGGCGACGGGAACATAGGGTGCAAATCCGCGGTGCCATGACATGGGGAGATTTTCCGGAAGACAAGTAAACAAAAATGAAATAATCAGGTGCGTCTACACGTAGCCACCGTCGCCAGATAGTGGAATCCACGTTCTGGCGAACGTGGCTACTCCGCTACTTTGTTGAGATCGAGCGATACGAAATCGAGTAGTTGAGCGTCGTTCATTTCGGTCAATTGCAATTCATCTTTGCCGTCGCTACCGAACAGTTCCCGACTGAGTGCTTTCTTGTCGCGAATCATATCATCAATTTTCTCTTCGAGTGAACCACGACAGACAAATTTATGCACGAGAACATTGCGTTTTTGGCCGATGCGAAACGCCCGATCGGTCGCTTGATCTTCCACCGCCGGGTTCCACCAACGATCGAAATGCACCACGTGCGAGGCGGACGTGAGATTCAGCCCCGTGCCACCGGCTTTGACCGAGATTACGAAGAACGGCGGCCCCGTTTCAGTTTGAAACTCGTTTACCAACTGGCTGCGTTTCTTCGTCGCGGTTTTTCCCGTAAGCACCAACCCGTCTCGTTCAAAAATGCTGGCAAGAAAATCGGCGAGTGGGTCGCACATCGATTGAAATTGCGTGAACACCAGCATTTTTTCCTGTTTTTCGATCAACGTTTCCGCGATCGAACGAAGCTGCGAAAACTTGCCGGAATCCTCGGGTGGAAACGTCGCCTGTTTGAGGTGCAGCGCCGGATGATTGCAGATCTGTTTGAGCTGCATCAATGCGCTAAGCACCATCCCACGACGCTGGATTCCACTGGCCACCGCCAGGGAATCCTCGAGGTCGTCGGTAACGATTTTGTATAGAGCTGCCTGCACGCGAGTCAGCCCGCAGTCGACTCGCATCTCTGTTTTTTGCGGCAGATCTGGCACGATCCGTGGGTCCGTTTTCATTCGCCGCAGCACGTAGGGCTGAATCAATTGGCGAACACTGGCAAGCCTTTTTGAGCGAGACTCCTCGTCTTTCGTATTGACAAAACGCTTGAACGCCGTCGCCGTACCGAGCAATCCCGGTGCACAGAAATCAAATAGCGACCACAAATCACCAAGATGATTTTCAACCGGTGTGCCGGACAACAGAATGCGGCCACGAGCTGGGATTTTCTTGATTGCTTTTGTTTGTGCTGCACCGGAATTCTTGATCGCTTGCGCCTCGTCCAAGATAACGAGATTCCAGTCCATCTCGGTCAGCCACTTTTGCCGGCGTGCGAGTCCGTAGGTGGTTGCGACGAGATCATACGGAGCCAGTTCCTTGGTTGGATCGGCTGCGATTCTCTTGAGCATATCGGCGTCGAGGCTACTGCGATGGGCGACGAGCATCTTCAGATCGGGGGCAAACCGATCGACTTCACGCTGCCAATTGCCGAGCAAGGACGTTGGCAAAATCAACAGACTCGGTTGCCCCTGTTGAGGCTTCCCATCGTTATTTTTCTTGGGCTTGGTCGTTGCTCCACGCTGCTTCTTTTGCTTTGCTTTCGGTTCGGTTTCGTCCGCGTACTTCATCCGCAGTAGCAGGGCGAGGACCTGAATTGTTTTCCCCAGTCCCATGTCATCGGCGAGGCAAACGCCGAGCCCCAGTTGTGTCGCAAAGTACAGCCAGGCAACGCCATCGGACTGGTAGGGACGCAAGGTTGCTTGCAAACGTCCGTTCTCGGCGATGTCGACCCTGCCATCGGGACTACGCAGCTTCGCAAGCGTCTCGCGGAGCCAATCTCCGGCCTCGACGCGCGTCCAGGCTTGCACCGATTCATCCACGTCTTCACCGGTAATCGCCGCCCCCGCGAGCAATCTCATGCCTTCGAGGAAACCAATCCCGGAGGCGTGGGCATCGCGAAGCTCCTCCCATTGCTGCAGGGCCGATTGCAAGTGATCCGCGTCGACTTGCACCCATTTTCCTCGCAGCAGCGTCATCCCCTCGCGAGCGGCCATCAATTGGGCGAGCTCGTCATCATCGAGGGCCTGGCCATCGACGGTAACGTCGACGCCTAGGTCGAGAGACTCACTTCCGAACCGCGATTGCTGCTTCGAGCCAACACGCACGGTGACCTGCGGTCGCGGCGGTCGGGAGGCGTTCCACCAATCGGGAATGCGGACGACGACTCCCGATTCCTCGAGTTGCGGCACGCTCGAGAAAAACTCGAATGCCTGCGGAATCCCCCAAGCCTGGGGTGAAAACAACGCTTTCGACTCGAGCAGTTTCGCGATCGAAGGACACGCGTCGGCCGCCCGCGAGACTGGCGTGAGGAGGGCATCGAGCTGCTCGGAATTGCCACTCGCGATCGACGCTTTGAGCGCTTCGGAAAGTGGAACGTGACGCGGCGCTCCGCCGGTCGCCTCGCTGCTCGTGTACGTCGCGAGAAACGCGAACGGACGCTCGGGGTTTTTCTTGTTCTCAGCCAGATGAAAGGTGACGCGTCCGTGCAAATTCCATTCGGGTCGCAGTGAGCGCAAGTACGAGGCCAATCCACCTTTGCGCCGTTTCGCTTTCGCTGCCGCGTGCTCATCGAGTCGCTGCCAGAGTTCGCCGAGCGTCTCCGGCGTGGCGTTCTCCAAGCCGATCATGGGCGGTGCCGCGGCCAGGATTTCCTCCCTCGTGGCGGCGTCGGGCGGTTCAGGCGAACGCCAGTCACCGCCACCGGACGAATTATTTCGTCGCAGGGCCGTGAAATAGCGGTTTGCAAAAGCTCGCCAAAACTGCAGCGACGCTGGCAGCGGGACGTCGGCCGCGGACGAGACCAAGTAAATCAGTCCCGCCGCGGTGGAATCTTCCAACGCTTTGACCAGTTTCGCGGGCAATTCCGCCGCGACCCCGAACGCGACATCCTCGTCGGTGCCCGAGATCAGACGAAGATGCCCAGTTGGCGTGATGGCGATTCGGTAGGCGGGTGTCATAGATTTCTGCTAATAAATGGATGGCAAACACGTTGTCACTCGTAGGCGGATCGGTTTCGCCTCATTTTTAGAATCTATCCGAGAACCCTGAGCCGAGTGCCGTGAGGCACCGGGTAACACCGTTCACCCGGCCGCTTGCGCGACTCGGCTCAGTCGATCAACAACCGACTAGCCGCGGGGTTCTTCGAGGTTTCCCGATAGGTTCCCATTCTTACCCATTTCTGAGTTGAACCACCATGGCGGCCAAAGCTGTTTCCGGTGACGCCGGCGATGCCAGCGGTGCAAACGAAGCCGAGGACCCAAGCGAGCTGATTGTGCGGGCCGTCGACGAGCATCAGCGGAGTCTGCTGGCGTATGCGTCTGGACTGCTGCGTGATCCGGTCGCGGCCCAAGACGCGGTGCAGGACACGTTCTTGAAGCTGTGCCGGAAGGCACGCCAGGTCGCCGGCAGCGACGAGCCACCGACTCTGGCCGAGTTTGCTGCACGCCTGGCACCGTGGTTGTTCACCGTCTGCCGAACGCGAGTGATTGACATGCAACGCAAAAAAACGCCCCAAAGTTTCGCCATGCGGCGAGACTCCAGTGAATCAGGTGACAACGCTCCCGAAGCGATGGTGATGGACCCAGGTCCGACACCCGCGGACGCCGCCCAGGCGAGCGAAGAGTACCGCCGCGTCGCGGACTCGCTCTGCGAACTGACGCCGAAACAACGCGAAATCCTGCAACTGCGCATGCAGGCCGGACTGAGCTACCGCGAGATCGCCGACGTCACGGGCCTGACCACGTCCAACGTCGGCTTTCATTTGCATCAAGCCGTCACGTCGCTGCGCAAGGATCTCCAGAACATCAACTGACGACCCCTTGCCGTGGCGTAAGCTTCCAGCTTGCGTTTTCTCAATCGCAAGCTGGAAGCTTACGCCACTTAGAGCCTCGACGTCACCACCGAACAAAACAATCATATTTATAGGTTCACGAACATGTCCACTACCAATAATCCTTGGGACGATCCGCGTATCACGGCGTACGTGATGAACGAATTATCGCTCACCGAAACGGCTGAGTTTGAAGCCGCAATGCAGCAGCAGCCCGAGTTGGCGGGTGCTGTCGATGAGGCGCGCCGTGTCACCGAAAAACTCGCTGGTTTTTACGCTTCGATGCCGACCTCGACGCTCGATGCTGCACGCCGCGAACAGATCACGGGAGCCGCAGTCACCCAGCCGCCAGGGACCGGTTCAGGATCGGGATACTCAGGCCGGCGAATCACAATGTGGGCCATCGCGGCGTCGATCTTGTTCGTGGCCGTCGCACTCCCGCTGTGGCAGATGCCGAAGATTCGCACGGCGAGCAATTCGATCTCGGAACGAACATCGCCCGAACTCCCCACCTCCGCTGAATCACAATCGGACTTGATCAAGCCGAGTGCGGCCGAGTCGTTACCCAAACCGGAATTAGCCCCACGCATGAGCTCAACTTTCGACGTCGTTGATGATCACGAAGCCCCCGAGGTCGCCGAATCGCAATTCTCAGACATCGCACGATCCGAACCTGCGGCGCCCGCTCCAATGTTAAAAGCCGCTCGGGGTCGCGCAATGCCTCCTGGTTCGCCTACCGCTCGTGCTCGCGGTGCGGACGCAAAGAAGAATGTGGAAGCGGCGGGCAGGGCAGAAAGATTGGATATGGACGCGAGGTCGAATGGCATGGATGCCCGTACGTCTGGTGGCACGGGAATGGCAAAACCTCACGGCAGTGGGCTGACAGGCGGCAGGGCCATGCCTACGGACACACGCAGTCTTCGTCGCGGCTCCCTGCAAAAATTGGCGATTGGGACGGGGACGGAGATGACCGACCAGGGCACCGGCCCAGGCTCGCCTGGTGACAAGTTCTCGCCGCTTGATGAAAACGATTTCCGCAGGGTTTCTGAACATCCACTGAGCACCTTCTCGATCGATGTCGATACGGCGAGTTACGCGAAAGTTCGCAGCTACCTGCAGAGCAATCAGTTGCCACGACCGGACTCGGTGCGGATCGAGGAAATGGTCAATTACTTCGATTACGACTACACCGGGCCCACGGCAACCGATGGCGAGTCGAGTGATCCATTCGCTGCCGCGATGACCGCGACGATCTGCCCCTGGAACCCCGAACATCAGCTCGTGCGAGTCGGTTTGCAAGCGAAAAGACTCACCGAAGAAGAACGCCCCCAGTGCAATCTCGTGTTCTTGATCGATACGAGTGGCTCGATGAGCCAGCCCAACAAACTGCCTCTGGTGATCGAAGGGTTGAAGGTGTTGCTCGATGAACTGCGAGACGACGACCGCGTTGCGATCGTCGTCTATGCCGGCTCAGCGGGTTTGGTGCTCGGTTCGACTCCCGTCGAAGAACGCCAGCGAATTGTGCGGGCATTGACGCAGTTGCAATCGGGCGGCAGCACGAACGGAGGTGCGGGTCTGCAACTCGCCTACGACACCGCCCGCGAGCACTTCCTCAAGGACGGCGTCAACCGCGTGATTCTGTGCAGCGACGGTGACTTCAACGTCGGTATGACCGGTACGGACGCACTCGTACGTGAAGCACGGACGCAAGCGAAGTCCGGCGTCGACCTGACGGTGCTCGGCTTCGGCATGGGCAACCACAACGATGCGATGATGGAAAAGATCTCCAACGACGCCGAAGGTAACTACGCGTTGGTCGACACGATCGCCGAGGCGAGAAAGGTACTCGCCAATCAGTTGACGGGGACGCTCGTGACGGTGGCCAAGGACGTGAAGATTCAGATTGAATTCAATCCCGCCGTCGTGTCAGCCTATCGTTTGATCGGTTACGAAAACCGTCTCCTCGCCAAGGAAGATTTTAATGATGACACCAAGGACGCCGGTGAGATCGGTGCCGGCCACCAAGTGACGGCGCTTTACGAAGTCGTGCCTGTTGGAGTGGACGTCGATGCGGTCGCACCGCCGGTCGATCCGCTGAAGTATCAACCTGAGCTCAAGTCTAAGTCAGAGCCCAAGCCGGAAGATGAGCCGACCGCGGTGGATGAGGCAAGCGACACCGAGCCTGTGAAACCGACGTCCGCGGAAATG
>JBDNIG010000454.1:0-3678 GCA_041688415.1 Rhodopirellula sp. | reverse complement strand
TGAAGTGCTGCGCCCTGATTGTGCCCGTTTCGACGTCCAATCGCTTTTCCTCGGCGGCGATCAAACTCTCGATGACCGGTTCAATGAGGCCGTCATAACGACGTAGAGTCTTCTCCAGGTCCGTCCGCGAGTTAGTCGTGGAAGCGATGTACTGCCGTGCCGTCCTGACGATATCTGCTTCAGCCGCCGGCGGTCGTGCGCCGACCGGCGGTCGTACGCCGACCCCTACGTTCCGATGCCCACTCGCTCCGACGCCATCCCGACCCGTTCGTTCGACGCGGGCGATATAGTCTGCTCCCTGAAGGCTGCCGATTACCGATTGCTGCCAGGCTTCGAGTTGCTGTTTCATCGTGGCGACGCGGTCGGGCATGTCGTCAGCCAAGTCCTGTGACTCGGTTTCGTCTGCCTCGAGATCGTACAGCTCGTAGCCCACCTCATCCGTCGTCTTATCCCAGCGGCGGTGCAGTTTGTAGCGGTTGTCGATCCAAGCAGCGTTCCCGATCAGCCCGCGCTTCGCAAACACATCCAACTGATCGGTGATGCGGGCCTGCCGGTCCGCTGCGTCGTTGGGCAGCGTCTGCGTCGACTCTCCAGACGCTTGCTGCTGTTCAAGTTCTGCCAGGATCTCGGGGCTCTTCACGCCCTGGCCGGTGGCGAAGTTCGCCCAGAATCCCATCGGCTTGGGACGAACCTCCGTCTGTCCGTCGATCCATGGCAGAATGCTAATGCCATCGAGCGGTTTTGGCTGGTCGGCCACATCGACGTTGACGATATCCAGCAGAGTGGGATAGATGTCACACGTACTCGCAGGAACCGAAGTAACACGATGCTGCGGGATTCTCGCTGGCCATTCGATGATCGCGGGAACGCGAATCCCGCCTTCCCAAAGCGTGCCTTTGCGGTCCCGCAGTCCGCCCGACGAACCCGGGCGATTCCTATTCTTAGGGCCTTGCGGTCCGTTGTCGCTCGTGTACCAAAACACCGTGTTCGCGTCGATTTTGAGTTGCCTGATTTCGTCGCGCAGCATACCGATACTGCGGTCCATCGCGGTGATCTCGCCGTAGTAATGCTGCAGCGCTTTCGGTTGGTCGGCGTACAACTGACGATCCTTCTTGGTCGCGACGTGCGGACTATGGGGTGAACCGAACCAGACGACAGCCAGAAACGGTTGCTTGTCTTCGGCACAGGAACGCATGAACTCGATTGCGGCCGCCGCCGTCACCTCCGAACCTTCGCCCTTGGTGCGGACGACCTGCCCATTACGGCTCATGAGTGGATCAATGTCATAAAAATTCGGGCTGGAAAACCACTGGTCGAAGCCCGAAGCGCCGGGACTGACGTCGCTGCGCGCGTTGACCGAACCGAGATGCCATTTGCCGAAATGACCGGTCGTATATCCGGCCTGCTGCAATGCTTCGGCAATCGTGACTTCCTGCGGCCGCAGTGAATGCCCCCACTCGAAGCACCCGAAACGGTTCGGGTTCCGTCCCGTCAGTACGCTGCCGCGGGTCGGAGAACAGACCGGAGCAGCCGAATAGAAACGATCGAATTGCAATCCGACGGACGCCATTTCATCCAGGACCGGTGTCTTGGCGATCGACTTGCCATAGTAACCCACGTCGCCCCAACCTTGATCGTCGGCCATGCATAGGATGATGTTGGGCGGCGCCGTTTCTGCCTCTTGCGCGACCGCGGATCGAAAACTTGTCCAAATGACAATTATCGCGAGGAGTGCGAGTAGCCTCGAGAACGGCGGGTCACTCATTGTAGCATTCATCTCAACGTTTCCTGTCGTGTTTGATTGAGAACGGATTCGGGTATCAGGGAAGTGGTTTCCACTGGGAAACGGAGTCGATCTGTCGAAAGCGATCTCCGGCTCCATACTTTTCGTACAGCCGCCTGGTCCACTCGAACTCCGCTGGCACCCGACCGACAAACGTAATCGTTCTGGGGAACGCTAATGCCAAATTGTGTGGTAGATCGCCAATTCTTAAGATACCGAGAAATTCCGGTGTGTGTGGATCGGTATGCGTCACCGGACAATCTTGAAGGACGATCTCCTGGATGTCTGGATTCAATAAACTTGCATAGATCGCCAGGGGCGCCGTCATGCCTTTGCCAGAGACTGCCACGGACTTTGGGGGAACCAGGTCCAGCGATTCGGTTTTCTTTTGTAACACGTCAATCGCAGCCAACAAGTCACTGACTTGTCGCTCGGGGAGTGTTTGACCGAGCAGCGGGTAGGTCCGACGGGCCGTCCAAAGATAGCCTTTTCCCAGTGAGGTCGCACCGGAACCACGTACTTCAACGGCAGCCGATGCGAGAGCACCGGCCAGTCGCGGACGACTCGAGCCACCTCCCGTGAACGTCCGCGTGGCATCTGCAGGCATGGCGAACACTAGCGTGGGGAGTGGCTCGATTGACTGCGCCGGCCGCGTCGTTTTGATCGCCAGGCCGACGCCATCGGCAGACAAAAACTCCAAGGTGCCAAAGGATCTACCGCTAGCGGAACCGTCCGCTCGATCGCTCACAGGTCCCTGCGGAGTGGCGGCACAATTCTTAAAGGTTGAGCTCAGTAGCTTCGACCGCGCGTCGGCAGCGTACTGCATCCATTGATCCGCAGTCGCCAACGTGGGTGAATCCAGATCAGGAAGCGTCCCGCGTCGGACCAGCACCTTATCGACGTGAGGCATCTGGTCGTCCTTGGGCAGCTTCCCACCGAACACGAGCAGATTCTGTTCTGGTTCGACATAATCGGTGATATCCTCGGTGACGGGGGTGGGGTCGTCTTTCAAGTGTTGATTGAACCAGGTAAAGATGGCCAAGCGAAGTTTCGGGGTGTAGCCGTGCGGTGTTTGATCTTCAACAAGTTCAAACTGCTCGCCGGCGGCGAGGAGGTTGTATTGCCGCCCGATTCGCTGGGCCACGTCGCGATAGCCATTGGGTCTCCAGAGAACGTCCTCGGATCCCGAGGCGATCAGCAGCGCGCGGGGCGCGATCAGCGAGCCGATGTCGGGCCAACACCAACGATGGTAGTTGATCCAAAACGCACAATCACAATGCCCCTGCACTCCACGATCCTTCACAACCTGACCAATGCTTCCCGATTGGCAGACCGGCACGACCACTTTGACTCGCGTGTCGGCAGCACCGAGACACCACGAGATGACACCACCACCGCTCAGTCCGGTCACTCCCATGCGATCCGCATCGACGTCGTCACGAGTTTCCAAGTAATCCAACGCCCGCATCGCGTTCCAGACTTCGGTGCCCGCGGGAGTGTAGCCACGACTGGGCCAATCCCAACGCTCGTCACGATACGTGCCGTGGTGAAAACCCTGTGATTCGCCGAGCTGGATCGGATCGAGTACCAACGCCACGTATCCGTGCTGTGCAAACCAGCGTGGATTGGCTTGATAGGGAGCATTGACTTTGCCTTTGGAATGTCCACACAAATAGAGTACCGCTGGCAGCGGCTTGTCGATGTTCGTCGGACGATAAAGATTGCCGACCACGTGGGCGCCGGGTAGGCTTTGAAAAGGGTGTGACCGGCGTTCCGCCAGTCAGCAAGCGAGGGTTGGAGGATTGTAGGTTGCGACAAGCGTTTGGTTAGGGTGGGTATCGAGCATGATTTTTGCCTTGCGTTCGCTATGAAATTGGTTCCAGTAGTCGCTCTGG
>JBDNIG010000453.1:0-20554 GCA_041688415.1 Rhodopirellula sp. | reverse complement strand
TTTGGGTAATTCATTCCGCATCACAGAGTGCCACGTTTTCATAACCCGACGCGTCAGCGAGGGATGGCGGCGTGAATCCCTCGCTGACGCGTCGGGTTATGATTGTCGATTCCACCGAAATATTTCCCAGTATCTGCTTAGCGGGCGGATCCACGTTAAGGGCGAAGCCTGTCGGTTATACACAAATGCCGGTACGCCGAGTGACGTCGATTTAATTACTGACGAATCCACCTGTAGCGGAAGTCGCCAAGACTTTCGTTTTCCAGCATTCCCGAAACTCTTGGCGAGTTTCGCTACGCAGTAATTAAATCGACGTCCCAAGGCGTTATAGCGATTAGCCGGCTAATGGCTGTAATCCCATTCGGGATAGTTGTGCGTAACTGACGGGGCGGTGGCCTGGGCTAGGTAAACGAACGGGGGCTTTGCCACTAGAATGAAAAATGCAATTGCAAAACGCGTTAGCGAGGCAGTCCAAAGCATCCTTCGCTCTCGCTTCGGGTTAGTAATCACACATAAAAATCTCTGAAGCGACGACGGGCACAAATCCGCAAGGGCATTGACAGAATTACCCGTAATCTACAGGCTTTCACCACACTTTGACGCGTACCGACGTGCCCTTTGCAGCATCATCCTTTTCGGCGAAAATTTCCATGGCAACGATTGTATACACGATTACCGATGAAGCCCCGGCCCTGGCGACGCATTCGCTGCTGCCGATCTTGCGTGCCTTCACCGCGGCTTCGGGGCTGAGATTCGAAGCTTCCGACATTTCGCTGGGGGCTCGAGTTTTAGCGAGTTTTCCTGAGCGATTGACCGAAGATCAACGCGTGCCCGATGCCCTCGCCCAGCTCGGAAAGCTCGTCAACGATCCGGCCGCGAATATTATCAAACTGCCCAATATCAGTGCGTCGATCCCACAGCTCACCGCGGCGATCAAGGAGCTGCAAGCCAAGGGTTACGACGTCCCCGATTTCCCAGCGGCCCCCAAGACGGACGAAGACAAGGCCATTCGGGCGACATACGCTAAAATCCTCGGCAGCGCCGTCAATCCCGTCCTACGTGAAGGCAACTCCGATCGCCGCGTGGCGGCACCCGTCAAAAAGTACGCGCAAAAACATCCACACTCCATGGGCGATTGGTCGCCTCAGTCAAAGACGCGGGTGGCTCACATGAGCGAGGGTGATTTCTACGGCAGCGAACAGTCCGTCGTCATGCCGACCGCCGACACACTCCGCGTCGAGCACGTGTCGGACTCCGGCGACGTGACGGTTCTGAAGGATGCGATTGCGGTCGAAAAGGACGAGGTCTTTGACACCGCCGTGCTCAGCCCAGAAGCACTGCGAGCCTTCGTGATCGAGACCGCCGCAGCGGCCAAGGCCGACGACGTGCTGCTGTCGCTGCACCTCAAAGCGACGATGATGAAGGTCTCCGACCCAGTTCTGTTCGGCCACGTCGTCAGCGTTCTGTACGCGGACTTGTTCGAGAAATACGGCGACACGCTCCAGCGTGCTGGTGTCGATCCCAATCAAGGGCTCGGCCAAGTGCTCAGCAAAATCGAGTCACTGCCCGCCGATGAGCGAGCCCCGGTCGAGGCCACGATGGCCCGCATTGAATCCGAACTGCCCTGCCTGGCAATGGTCAATTCGGATCGCGGCATCACGAATCTGCACGTCCCCAGCGACGTGATTATCGATGCTTCGATGCCGGCGGCGATTCGGGCGGGCGGCAAGATGTGGGACAAGAACGGGGAACTGCAAGACACGATCGCGATGATCCCCGACCGCAGCTATGCCGGCGTCTATCAGGCCGTGATCGACGACTGCCAAACCAACGGCGCTTTTGATGTGTCGACGATGGGCAGCGTGGCCAACGTCGGCTTGATGGCCAGGAAAGCGGAAGAATACGGTTCGCACGACAAGACATTTGAAATCACCTCGCCCGGCGAAGTCCGCGTCGTCAATGCCGCTGGCAAGACCCTGCTGAGCCACCACGTCGCCGCCGGCGATCTGTGGCGGGCCTGCCAAACCAAGGACATCGCGATTGTCGATTGGGTGCGGTTGGCCGTCACGCGTGCTCGTGCTACAGGCACCGCTACCGTGTTCTGGCTCGATGTGAACCGCGCCCACGACCACAACTTGATCAACAAAGTCCACGCGTACCTGAAACAGCACGACACCAACGGACTCGACATTCAGATCCTGGCGCCGGTCGAGGCGACGCTGCACGCCTGTCGTCGCTCTCGCCAAGGGCTCGATTCCATTTCCGTCACCGGCAACGTACTGCGAGATTACCTCACCGACCTGTTCCCGATTCTGGAACTCGGCACGAGTGCGAAGATGCTATCGATCGTCCCCTTGCTGGCCGGTGGTGGCATGTTCGAAACAGGTGCGGGCGGATCAGCCCCCAAGCATGTCCAGCAATTCGAAGCGGAAAATCACTTGCGTTGGGATTCGCTCGGTGAGTTCCTCGCGATCGCCGTTTCGCTCGAGGATATGGCGCAAAAGAGCGGCAACGGCGCGCTCGCGGTGCTGGCACAAACTCTCGATGCGGCGACGGATCGCTTTTTAGAAGAGAACAAATCACCTTCACGCAAAGTGCATGAACTCGACAATCGAGGTAGCCATTTCTATCTCGCCTTGTTCTGGGCCGAGGCACTCGCGGCCCAGGACGACAATGCCGCATTGAAGGAACGGTTCACGCCGATTGCACGCCAGATGGCTGACAACGAAGCCAAGATTGTCGGTGAACTGAACGAGGCGCAAGGCGTCGCCGTGAACATTGGTGGTTACTACTTCCCCGACGACGCGGCAGCCTCGCGAGCGATGCGGCCCAGTGCCACGCTCAACACCATCATCGATGACCTCGCATCTCGATAACAGCTCGTGACACCAAGAAAGGGCTCGGAAACCGTTTCAGCAATTTGTGGTACGCCTCGCTAACGCGTCGGGTTACTAAATCAGCAGTCCGCCAGCGGGCTGTCGGCCATGCTAGCTGGCTTCTCAATACGCCAGCGGGCGTGATTCGTGCAGCCGACGTGGTTGGAAAATTTGCCGCGCCGTGCCGCTTGGCTGCATGACGCGGGCTGGAGTTGGGCGTTGTACGTTCCGTGACCGAACCGATGACGGTTCGCCTGACATGTGCGATTCCACGAGGGTCTCGCCCTCGGCAAGTGCGTAGGTTGGCTCGCCTTCGCGATAGCCGCCCATGCTCTGACCGAGGTGGGGCAGCGCGGCTTGACCACCACACCCGCAATCGTCGCCGCCGTAACTACCCGCATCGCAGCCACTTTCACAAGCGCCACCACGGCCATCGTCACAGCGATAGCCCCACAGGCTTTTTATGCCCGCGAACACGGGGCGGCACTTACCACACGATTGTCCGTTAAAATTGCCGCACGAGTCGCACGGGTCGCAGCGGTCGGCGGGATCGTTGATCCACGGATCGACGTAGAGTTCACCACACCCATCGCAGGCCCCGCATCCATCGTTGCAGCCTCCGGAGCAGGCTCCCGCAAAGCCACCATGATTCCACATCGGCCCGCAACAACCGACCGTGAAGGACAAGCAAAGAGCGAGTAAAAGAGATTGAGCGGCGTGATTCATCGCAGACGTCCGTGTCACGTGGGCGGTATTTTGAAGTGGCGAATGATCCCGGCGGATGCCCACCGTTATTCGCAGCCTCACGCCGAATTTCAAGGATGAGAATCCGGCGTCACAATCGTTATCGTCCGCACATCCGCTAGACTTTACCTAATTTCCGCTGTCGGTAGCTGTCGCGCCATGAATCCAACCTCCGCCGAGATGCTTATCGACCCGGCCTTTTTTCGGCGTGACCCGGTCGAGGTTGCCCGTGGTCTGCTCGGTTGTGGCCTTGCCCATCATGTCGACGGTGTGTGGCTCGGCGGCTGGATCGTCGAAACCGAGGCCTACCTAGCTCAAAACGATCCTGCCAGTCACAGTTCGCGCGGGCCAACGCCCAGCAATGCCTCGATGTTCGCGGCCGCCGGAACACTCTACGTGTATCCCATTCACGCGCAATACTGTTTGAATCTTGTCACGCAGGACGCCGGGATCGGATCGGCCATCCTGATCCGGGCGATCGAACCGGTGTGGGGCATCGAGAGAATGCAGCGGAATCGCGGCACCACCCACCGTCGCCGGATCACCTCCGGTCCGGGCATGATCTGCCAAGCGATGCAGGTCAATCGCGACAGCGACGGCGTCGATGTGCTCCGCTCAAACGAATGGCGATTGACCGCCAGACATGGCGCCGGGCCACACGTGATCGCATCACCACGGATCGGAATCCGTCATGCCACCGATCTTCCGCTGCGATTCTTCGTCGATGGTAACCGGTACGTCAGCGGGTTGGCACGACTGCACACCCGCCCACGCCGGGATGAAATCGGAGGATCGAGCGGAAAAGAATAGTCGCTTTTCGCTCCGCGAAAATTGCGTGGTTCGTGGTGGCTGCCCACAAAACGAATATCGAGAGGACTATGGTTTTCCCGCCGTCTGGTGACGGCAGCTACGATCCTTTTTAAATTTTCGGATAGGTGATCGAAAAAATCTATCGCATCCCCTCTTCGATCAACGTTTCCCGAGTGACGTCACGGATATCCTTATCGTCTTCGGTCAATCGTTTGTCTCGCCAACTCCCCGTCGCGAACCAGCAAACGGCCACAAACGCGACGAGAATATTCGTTGTCGGAAACGCCCACCAAATACCTTCCGCCCCGAGTGTTGTGTGCTTGGACAAAATGTACGCCAGTGGAAACAGAATCATCCACTGTGATACCAACGCTAGCACCATGGCATTGAGCATATTTCCCGACGCGCGAAACGCGGCGATGATGCACAATTGAATCCCGATGCCGCCCCAAGCCAAAGACATCACGCGAATGAAGTACGCCCCCTCGGCGATGACGGCCGTATCTTCGGGAATGAAGAAACTCACAATGTGATTCGCAAAGATAAACGCGAGCACACCCACGCAACTGAGCATGATGAAACCCCAGATCGCGCCCAGCTTGGTCGTCCGTGCGGCCCGATCATAGTTACCCGCGCCGATGTTCTGTCCTACCAGTGTCGAGACCGCCATCGACAATCCCATGGCCGGGATCAAAATGACCTGGATCACGTTAGAACCAATGCCGTAAGACGCGAGCGTTTGGGTGCCGAAACTCGCGACGAGAAAGGATAACGCGATCAAGCTCAACCCTCGCGTGGACAGTTCGATCGAACCGGGGAAGCCCAGGAAAAATGCTCGCTTGACGTACTGCAGGTCCAACTTCAGATTGCTCAGCGTCAGGTGAATGTCGTTGCGGCCGCGGAGAAAAACCCCCATTCCAATGGCCGCGGCAATGGCCTGCGTAACCAATGTCGCCAACGCCGCTCCCTTGACGTCCATCGCTGGCACGAACCAATATCCAAAGATAAACAGGGGGTCGAGAACGAAATTCAGCAGTACCGTGCCCAGTACAATAAACAACGGAAGTTTCGTTTGCCCAACGCCCCGCATCAACGCCTGAAACATCGAGTAGATAAACACGAAAACAATCCCGACGAACGAGACTCGCATGAACCCAAGAGCCGCGCGGTAAACGTCTGCTTCGACCCCCAGCAGCGTCAACAGATACGGCGTCGCGATGAACCCGAGAGTCCCCAGCACAATCGAGGTAATCGTGACCATGATCATCGTCTGCGCCGCGACGTGGTTGACCATGTCCTGGCGTCCGGCACCCATGTACTGCGCCGTCAAGGTCGCTCCGGCAATGCCGAGTCCCGCGCCAATGGCGATGACGAGGAACGTTACCGGGAAACTGATCGAGACCGCCGCGACGGCGTGGGCGCCAATGCGACCGACCCAAAACGCGTCCGTCGTCTGGTAGGCGGTCTGCAATAACTGACCGAAGATGATCGGAACGGCCAGCGACAGCAGCGCGCGACCAATTGGCCCTTCGAGGAACAACTGCTGTCGGACTTGGCTGGCATTCATGCCGGTACTCTAGAAAGTTCCCGCTCCACTGGATACCGTGGCGGTTGTCGGATCGATATGATTCCATATCGTCAACAATCCGTTTGATTAAAAATGATGAATGACCAATTTCGAATCGGCCGCAATGACCAGCCCTGATGCTTCGCCATCGACTCGCTCTGCACCGACGAATGGTTCGGCACTTCACCCTACTAATAGAGACTGTTGCAATAATAGCCCGACGCGCAAGCGAGGGTAAACCAGTCTCCACTCGCTATCGCTTCGGGCTTGTATTGCGGCAGAAAGAACTGGAACACCGACTTCTGCAACAGTCTCTAATATGGGAGATCCGACCACGCTCAACCAAGCCCCCCCTCTGGTTCCGATTGGAAACCCGACGTATCGACATACCAACATCATTGTCACGCTGCAACTCCGACAAGTTCCCTGAGGTATGTCGATCAACTTTCCACGCGCGCTCGGCTACATTTGGGCGGCACCGAACACGCTGCTCGGCATTGCGATCGGGTTGTTGTTGGGTGGACGATTCGAACGTGTCGACGGCGTGATCGAAGTCCATGGGCGGCATGTTTCGCGGGCGCTCGCGAGCATGATTGTTCCCGCCCGTGCCATGACCATGGGGCACGTGGTGTTTGGGCGTGATCGTGAGGCACTCGCCGCGACACGTTTGCATGAACGCGCACACGTCCGTCAGTACGCGATCTGGGGCCCGTTCTTCTTGCCCGCCTACCTCGGCATTTCCCTGTGGCTGTACGCGCGCCGGCGTGATGGCTATCGCGAAAATCCGTTTGAGATCGAGGCCTATGCCGTCGACGATCCAGCGTTCCCCAAACCGACTACCGATCCAGGAGTATTGGATCCCAGTGATAGTCGAGCGGTTGATCGCGATCCGCCGTGATCTTGCCATTCTAGATTGCAACGGGATGTGACAATACATGACCGACGCGACGAAATGGCTGGCGGGAATGAGCGGTTGTAGGAAGACGACACGGCAACCGATATCGCCTGGAGCGATACCACCGGAAATTACGATACGGCTATGATAGCCGAAGTCGCCACCGGACCCACTGCGCCGTTGGGCTAAGCGTTCAATATCTCTTGACAGGAATTTTTTCATGAGCATGCCTCCCGCCAATCCCTACGGCAGCCCAACGGTTTCAACGAGCGGCACCGCCTACAGCGGCGGCCAGCGACATTCCAAGAAGCTCAAGCGGATCGAGCCACTTTCGCTGGGGGTGATGCAGGGAGCCCTGTTCGCCGCAATAGGCTTGATCCCAGCCGCCTTTTTCCTTGTAGTGGGGGTCATCAGTCTCGCGACCGGCGGATTCGATGGCACTGGGAGCCAGTTGGCAGTGGGTCTGGTCGGGACGACATTCATGATGGTGCTGGCACCGGTGGCCTATGGAGTGGTCGGATTCATTGGCGGGCTCATCATGGCACTGGCGTACAATCTGTGCGCATCATTTTTCGGCGGAATCGAATTGGAGTTTGAAGAGTAGGACGTGGGCACAGTCGCTCACGGTGGCACCCTGGGGTGCCGGGCTGGATTCCGCTAATCTGTGTGACAAAATCGTTCACCAACTAGCACCTATTCGAAAACACCGAAAAAACCCGCGGCTATCGCCGTCGGCTCAGAGACCATGAAACATTCCATCGTATTGCTGCCCGGTGACGGGATCGGACCGGAAATCGTCGCCCAAGCCCGCGATGTTCTGGAAGCGATTGCCAACCGTTTCGGCCACGAATTTACATTCAGCACGCATCGCATCGGCGGGATCGCGATCGACGAAACCGGTGACCCACTGCCGCCTGAAACGGTGGAAGCGTGTCGCGGCGCATCAGCGATTCTGCTCGGTGCGGTCGGCGGTCCCAAGTGGGACGACCCCTCGGCCAAGACGCGTCCCGAAGCGGGACTGCTAAGGATCCGCAAAGAACTGGGACTGTTTGCCAATCTGCGTCCCATCAAATTGTTCGATGAACTCGCCGATGCCTCCCCGCTGCGGGCGGACATCGTGCGGGGCACGGATATTTTGTTTTTCCGCGAACTGACCGGTGGCGTCTACTTCGGCGAGTCCGGCAGCAGCGGCGAGGGCGAGGACGAGACGGCGTTCCAGTCGATGACTTATTCGCGGCGGGAAATCAAACGGATCGTTCGCATGGCCGCCGCGGCGGCCCGGGAGCGATCCAATCGCTTGACGAGCGTCGACAAAGCCAACGTGCTCGAGCCGAGCCGGCTGTGGCGGCGGGTCGCGGCCGAAGTCATGGCGGAAGAGTTTCCCGACGTGAACTATGACGTCGTGCTCGTTGATGCGATGGCGATGCACCTGATCAACCGCCCCGCCGACTTTGATGTCGTGGTGACGGGTAACTTGTTCGGCGACATTTTGACGGACGAGGCGTCGATGTTGCCGGGGTCACTGGGGATGCTCCCGAGTGCCTCTTTAGGTGCCTCCGGACCGGGGCTTTACGAACCGATCCACGGAAGTGCGCCGGACATTGCAGGCAAGGGGATCGCCAATCCGCTCGCGACGATCTTAGCCGCCGCGATGATGCTGCGCCACTCGTTGTCGTTGAATGCGGAAGCCGAAGCGATCGAAGCTGCCGTGGCGGGTGTCTTGGCGGACGGGCTTCGGACGACGGATTTGGCCAGAGGCGGTGCCGAGGCGATTTCGTGCGAAGCCATGGGTGCCGCGGTGGTGAAGAAACTCGCCGGCTAGGGACCGTCGGAACGATAAGTGGCGTAAGCTTCCAGCTTGCGTTACTCGAATCGCAAGCTGGAAGCTTACGCCACTTGATGTTCCCGCCTTCCTAAGTGGTGACCTCCCAATCGCATCCTCGTATTAGGTAAACGATTCCGCGTGCCCGACTTCACCACTTACATTTTGATTGGCGTCATTCTGACGGCACTTTCAATAGCGACCCTCGTCGGTGTGGTGATGGGCCGTGGCAACGCGCCTGGAACCGATGCGGCGTTGGTCAAGCGATTTCAGGCCAAATTGCGGGTTTGGTGGATCATGGTCGGGGTATTCGTGATCGGTACCTTGGCCGGCCCCACGACTTTGGTGGTAATCTTCGCGGGGGCTTCGTTTTGGGCCTTGCGTGAGTTTATCTCGATGACGCCGACGCGGCGGGGAGACCACCGCACGTTGTTTTGGGTGTTCTTTATCTTTCACCCACTGCAGTTCATCCTGATCGGTCTGGGCAGCGCGTACTACGAATTCTACAGCATCATGATCCCGGTGTACGCGAGCCTGTTCATCCCCGCGCGGGCGGCGATCGCGGGAGACGCCAAACGGTTCCTCGAACGCTGTGCCAAGATTCAGTACGGACTGATGATCTGCGTGTATTGTCTTTCGCACGCGCCAGCACTCTTGCACCTCGATTTAGTTCGTACCGACGGCACGCCTTGGCATGACAACACGAATTTACTGATGTTTTTCGTGCTGATTTCACAGCTCTCCCTGACCCTCGAACGAGTCTGGAGTCGCTGGATTGGGATCCACGTGATCGCGCCGAACATCAACGCATCACGAACCTGGGAAGGTGTCGTCGGCTCGGTCATGACGACGGGATTGATCGCGGCGCTGCTGCGCTGGGCCACGCCGTTTTTTTGGTGGGAAGCGTTGCTGATGGGTGTGGTCGTGACGATCATGGCCAGCGTGGGTACGTTGACGATGAGCGCCATCAAACGCGACCGCGGCGTGATGGATACGGGCACGCTCGTCGAAGGGCACGCGGGCATCCTCGACCAGATCGACAATATCTGCTTCGCGGCCCCGATTTTTTATCACGTGACCCGATTCTTCTTCACCTAACACCCCCTTTTGATCGCCGGCTCCGCCGCAGTTTGACAGCATGCATTTGATTCTCAGTTCGTCTCTCCATCCGAACAGCCGTAGCCGTATCTTGGCAAGGGAGGTTGCGCAGCGTTTGCAAACGCAGGGCCGCGAGGTGGAAGTGTTTGATCTGTCGCAGCGCGTCTTGCCACCCTGTGATGGAGCGACGGCGTATGGTGACCCGGAAGTCAAGGCGTTGGCGGAAATGATCCGCGAGGCAGAATCGATCTTCGTCGCGTCGCCAGTCTATAATTTTGATGTCAATGCGGCGATCAAGAACGCCGTTGAGCTGACCGGCAAAGCGTGGACGGGCAAGATCGTTGCCTTGATGCTGGCCGCCGGCGGACATGGCAGCTACATGTCCGCGATGGGGCTGGCCAATAGCCTGATGTTGGATTTTCGATGCTTGATCGTGCCGCGTTTCGTGTATTCCACCGGGGTGGATTTTGTAGGCGATCAATTGGCCGACGAGGATATCGCGCGGCGAGTGGATGACCTGGTCAATGAGACGATGCGGATTTCCGAGGCGCTCAATGCGGGTTAGCGTTGCAAATTGACTTGATCATCACCGAACTCGACGTGGGTGGCGCCGAGCGTGCGCTGACGCTCTTAGCGACCGGACTGCAGCAACGTGGTGACGATGTTCGTGTGTTCTCGCTAGGATCACTACCAGCACCAGGATGTGATGCCTTGGTTGCCGAGTTGCAATGTCGCGACATCGAGGTCACCAGCGGCGAGGGCGGTGGCGTGACCAACGTCGCGGCGGTCTATCGCAGGCTGCGGCGTTGGTTGAAACAACGACCGGCGGCGGTGCGTCAGAGTTTTTTGTTTCACGCCAACGTGCTGACCATGCACGCGGCACCCGCGTGCTGTCGCGGCCCGTGGGTTGCCGGGGTACGCGTGGCGGATCCGAATCGCTTGCGAATTCGTATCGAAGGACACGCCCTGCGGCGAGCCGATCAAGTGGTGTGCGTCAGCTCCGCCGTCGAAGCGTTTGCGCAGCAGCGATACGCGATCTCGCCGGACCGTCTCAGCGTGATCGGCAATGCGGTCGAGACGCGGCGGTTTGCCAATGCGGTGCCGCTGGATTGGCAGAGTCTGGGCTGGCCCGCCGATGCCCGCGTCGCAGTGTTTATCGGTCGGCTGCATCCGCAGAAGAATATTGCGCTGCTGCAACGGACGCTCGATCGCTTCGCCCCCGTGGGCTCGGATCGCAAACTGGTGATCGTCGGACGCGGACCGCTCGCGGCGGAGTTGCGGCAGTGGTCAGACGGCGTGCCGAGCGACCGCGTCCGTGTCCTTGACTGGCGAGCCGACGTAGCCTCGTTGATTGCGGCCAGTCGTGTGCTGGTGCTGCCGAGTCACTACGAGGGGATGCCCAACGTGGTACTCGAAGCCATGGCGGGAGGTAAACCGGTCGTGTGCAGCCGCGTCGAAGGCAGTCGTGAATTGATCGGTGACGATCCCGATCAAGGCTTCGATCCCGGCAGCGAGGAACAGTTCATTGCGAAGGTCAATCGTTTCCTAGACGATGCAGACCTCGCCGCTCGCATCGGTGCAGCAAATCACGAACGCATGAATCGAGAGTTTTCAGTGCAACGAATGGTCGATGCATACCGCGAGTTATTCGCGAAGTTGGTTTCGGATTAGCGTTGGACAGTCATTAAAACGCGTCGAAAAAAGGGGGCTCATCCATGGTTTGTCCGGACGGTTGCCGGGGAACAGGAATAGAACGACCAGGGACACAGCATTTCCCTAGTGCTACACGCGGACGGCCCTGCAGAGTAGGCAGTGGGTTTTTTCCAAAACGCTCTCGGAAGGCACCGATCGAACTCGCCTATGCGAAGAAATCGACGGCTTGCACGGCGGGCGCTCATCTCTCCATCGGCGACTTCACCCGAGGTCCCGTATCCCAAGTGGGAGCGAGACGGACGAGTCGGTGGGCGTTAGAAGCTCACGGGCGCGGCGGCGAAGGTGGTCGCGGCGATGCGTCCGATGACGCCGCATCAACTCCACACACTCCAAAGAACCGGCAACGCGGTAGAACAATCGATCAAAGTCGCTCGCTAACTCATACCAAGTCGCAGTGTCGAGGCTGAGCCATGATCGGTCGGCCCCCTGCCCTCCAATCCAGCCGCTCCAAATAATCCTCGATCGGCATCGCCAAAAATATGTCGACCGACGGCTCCGCATTGACTCCAATGGGAGGTACATCGAGGCCGCGATACCCTCACACCCACTTCTATCGTACGGCTTCGAGCGGAACGGTCATGCAAAAAATGCCTGTCCCTTTTTTCCCCTTTTTTCCCTCGTCAAGACCAACGTTTTAACAGCCCGCTAGTCCCGGTTATTACGACGAAACCGTGCTAGCGTCAGAACGGCTCACCCGAAAACGAAAGATCGTCGGATCACTACTATACTCAGCGTCGTGAATGGATCATCCGCGCGATCGTCCGTTCATCTGCGGTCGCTTGCTCACGATGCAGTTGCAATTGATTGTACGCGGCGACCTGTTTCTCACGCAGTCGTTCGAGCCGTTTGACTTCGGCTTCAGCGTCGACGAGGCGACCGCGTCGTCGTTCGAGTTCGACCTCGAGTTGGTCGCGGGTAGACCCTCGCGAGGTTTGATCGTCGGCAAGCTGTCGGTCGTAGCGTGCTTCGTGTCGGAGCCGATCGACGGAAATTTGGGTCATGCCACCTGCGGATGTAACGAATCGCCCCGTTGCCTCGACGCGTATCTGATCCCGTTGCTGTTGCACGACCGCGATCTGCTCCATGACTCGGTCAATCGCCTCATATGTTTCGGCCAGTTCGCGACTGAACTCGTCTCGTTGCCGACGGTGGAGGGTCAGTAGAGAGTCGAAGCGAAAGTGAAAGGAAGGCACAGAAACTCAGTTCGGGATAAAAGGTTATTGGCCCGGAGGGCGGCAGTTCTTGTGTCGCCCTGCGGGCTAGGTTTGGCTTTGAATCACGCCTGGCGGGCTTTCCGACGCCAAGCTCACGATCGATTGTTGCGATTCACTCAGTGGGGTCTGCTCGTCGCTGGGTTGACGCAGCAGTTCGCTGATGGGGTCCCGCATCGCGATCGCGGCGTCGATACGTGGATCGGTACCACTGCGGTAGGCGCCGATCGAGATGAGGTCCTCGCTGTTCTCGTACTGCACCATGTGCTCGCGAATTTTCAAAACGGCCGCGTTGACGTCCGGACTGACCAAGTGGTTTTGTAACCGGCTCACACTTTGCGGGATATCGATCGGTGGGAAATGGCCGCGTTGTGCGAGCCTCCGGTTGAGCACGATGTGTCCATCGAGCAAACCGCGAATCGCGTCGGCGATCGGTTCATTTTGGTCGTCGCCTTCGACGAGGACGGTGTAGAACGCGGTGATGGAACCTTTGTTAGTGCGTCCGGCTCGTTCGACGAGTTGGGGCAGCAGATTGAAAACGCTCGGCGGGTACCCACGGGTCGTCGGCGGTTCGCCCGCAGCCAGGCCGAGTTCTCGCTGCGCCATGGCAAATCGCGTGACACTATCGACAAGCAACAGCACGTTGTGGCCGTCGTCACGAAACTGTTCCGCGATGCTGGTCGCCGTCCACGCCGCGGAAAGTCGTTGCGCCGCAGGTTTGTCGCTGGTAGCGACCACCACCACGCTCTTTTTCATTCCCTCGTCGCCGAGCGTTCGCTGGATGAATTCGCCAACTTCGCGACCTCGCTCGCCCACCATCGCAATCACGATACGGTCCGCATTGGTACCGCGGGTGAGCATTCCGAGCAGCGTACTCTTGCCAACACCCGAGCCCGAAAAAATCCCGAGACGCTGGCCGATGCCGCAGGTCAGCATGGCGTCGATCGCCCGCACACCGGTTTGCAAGGGTTCGTCAATCGGCGGTCGATTGAGCGAATCGGGAGCGGTCTGCCCGGTGTCGACTCGAGTCAAATCGGCAGGCAAAGGGCGTCCGTCGATGGGACGACCAAAGGCATCGACGACACGTCCGCAGAGTGCCGGTCCAACTCGGAGCGGCACCGCGTGTGAGACGAGTTGTACGTGATCACCCGCTGTCAGACGCGTGATCGTTTCCATTGGAGCGAGGATCGGCCGGCTATGGTCAAATCCGATCACGCGGGCTAGCGTGGGGGGAGCGTCCGCGGGCTGGAGTTCGCAGATTGCACCGAGCGGCGCGATCATGCCCTGCACCGTGACCGCGTCACCGGTCACCGCGGTGACTCGGCCGCGAACCCGGAACGCCACCATCGTCCGCAGTGATGCCGCCGTGGCACCCGCGCCGGGCAGTCGTGGTGGTGACAGCGTGGGGACGTTCATCATCGCAATTGCTCACCGAGTCGTTGTAGTTGAGCGTCCAGTCCCGCGTGGATCTCGCCACCATCTTGCCGGACAACAATGTCGCCGACCCGAAGCGTCTCATTGGCGATGACCTCCGAATTCTCAGTCAGATCGGAATGGGCTAGCAGTGCGTGAAGAGCTGGGCCAAGCTGCGCGAGTGTGTCGGGATGGACAGCGAGTGTCAGCCGGTTCGCCGAACGTGTGCAGTGCAAGGCTTCCCGCGCCCACCGCACGATCAAATGCTCCGCTGTCTCCGTTTGAACGCCCCCTGCGGGCAGCGTGAGCTTCGCACGGGTGAGTTGTTCAGCTGCCGCGATGGCGGTTGTCGTTAACGCGTCGGCATATTGCTGCATCCAGTCGTCGTACTGCTGCGTCATTTGCACAACGGCGGCGTGCAGCGATTCAACGTGCGTCTTGGCTTTCCGTTCAGCTTGGCTGTCAACGTGTGCCTCAATCTCGTTTTCCGCTGCCTGCCAACCTTCCGCATATCCAGCCGCATGGGCACCGGTTTTTATATGCTCGGATTGCTGGCGTGCTTCCTCCAGCATCGCTTCGACTTGTCGTTGGCAGCGTTGCAGTTGCTCACGTCCCTGTTCAGCTAAATCAGAGAGGTTGAACTCGGTAACGTTCGCACGGCCAGCAGCTTGATTGGCATCACCATCGCGCGAGACCGTTTTAATGATCCTCGGCGCATTCGGCTTTGATGATTTGACGATTCCAGCCATGGAGCGTTATTTGCAGAGTAAACGAGGAAGGTGTTTGATCACATTGCGACGGCGATGTGACCGTGACTCGGTGCTGCCGCAGCGCGTGCGGGCGTGCCGGCGCTCGCGGGCCCCGAATCATGTGAAGACTGACCCGCGACACGCGCCGCCACTGCCACCGCGGCTTTGGCCTGGTCAATTTCACGAATTTCCATTCTGCCCACCGACATCAAGTGCTGGCGGACCTGGTTCGCTTGCGAGCGAGGCAGACATGCGATGGCTGCGTCGGCGACGTTACTCGGCAACCCACAGAGGGCCAGGATTGCTGTCCGCGTGTCGACGCGTCCAAGCGACTCACATAACTTGTCAGGTGGCAACTGCATGAGTTCTCGATGCGTTCGCTCGGTCGACAGCGAGGTTGCATGGGATGCGGTTGGCTCGGTTGGCTCGCGCGTGGTGCGGCGCAGTCGGTCGGCGGTCGATTCGAACGGTGCCGCATTTGACGACGTTGGATGGCTTGTTGAAGAAGTCGCTGGCATTTCGGCGAGGATCGCTTGCAGTCGTGGCGACACCGCGGTGGTCGATCCAGCGAGGGACTCAGAGGAAGCCATCAGATCGTAGGCTTCATCGGATCGATCGCGTCGACCGAAATTGCGAGATAACCGGTGCTGATGCTCCGCCGTCAAGCGATCCATGCGACTTCGGAAACTGCGGGCGAGCTCACTCAGCATTTCTTCGGGCACGTCCGGTAGACGACCAATCCGAGCGAGCAAGTCCTGGCGTTGCTCAGCCCCGAGTCGCGGCAAGAGGCTGGCCGCCCGGGCTGGAGGAATTTCTGCGAGTACGACGGCTTTCGTCTGCGGGTGTTCGTCGCGGAGGAGACCGAGCAAGCCATCGTCACTGAGCTCGCTGAGAAAACCGAGGCAGGAGGAATTCGGGGCCGATTGCTGGACAGCACCCTGACGCAGAGAGACGGCGAACGATTCGAGCGCCCGGCGACGCTCAATCGGATCAACGTCGACGAGAGCAGCGATCTCGCGTCGGATCCGCTGCCGTGTCTCCATCGGCATTTCCGCAAGCAGTTTGGCTGCGGTCGTGTCCGGCAACTCACGTAACACGATCGCAGTCCGCCTCAGCGACGCGGCGCGTCGTGATTCCTGTTCGGCATGGACAGCGATCGACGGCAAGGTAGGGAAATCCCGCGAGAAAACGGACGGCGAGGAAAACAAGCAAGTACTATCGGATTCTGTTCCACTTCTACTAAAGTTCCTCCCCCGGCGCAAAGGCTGAAAACGAACGTCATTTGCGGGGTAGCGGGTAGCGGTTCGTCAGAATTTGGTGCTCCGTTTGCCGTCGTCCGCACAGATTCGTCCCTCGCCACGGTCGCGAATTGAGTCTCGTGATCGCAGCGGACCATTTTTCAGGCGTGGAAGTATGCCTTTTTTCGTTGGCTATCATTCTCTGGTGCTGGCAGGATGCCGTGGGTTGACCGAGAAAATGCTCGGCCCCGTGCTCGCGTGCTGCCCCCGTGCTCGCGTGAACAATCTTCACGCAGCTGGATCTTTCACAAGATCCACTACCTTCCAATTCAGATGCAACCGATCACTGGGACTACGACGACGTCAGGTCGGTATTGGAAAATGCGTCGGGTAGTAATTCGGAGAGACGCCGCATCTTTTGCTCGCCGTCGATGACATCGACGGTGTAGACAAACACGTCCATGCCAAATTCAGCGAGGACTTGGCGGCAGGCACCGCAGGGCATTGCGCCCCCGACGCTGGCGATGGCAATGGCGTGAAAGTTACGATAGCCTGCGACAACTGCGGTCGTCACGGCGACTCGCTCGGCACACTGCGTCAACGAAAAACTGGCATTCTCGACATTGCAGCCCTCGATAATGCGGCCATCGTGTAATAGCACTGCCGCACCGACGTAGAAATGGCTGTGCGGGGCGTAGGCGTGATTGCGTGCTGAAATCGCCGCCTGCACTAATCGCACGACTTCTTCGTCGGTGGGGGCGTCGTATTCGGAAGCGGCCATTAACTGAGAGCGCCTCGCGGAGGTGTTTGACATGGATATAGTCTGAACGAGAGGAGTCGTTTCCGCCTTCACGGCATCCTTAGAGTAACGGATTTTGATCGCCAGACAATCCTGTTAGATCGTTGAGCGGGTTCCGGCTCACTCCTCGGTGGCAGCTTTCTAGGTCACGAACCTAGCCGCAAACGCTACTGAACCCCCAGTTCGATTCCCGCACTTTCTAAGTGGTTTTCTAGAAAATGCTTATAAAGAAAAAGGCCCCGAGTTGCTGGCTTTCGCCTGTGTTCAAAACTCAGAATGGAGGCCGTTTCCGATGGACATTGTATCCAACTTTCATGCTGTTGCTTCGAGTATTCATCGCAGCAATGACCAAGCCGACCGCAAAGTCTTTCACTGAATTCTTCGCCGGCTGGATTTTCGCGGACAGACGAACCGTCTCGGATGGACTGCGCGTAGCCGCCATCCAAGCCTCGCATGACTCCAAATGCAACTGAATCTCGCATCGATTCGCAGGCGTATGCACAACCAAAAATTCTCTTGCCGTCATCGGTCCAAGTGAAGACCAGCAATCATCGATCACAAGAGGAAGGAATCAATGTGTCAGCGTTGCGGTCTGAGTAAGTGTTCTTCACGCCGTTCTCAGACCAAATGTCTCCCTTCGAAACGGGCCAGGGTTTGAGTGACGAACTCCAGTCGGTCAGAATCCAGTGGGACTGCCATGTTACCGCTGACATCATCTCCACCTTCGATGTGGACCCCGATGGCAACGGAGTACTGTCGCCCGGATGCATTTTGGTGTGTTGCGATCAATGGGCTGCCGCTCTGTCCTCCCTCCGTATCCAGATCGTATGCCAAAAGACGGTTGTCTGGCGTGGGCCGCATCTGCGACACGCAGTAGTACTGAAATGCTTGGGTGCCAAGTGGTGGCCTTAGAAACCGCACGCGATCCGACTCAGGATACGCTTTCGGATATCCGGTGACAAAGCCTTTTTGCCCACGCATCCAGGCCGGCTGAACTTCGACAAGGGGCATGGCCGCGTACGAATACGGGGCTGTGAGGGTGTCAAGTCGCAGCGGTTCTCTGAGCCGGATCATTGCTAGATCGAAATCCGAGATGGACTCCTGGTAGCGAGGATGCAGTACCGCATCGCTTGACTGGTATCTGCCCATTCGCGGTGAATGTCGATCGCCGTCGACTGCGAGAAAAATGTCGAAACTGCTCGCTCGGTTTCCACGAACGAACAGGTTGTGCCCCGCAGTCAGAATCGTGTGACGGCCAATGACAAACCCGCTGCCGACTCCCATTTTGGTTGAGCCCGCTGCACTGGCCAGTATCTGACACACCCAGCGAAACGGTTTCATTCCTATGCTCGGGACGCGCACCCGTTCGTCACTACCGCCGAGCACATTCCGTAAGCCGATTGAACCAGGGTCGGCGGGATCCGGTTCAGGTAACTCAGGATCCGATTCCAATAGGTGGCTGTCCACCACAAAATCAGGTTCGTATGCGTTCGACATGTTGGATCGCCTCTAATTAGGAGGATTCAGTTGAGAGGTAACGCTTCGATCGCCCACCTCCGTTTTCATCGTTGGGTTCTGGTGAAGCCGTTGAAAGAAGTCATGAATTTTCCCTGACCTCTCCGGTGCAGGCTCTGTATCGATGTTGATTTGCACGGGAGAGGGAGTTCCGTGGGATACCGGTGCGGGTAATTGCGACGAATACCCCCCAGGCGGACTGTACCCAGGTGGCGACTTTTCTTTCAACGCTTCAGTTCCCCAGTCTGTCTCGGTTGACTCCTTGGCCTTAGCCGATTCATCGACCCCGCCATCTGCTGGCGATTTTACGGCTGTGCTCACGCGTGAATCTCGGTTAACTGCCGGCTGACGAATACCCGAAGTAGCACTGTTGAGCAAAGTATCAAAAATCTGCTGCCGTGCTTCCGCAGCCTCTTCGCTATCGACGGTAGCAAGATAATGCCTGTTAAAATGATGTTCGGCGATTAAACGCCAATCGGTCGTATCATCCGGCAAGAGATAGGGCTCGTAGATGTAAACCTCTGCGAAATTCAACATCTCTTGCGGAACCTTGGGCGTCACCGATGCCAATGCTTCGATGGTTTTGACCTGAGCGCTCAACCGCAGCACGTCCTCGTCACTGAGCGTGTTTTCTTTGCCCTTCCCGGTGAAGGAAGTCGCCAGATCTCCGACCGAGGTCACGACATCGGCCACGCCTCGACCCGCGTACATCGCACCCACTCCAGTTGCCATCGCGTTTTGAGCCGATGAGCTGTCTTTCATGTAGAACGGACCCATGCCAGTATACATCCACCCGTTGACCATGTTCATGGCGGCGCGGAATTCACCGGCTCCTCCGGTAATTTGCAATCCGTATTTCTGGGAGAGGTCGGGGACGAAGATGACCTGATAGGTAAAGAAGCTATCCAGTTCCACCCCGCCTTCGAAATTGGCGTTCGCGTCGGGGGTGAGGTCTTCGGCGACCATGGATGGAGTGAACTGATTTGCCTGGGTCGCGTTCGAGAGTGCAGCCCCCGCCACGTCAGCGGCAGTTTTACCCTGGGCATCAGTACCCGCGGCATTGGGCCCCGGAGGGATGGCAACGTTCGCCTTGAGATCGCCATATGCCGCTTGGTTGTCAAAGCCACCGGGAATCGGAACTGGGCCGGTCAGGCCGACCTTGCTCTCGTCAATGTGCCGCACGTTCTTGGATATCACCAACAATGGCTTTGGCAGGTAATACGGAATCCCAGGCGGATCGCACTGATTCGCGGGCGACAGTCCCACAGCGGTGATCATTGGCCGCTCTTGATGCCGAGCACAGCCAAGTGTCAAGCCCGATCCAGCGATCAGCACAACCAGGATTGCCTGCGCCGCATGTGGATTGCCTCTACGTTGAGCGAGTCTCATCTCGTTTAAATCCGATGGAACGAATGTTTTGAATGTCGCCGAACCGGTCTAGATGCGATCATCTGTCACGCCTCTAGCGGTTGTATCGGGTAGAAGTGGAACCATCCTGTAGCAGGGATCTGTCGGGCGTTAGAAGTCCTCCAGATTGCCATCGATAAGCACTCAAGTCTCCGTCACGGCATGTACGGGGCCTCACGTCGAGCCACTCTCTTAGCAAAACCGAACCTACCCCAATTGACTGCGTGACACACCCTCAGTAGAATGGGTGAAGTGATCGAACGGGGGGCGACTAGCCCCGTAGGTCAGGTTTGGGTATTAGTCTGGCTTCGTTATCAGGGAAAAAGTGTCGTGGATAATCAAACTTCAGAAAAAATCGTGCTTCGACGCAGAGCGGCTGCGACACGATCGATGAACTACGGTCCGCTGGACGAGGGGACACTCTCGAATCTCGCCGAACCCGTGATTGAACACTATGAAATGACTCCAGCGGACGTTGCCGACCTCAGTCGGGATCCGGACGTCCTGGCGATTGCAGAGCCGATCCCGCTCAAACTGATTGAACCGCTTGAGCATGCTGGGCCAACCCCCGCGGCGACGGGCAACACCTGGGGAATCGAGGCGATCGGCGCGGATACGAGCCCTTTCGACGGGGCGGGTGTCGGCGTTGCTGTGCTCGACACGGGCATCAATCCCAAACACATTGCGTTTGACGGCG
>JBDNIG010000452.1:0-16161 GCA_041688415.1 Rhodopirellula sp. | reverse complement strand
GTCGACCGACGGCTCCGCCCGTCGTGAGCAAATTAACTGTCGACGGACGGCTCCGCCCGTCGTGAACTGACTCCACTCTACCAAATCAACACCGCTCCCGGTCGTACAAGCAATCGTTTTTTCGGCGCAATCGTCCGCCTGACTCCACCGATGCCCGCACGCCGTGCAATCGCCCTATCAGCCCGCGCCAGCATTTTCGGAGCTGTTTTCCAATCCGGAAAAAGAGCCCGAGCAGTTTTCCCCGACACGCGAAGACCCGGCTTTCGTAGCAAATCTCCCGCCTTCCCAGCACAAAAAGTTTGCCAGCGGTCGTTTTGGAAGTTAAGCTGCCAGCACAGACGTCTCTCGTGTTCACTGCCTCCTCAAGGATCTCGTCTGCGATGAAATTTCGCTCTACCTCCATTTTTAACGTTCTTGCCGGTGTGATTGCTCTGGCAGCGACCGTTTCCGGGACCACTTGCCACGCTCAATCGGCGGTTTTGTCCGAGATCTATGGTCGCGGCGTCCATGCCTACAATGCTGGTCAGTACGACCGCGCCTCGGAATGGCTGAACATGGCGATTGACAACGGTTATCGTGACCCGCGTGCCTACTACTTCCTCGGCCTCAGCGCCGTCGCCAACGGCCGGCAAGCCGAAGCGGAAGGCGATTTTCAACAAGGTGCTGAAATCGAAGCTGGCGGTGCCTTCGGCAATTCAGTCGGCCGAGCTTTAGTCCGCGTGCAAGGCCCGACTCGATTGAAGCTGGAACAGATTCGTGAAACCGCACGTTTAACTGCGTTGGCCAAAGGGCAAGCTCGATCGAAGGCGAGATACGGTGAACTCGGAGCCTCCTCCGACGGCATGGCACCGCTGAGCAACATGGCTCCCAAAGCCGACAACGCTCCCGAGGCCCCCGCAAAAGCCAAGCCCGCACCGGCGACGCGTCCCCGCGCCGTGATGGCACCCGCCGTGCCTGCTGGTGACGATCCCTTTGCCGATGACATGGATCAAGACCCCGTTGTCGAATCCAACGACGTACTTGAGGGTGTCGCGGACAACGCCGTTCCCGCCGAAGGCGAGGCCGCGGCCGCTCCTGAGGCGAAGGGTGAGAGAAGCCCGTTCGATGCCTCCGGCGCAGATCCATTCGCCAACCCGGGCGGTGGAGGCGGCGCCGCCGAGGACCCATTCAGTGGCGGATCAGACGATCCATTCGACTTCTAAAGCGATTATCAACCGACTGCTCCGCCCGTTGTGAGTTGCTTTGCGACTTAGCGTGCGTGAGCTACTGAAATTGATCGGACGCAAAGCCGTGAAGAAGCAAAGAAGCACCATGGCTAGTCTTTCCGTCGGCGGACGGTTAGATTGTCGTCCACTATGAATAAACTATTTGATCTCAGTGATGACGTCGCCGTTGTGATCGGCGGCACCGGTGAACTCGGTGGCCAGATGGCCGAAGCCCTCGGCAGTGCGGGGGCGAAGATCGCCGTGCTCGGGCGCAATGCTCAGCGCGGTAACGCTCGTGCCGAAGCGATCGTGGCGGCGGGCGGCGAAGCCAAGTTTTTTGCCACCGACGGTTTGCAGCGTGATTCGCTCGAATCCGCTCGCGATAGCGTGATCTCCTGGGCCGGAACGCCGACCGTGCTCGTCAACGCCGCTGGCGGAAACCATCCCGACGCCACCATCCCGCCGGGAGGCGATATCTGTGGCTTGCCACTCGATGCCTGGCAAACCGTTTTTGACCTGAATCTCGTCGGCGGCGCCTTGCTTCCCAGCCAAGTGTTTGCGCCCGCGATGATTGACGCCGGTGTCGGCAGCATCATCAACATCGCATCGATGTCCGGCATCACTCCACTCTCGCGAGTCGTCGCGTATTCGGCTGCGAAGGCCGCCGTGATCAACTTGACCCTGTGGTTGGCCCGCGAATGGGCAACGACCGGTGTCCGCGTCAACGCGATCAGTCCTGGTTTTTTCCCTGCCGAACAGAACCGAAAGCTGCTGTTCCAGGACGATGGTAGTTACACCGAACGTGGTGGCCAGATCATTGGTCACACACCGATGGCTCGTTTTGGCAAGGCCGAAGAACTCGCCGGTGCAGCGATCTGGCTAGCCAGTCGGCGGGCATCCTCGTTCGTCACCGGTCAAAATATCGCGGTCGATGGCGGTTTTGCGTCGGTGACTATTTAGCTGCTAGCGGTTAGCTATTGGCTGCTAGCTTTTGAAATTTTTGAAATCTCTTTGAACTGATAGACGACAACATGGCTTCCTTAAAAATTCCCGCCGCCGGTGCTGACCTCGACTTCCTCGCCCTCGGTGCGTTGGTGCATCGACTTGATCCAGGCGTGATTCCGTTTCGCACGGCAACCAATTTCGACGTGCATGTTTCGGGCGGCGAGTATAACTGCGCCGCGAACCTGTCGTCCTGTTTCGGTTTGTCCACGGGCGTGGCGACGGCGATGGTTGACAACGGCATCGGTGAATTGATCGAGCGTCAAGTCCGCGCGATGGGCGTGCGACCGTACTACAAGCACTTCGAGCACGACGGTGTGCGCGGCCCCAACATGGCCACCGTGTACAGCGATCGCGGGCAAGGCGTCCGCGCCCCGGTCGTGTTCTACAACCGGGCCAACGAAGCCGGCGGGATGCTCAAGCCGGGTGACTTTGATTGGGACAAGATCTTTGCCGGTGGCGTGCGGTGGGTCCACAGCGGTGGGATCTTCGCCGCCTTGTCCGAGACGACTTCTCAAGTCGTGATTGAGATGATGGAAGCGGCGGGTCGCCACGGTGCAATTCGCTCGTTTGATTTGAACTACCGCCCTAAGCTGTGGGACACCATCGGCGGCTTGTCCAAGGGCCAAGAGATGATGGCCAAAATTGTGAAAAACGTGGACGTGCTCGTCGGTAACGAAGAAGACCTGCAGAAGGGCTGTGGGATCAAAGGGCCCGATGCCGAAGAGAAATCCTCCGGTGGAGGTGGACTCGATCCCAAGAACTTCTTCAAGGTGATCGGCGACGCGGTCGAAAAATTCCCCAATGTGAAAGCGGTCGCAACGACGCTGCGCGAAGTCCATTCGACCAACCGGCACTCGTGGAGCGCCGTGCTGTGGCACGAGGGCAACGAGTACGTCGCCCCGACGGCGGAACTCGACGTACTCGACCGCATCGGCGGCGGTGACGGGTTTGCATCCGGACTCATCTACGGCATGCTCGACGGTCGCAGCGCCGACGAAGCCTTGCGTTTGGGTTGGGCCCACGGAGCTCTCTTGACGACGTTCCCCGGCGACGTCACCCGCGCCTCACTCGCCGAAGTCGAAGCCTTCGCCGAAGGCGGTTCGGCTCGGGTGCAACGCTAAATCGGTAGCGGTTGGTCATCCAAACACAGCTTGATAAACCGCAGCACTTCGTCGCCGCCTTGTTCCCATACGTTGTTACCTAACTCGTGCAGCGATGTGGCGTCGATGTCGGTCGCGTTGGCTTGAATCACGCGGCGGAAGTCCACCCCATCTTGCTCCTTTTTGTCTCGTGAGCGGTGCGGGGATACGAGGGCGGCGTACTTGGATGCCAATACCGCTTCCAAGCTCGGGAGGCGGTTGCCGGTATCTGGGTCGATCACGACGTGTTTCTCCAGAATGATGCGTTGGAATTCGCCCCAGGGCAGCATTAAATCGATGACCGGTTTCGGTTTGCCAGCTGGATCGAGGTCGGTCGGATCAAGAAACCGGACGACTTGCGACAGCTCGACGCGGGTTAGCATCGGCCACGCTAAGGCGATCGCTTTGGCCGCTTTCGCTTTCTCGCTGTAGGGCACCATGACATCGACATCTTGGGTCGCGCGCGGCATCGGTAGGTAGCCAACCAAGCCATGCAGTCCCATCAACATCCACTTCTTGACGCCCGCACCGCGGAGGCAATCGATGACTTCTTGTGGGGTAACGTCCACGCATCCTCTCCCGGTTCGTTGTCGGTAATCGGTCGTCAGCCGGGTGCTGGTCCGCAGTCCGTAGGCATGCCCCGAAGGTCCCGTGGGATCGCTTTGGTCGACGCCCGCAAACCCCGCCGTCACGACCGACATCGCGGCATCTCGCCGGGCCAGGTACTCTCGCGTCGTGTACTCTGGCTTCGCGAACTCTGGGGTCATGTTAAAATCACCAGCCGTGGGGCTCGTTTGAGTGCCTGCGAGGGATCGTGTTTCGAAAGTGCATTCTACCACAAAACATCGCGAAACCCTCGTGATAAACGGCATATTCTGGTTTCCTCGATGCTTGCTGTTGCTGCACTTATCAAGTCGATTGGCCTCTGTCAGCAACGACTTTGGTTTGGGATCGAACCCCGTGACCAGGGGCGTTAACCTCGAATACTAAAAACATGGGCGTTGCCCAATTCCATGATCTTCTAACCTCATGCCGAGTCACACGTGCCCAATCGCTCCCGCCACTTCCAACCGTTCACGCTCGGAATCCTGCTCTTCGGCTTGGTATTGGCCGCCGCGGGATTATTGATTCCCGCGGCCAATGTGCTGCTGCTGATTTTTGCCGGCATGCTTTTTGGACTGCTCGTTCATGGCATCGCGGACTGGCTCGCCGCGCACACTCCGGTTCCGTATCGGGGTACGTATCTGTTCGTCGTGGCAGCGTTTCTGATCCTGGGCTGCCTTGGGTTTTACTATCTCGGCTCACTCGTTGCCGAGAGCGCCGATGAGTTTGCTTCCGAATTGCAAAATGCGATCAGTAATATCCAGCAGCTGGCGAGCCAATCAGAGCTGACTAAAAAAATCGTGCCTGAATCAATTGATCTCAAAACAACTCTGTTCCAACACGCAAGCTCAGCCTGGGAGGGCGTGCTCGGTTGGATGCAATCGCTCGGTGCGGCGATCACGGGCGCATTCGTCATCATGTTCGTTGGTTTCTACGCGGCCTTCGAACCCCAATTGTACTGGACCGGACTGCTGAAACTCGTACCGCTGCGATCACGCGATCGCGCCGCCGAGGTGCTTAACCAGCTCAATAGGGCTCTCGTCCACTGGATCATCGGGCGGCTGATGTCGATGACGATCGTGGGTGTGCTGACGGCCATCGGATTGTATTTCCTCAACGTTCCCCAGCCCGTCACGCTGGGTGTCCTCGCGGCGCTGTTGACCTTCCTGCCCAACTTCGGACCGCTGCTGGCCGCTATTCCTCAGATCCTGCTGGCTCTCAACGTCAGCACCGAAACGGCGGTCTACGTGGCGATTTTTAATGTCGTCCTGCAGAGCATGGAAGGCTTTGTGATCACGCCCATGATCCAGCGAAGTGAAGTGACGCTGCCGCCTATTTTGACAATTTCCGCTCAGTTATTGATGGGCGTGCTCTTCGGTTTGCTCGGGGTCATGATGGCCGCTCCCCTGGTCGTCGCGGTCATGGTGATCGTGCAATTGCTCTACATCGAAGACTACCTGGGGGATCCCAATCCAGGCGAATTAACGAGCGAACAATAGACTGAGCCGAGTCGCGTAAGCGGCCGGATGAACAGTGTTACCCAGTGCCTCACGGCACTCGGCTCATTTTGCTTGAAGACCGGTCACGTTTGCGGTAGCAGACCCGGTACACGGGGATCCCGAACTTGCGGCTGCGACGTTCAAAATGCGTGTGATAATCGAGGTCATGAGTCGACTCTCGCTGCACCTCAGGCAATGGAACGCCGAGTTCAGGCGCGATCTCGGCGATCAGCTCGACGGTGAGTTCAAAGTAGTCGAGCACATCGGTCCAGAAATGCAGCCGGCCGCCGGTGCGGAGCGTGCGACTGAACTCGCGAATATTGGCGTCACTCAACACCCGCCGCTTGCGATGCCGCTTCTTCCACCACGGATCCGGGAAATAAACATGCACCGCTTCGAGCGATCCGCTGGCGATCCGAGGCAGTACCGGATCATCGGAACGGGCATGATCGCTGCCGTCATTAGGTGACTGCGCGTAGTTTCGCGGACGACTGGCAAAGAGTGGCTCGGCGTCGCCCGACAACATCATCGCGTTGGTACGGTTGCGACGAGCCAGCCGCGCCGCCGCATGTGCCGCGTACTTGCCCGCAATTTCGATCCCGAAATAGTTGTGCTCCGGGCAACGCTCCGACTCGGTTTGAATGAACAGTCCCTTGCCGCTGCCGACTTCAATCTCTAACGGGTGATCGTTCTCGAAGAGCGATTGGCTGGACAATTTCGGGGGCAAGTCCTCGGGCTTCTTCAACCACTTCGAGAGATCGAGATCAGGGTTCGGCTTTCGCAGGGCTGCACGAGGCATGGGAAACTGAACGTTGGGAAGGGATACGGGGAACAGGAACCAGCTCCACATCGTACCGAGCGAAAGTCCGCCTGCCTGCCCCTGAATTTGAAGGCTCACGCCCGCGAAACGAAGGGAAGAACTAGTGAAAAGTGAAAAATGAGAATTGAAAAATGCAAAATATGAAAGCAATTCCGAGACAATTTGCATTTTTCAGTTTTCAATTTAACTTTTTCACTTCCCGGAACTCCGGCTCACCCAACCGACAAACCGCTACCATTGGTTTGCGATACTCCCCACCGCTGCCTCAACCCTCTGGGCAGTGGAGCGAAATTGTCTCAAAATTGTCTCTGAACCGTTTCCATGACCTCCTTCCCGATCGCGATGCAGCTATGAAACGAATTTTTCAACTCCGACCTCGCGTCATTCGTACCATCGCCGCCCGGACGTTGCTGGTCGGCTTGAGCGTGAGTTGTCTCACGTCGACCCGGAGCCTGACTGCGGCGGACGCTGCTACCGAAGACGCTGCCGCAAAAAACGCTGCTCCTGAAGAAAAAGTCTCGGGGATTAATCAGTCGCTGTTCAGCAAATCGGTCAAGCCCGGTGAAAATTTCTATACCTATGCCAACGAAAAATGGTTGGACGATACACCGATCCCGGCGGACAAATCGAACTATGGGATCTTCACGGTGCTCGATGATGAAACTCGCCAGCAGGTTCGCACGCTGATCGAAGCAGCGGCAGAGGAGGATGCCGACGCGGGCACGCCCAGCCAAAAAGTGGGCGACATGTATCGCTCGGTGCTCGATGTCAAAAAACGCAACAAGGTTGGAATCGCACCGATCGAGCCGCTGTTGAAAATCGTCGAAGGCATTGAATCCCAGGCAGACCTCGCCGCCGCGATGGGCGAGCTTGTCCGGCATGGCGTCTACGGACCGCTGGCGCCCTACGTGAGCGTCGATGCCAAGCACAGCGATGAGTACATCGTGTACCTAACCCAGTCGGGACTGACGCTACCTGATCGAGACTACTACCTCGAAGACGAGGGTCGCTACAACGAACTACGCGGCGAACTGAAGACCTACATCGCCGACATGTTGACGGTGCTCGGCACGGACAACCCCACCGAGGCGGCCGAGCAAGTCTTCGAGATCGAAAAACAGATCGCCGAGCGTCAATGGACCAAAACGGAGAACCGCGACCCCGACGCGACTTACAATCGCAAAACGATGGTCGAGCTCGACGATTTGGTCGATCAGTTTCCAGTCGATCGAATGCTTCACGCGGCCGAGATCAAGGAGCAAGCAGCGATCGTCGTTCGCCAACCGAGTTTCTTTACCGAGATTGATGCTGTCATCACCGACACACCGCTCGACGCTTGGAAGCGTTACCTCGCCTTCCATGTCGCCGACTCCTACGCATCGGCATTGACAGAAGATTTGGAAAAACGACATTTCGAATTCCACGGCAAAGCGGTCTCCGGCACCGACGAGCAACAGCCAATGTGGAAACGGGCCGTCGATGGGACCGGGTCGGTACTCGGAGAAGTCGTCGGGCAACTCTATGTCGAGAAACACTTCAAGCCCCAGGCCAAAGACCGCATGAATGATTTGGTCAACAACCTGAAGTCAGCATTCTCACGGCGGATCAAAACCCGTGAGTGGATGGGCAAGGGCACGCAGAAGCAGGCCCAGGTCAAACTCGACAAATTCACCACCAAGATCGGCTATCCCGATGAGTGGAAAGACTACTCGAAACTAACAATCACGGACGCCTCACCGGCGACCAACATGATCGCGGCGGCCAAGTTTGAATTCGATCGCGATCTGAACAAGCTCGGTGGACCGATCGATCGAAACGAATGGCACATGACGCCGCAGACAATCAATGCCTATTACAACCCCACGATGAATGAGATCGTATTTCCCGCGGCGATTCTGCAGCCACCGTTCTTTAACATGGCCGCTGACGACGCGGTCAATTACGGTGGCATCGGCGCGGTCATCGGTCACGAACTTAGTCATGGTTTCGACGACAAAGGCAGCAAGTACGACGGCGATGGAAACCTGCGTAATTGGTGGACGCCGACCGATCGCGAAGAGTTTGAAAAACGTGCGTCCGGCCTGAGCGCCCAGTACGACCAGTTCAAACCTTTCGAAGACATGAACGTCAATGGTGAACTCACCCTCGGCGAGAACATTGGCGATTTGGGCGGACTCGCGGTCTCCTACGCCGCCTATCGGTTGTCACTCGGTAACAAAGAAGCACCCGTGATCGACGGTCTGACCGGCGACCAACGATTCTTCTTGGGATGGTCTCAGATTTGGCGTCGTCTGTACCGTGAACAAGAACTTCGCAAACGCTTGATCACCGACCCCCACAGCCCCAGTGAATACCGGGTCAACGGGATCGTGCGAAACATGGATGAGTGGTACCAAGCCTTCGGCATCGACAAAAACGATAAACTTTACGTTGCACCGGAAAATCGCATTCGAATCTGGTAAGCAGGTAGCAGGTAGCAGGTAGCAGGTAGCAGGTAGCAGAGGCCCCCGTTCTTGATAGCAATTCTGCCCACAACTCCAGTCGCGAAAATAACCGATGCTCGGATCCTTGGGAATGCACAAACTCATAATCCACTGCATTCTTGCTTCATCATTTTTTAGCCCGTTGGCATACGGAACCGAGCTGAATCCATTGCGCCCGCACCGTATCAATTCTCGTGTCAACGATACGTTTTCGTGCGTGTGCTACCGCGACTCACTGGCGCTGGCCTCCGACCCTGTCCTGTACGTGATAGGGACCAGTGGCTCAAGGGTTCAGTTCGCGGAAGCGTTTGGACACAATTTGGATGTGGAAACTCCTGATGGCGAATTGCGAGTCTACCAGTCTATGGGAGGTGCAGGGCACTCGATTGCTGAAGGTATATCGCACCAGGGAACTCGACTTTCGACGCTGATATTCTTGAGCAACAACCATGGGCTGATGCCGGTTTCGGTAGTCAAGGAGATATCCGTGGATCGAAGTATGTCCGCAATCCAGAGAGCCTTTGCTGGGCTTGCTCTTGCAAACGCCGGCGATCCGTCTGCTGAGCCCGTGCTCAATGAACTCAGCTTGAGCGAAGACGAAGAAGTCCGCGACGTTGCCGAAGACGGATTGTTCATGATCTCAAATACAGGAAATTTTGGTGAATAGAAATATTTCGATGCAATTTGTCGCTCGCTTCTTTTTCCTGCTTTCGATCGCATTGGTCGTCTCCAGTGCGATGTCGTCGATCGCTGGGGCGGCCGATCCCGGCTTTCCGTTGCAAGTCAAACGAATCGTGTTCCTCGGTGACTCGATTACCTACGCCGGCGGGTTCGTCAGCATCGTTGAGGGCCAAATTATCGCCAGCGGTATCCAGCCGCGCCCCGAGATCATCAATCTGGGGCTTTCAAGTGAAACGTGCAGCGGTCTCTCCGAGCCCGCCCACCCATTCCCGCGTCCGGACGTGCATGAACGTCTCGCCCGCACGTTGGAAAAGCTTCAGCCCGATGTCGTCGTGGCCTGTTATGGCATGAACGATGGCATCTACTATCCGCTCGCCGAGGATCGGTTTGCAGCCTATCGCGCAGGTATCGACAAGTTGATCGAGGCCGTCCATGAGGCAGGTGCGAAGTTGGTGCTGATGACACCGCCGCCCTTCGATCCCTTACCGCTCAGGAAAAAAAGCAAACTTTTGCCGGCCGGTGCCTCCGAGTACTCTTGGATGCAAGTCTATGAGGGTTACGACGACGTAATGAAGACGTACGCCCAGTGGATCATGCAGCAATCCGATCGCGTCGAGATGGTGATCGATCTCCATACTCCCGTGACCGATTACATGCAGTCCAAACGCGTGGACGCCCCGGACTTCGTGATGTCGGGTGATGGCGTCCACGTTGACGCGGAAGGCCACCGCGTGATCGGCGAAGTGATCTCGCGTGCTTGGGGCATCACGCCCACCAAGCTCGATCCTGAGCGACTCGCGATCGTTCGAAAACGCCAGCGGCTGATGCGAGACGCGTGGCTGAGCGAAGTCGGTCACCTGCGTCCGGGAGTCGCTCCGGGACTGCCGATCGACGAAGCCACCGAACAGGCCGCCATGCTCGATCAAGAGTAGCAAGTGGCGTAAGCTTCCAGCTTGCGATTCAAGAAACACAAGCTGGAAGCTTACGCCACATTCGGCGGGGCAGGGCAGGGCGGTTCGTTAGCGGCCCATGCTGCCGCCCATTCCACCGCCCATCCCACCGCCCATGTCGAACTCGGTGACGTCCTTTTCACTCGTCGCTTCGACCGACAGGACTTGACTACGATCAAATTCGACGCCGTAGCTGTAGGTCACATCCGTGGCGTCGCTGCCGTACGTCGATTTCCCGAGCGTCAGATCCCATCGGAGCAATCCAAACGGCTTTTGCACGCGCTCAAAAAGTTTGTCTTCACTCAGCGGTGTCGAGACGTCACCGAGCGTGACGCGAATCTGTTCGGCTTGGCTGCTCAGTGGGATTCGGTCGAGCAGACGCACTTTGACTTCACGCTCTTTGAAATTCGTGAGCACCAAACGGTATTCGAAACCGAGTTTGCGATTGCCACCTTGGATCGCGTCAGTCTTTTCGACGAGTTCACGCCGTGTGCGGACTTGCCCATCGGCACCGAAGCCGATCAATAGTTTTTGTTTGCTCGCCGCCGTCGGCATGGTCATCATGCCGACAAAGCGGTCATCGAGATAGATCGAGGCGGGACCACTGAGTAAACCGAATGGGAGTTCGTTAACGAGTTCGGCTTCGAGATACGCGAAACTGCTCAGCAGTGGAATCGCGACGTGATAGAGTTCACCGGTGAGATCTTTTTCGACGATTTTGACGAGCTGTTGTTCACGGCGAGAATCCAAACTGACCGGACCGTCGATCACGTACGTTTGGCTGGCGACTTCGTCGGCCGCGTCCGAAGCCAGGCCGCGCGCCTTGCGGACCGATGCCATGAACTCGAGCCCCTGCATCTCATCGGCGAGCCGGTTCAGTTGCACGTCCCGCGCTGCGGCCTCATTCGATTTCATTCCCTTGCCGACGGATTGTTCGACGCTGCGTTGTTGGCTGCGGAGCGATTGCATCTTGCTCTGTAGTGGCGATGAGCCGCTGCCGCCGTAGCTCGAACCGCTGTCGGCGAGTTGGCTGGGCATCGCCCGTTGCGGCGCGGCTCCCATCTCCATTTGCATGTTGCTCTGCGGTTTGGCGGGCTGACTGGGGCCACCGAATAAATCATCGAGTGACGCGTCAGATGAATCATCACCGAAGGTGGTGCGTACGCGCAGCGGCGCGAGACTCGGCCCGGCCGCCGAGACTTGCGGTGAACTAGTCGAGAGGGTCAAGCGAACCTGGTCCCAGGTTTCGCCACTGAGCTGGCCGATGATCGCTCCATAGCGCAGTGTGAATTGGTCTGACTCAACCGATCCGTTGACCGTATACTGTGGTGACCAGCCGCAGCCGCCAACGGAATAACTCAGCCGGATGGTGTGACCGGTGTCGTCCGCGTCCCTCTTGATTGCATCACTTTTCTCTTCACCGTTCGCGGCATCGTCCGTTTTCGGTTTGCGCACATCAATGAACACACGCGCCTCGTAGCGAGTGTGGCCGTGGCTGTCGGTCAACCGAGACCGCTCGCGACTCAGCAGCGCTTGACGTTCGTTGAGTTCTTGGGTTTCGTATTCGATATCAAGCAGCTTCTCGTTCAGCTCCGCGCGCTGCTTCATGGAGTAACCCAACAGGTTCGTCAATGCCTCGGCATTGAGCACACCATGGTTAAGATCATCGCCCGAGGCTTGTCGAGTGAACGCAATCATCTGGTCGAGCGTGGTCAGATTGCCTTGTGTCACCTCCCGCGCCGTCGTCATTCGATCGAGTTCGAGTTTCAACTCAGTGAACTGCTCGTCAATCTTCTGGACGTCGGCACGCGAAGATTCACCAATCGGTTCCTGCAAGACCCGAACGGCACGGATTGAGATCGACTCGTCGCCTTCGGCAAACACGCTCGAAGTGACTAATTGCTCCGGCAATTTAGTCACCAGAACTTCGTGCGAGCCGGGCGCGAGCGATTGGTCCGTGGACAGCGAAATGGACCGGGTCACGAGTGCCGAGTCGCGAAACAGCGTCACCTGCGTGATCTTGCCGGCATCGACAACCGACGCTCGCGGCGTTGGCTGACGCGACTCCGCATCGTCGCTGGCGGCAGGCGGTTCCGCTGCCACGCTGATGGTCGTCAATCCAGCCAGCAGAACGTTCGCACACAAAATATGCCACGCGAATGAGTGATTGAGCGGGAAACATCGATGCAAAACAGTCATGGAACCACCTCAGGCCGGAGACAACGCGTGAACGAGTAGACTGCTATTCTACACGCTCGATGTTGAAATTCTGGCGTTTCATTTGACATTTGTGGTGAGCACGAGCGACAATACTGGCTCCCATCAAAACGAATCCGTCTCGAAACCGCCTGCATGAAAACTGAAACTGAGCCTACCGGATCCTCCATGGCAGTGAACGGTCCGGTACTGGTTTGTGATTCCCAGGTCAGTGAATCGTTGCTTGCCGATCGCAGGGCCAACGGTGCCGATCGGCTGGACGAGGCGTGGGACGGAGTCTACATCATGAATCCACTCGCCGACGTTGAACACCAAACTCTCGTGGGAGCGATCTCCGGGGCAATCATGCTGGCGTGGGACATGGACGACCTCGGGCTTACTTTACCCGGCGCGAACGTCAGTGATCGTGAGTCGGATTGGACCAAGAATTATCGAGTTCCCGACGTACTGTGTTTTCGTCACGATACTTCGGCGAAGAACAAAGGCACCCATTGGTTCGGTGGTCCCGAAGTCGCGATGGAAATCACCAGCCCTGGTGATCGAACGCTCGAGAAGCTTGGCTTCTACGCACGTGTCGGGACGCAAGAGGTATTCGTGCTCGATCGCAATCCATGGCGGCTGACCTTGTACTGCGTGAATGCTGATCAAACGGACATGCAGGCAGTTGCGGTGAACGATCAGTCAAACAGCGAGTGGATCGAGAGCCGCATCGTGCCAGTTGGGCTGCAACTCAACATCGCGGCCGCGTGTCTTTCGATCCGCCATCGCAACGGCAAGATATTGCGGCATCTCGTCATCAACAAACCGCTTCGAGGCCTGAAGGCTGCCCCGTAGTGGACGTGGCTGGGACGTCGATTTAATTACTGCAGGATTTGGGGCATGATCTGCAGCTTGGCGAGCGTCGTTCGGTATATCTCAATTTGCCGATTTGCTATCGACCCAACGAGTGTTCGCAATGGGCAACCAGCCCAGAGGGCGACATATGAACTGCCGGCGGCGTCAGCCGCCGGTCCGAACTGCTTGGGAAATGCAAGCCCAGCGGGCGACACAAATCACCCCAGCATTCCACGCTCAACCCCGATTTCATGCTGGGTCAACAGCGATAACGCGTCATGAAATGTGTCGCCCGCTGGGCTGAACTGCGAACGGCTTCGTCTCCGGTGGTTCACGCCACCGGCAATTCATGTAACGCCCTCCGGGCTATGATTGCCAGCTCACCTAACTTCACTAATTAAATCGACGTCCCCTACGCGCCCTGTTCGCAGGATCTTTAGCAAAATCCACTACCTCATACGTCCCGCAGTCACGACACCGCGACGTTCACCACACGTAGTTCAGGCCGAGCAGGATGCCTTGGTAGAACACATGGTCGTGGGAATCGATGCCGTTACCGGGGCCGACACCCGCGAGTTTGTAGTTGCTCGCCGTGAGCTGCTCGGTGCCTACTGCAACACCATCGATCCACAAAAGCTGATAGCCGAGGTCCACTGACCAGCGATCGGTAAGCTTGTAGTTGCCCTGCAACGTCCATTCGCCGACGAAGGCAACGGTGTCGTTAAAATCATTCGCGGTAGATTTTAGGTTTCCGAACAAAGGGTCTTGCGTCGTAATGCTCGATCGCTGGTGAGCACCGTTACCATAGATTCCAGCTTTGCCATCGGTGGTTAACGAGAATCGCCGTCCTTGCCATAACCGCGCACGAGCTCCGATTTGGCCGCCAAACAAGTCATTGCTGGCTTCAGTTTGAGCGGACGTGGGGGATGGTAGGTTAAAAAACGCAGTTGTAGCGTCGGGTATGTTTAAACTCAGATTGTCCTTAAGTCGGACGTATCGAAATCCGGCAATAGCTTCGATGTTTTCCGTTACTTGATGATTCATGTTCAATTCGAAGCTGTACAGCTTCGATGCCAGACGCGTTTGAATGGACGTTCCCGATCGCCGAGGTATCACCGACGAGCCCACCTGCAGGAACTGTGGGTCCAGAAACGCATTGGGAGTGGTGGCCTGCGTCGTGTGGTCGCTAAAGTCATCGGTCCCAAAGAAACGAGTTTCAAACCGCGTACGCTGCGTGAGCTGGCGTTCCAAACTCAGTTGGTAACCGTACGCGAATCCATACGACAAGTCATCGGCGTTAACTGAATTGTCGGGATTGCCAATGCCTCGAATCAGTTGCTTAGAACCTGGATCCGAGCGGAACAGAAACAGGCTGGCCGAATCGAACGACCATGGCTTGAGCGACCATGGATCGCTCAGCTCGTCTTGGGTAGCGTAACGCGCATTGAAGTTCTGTCCCGACGACACCGCCGCCGACAGTCCAGACACGATGAATATGGATGTGATCACGAGAGAGCGAAATAGCGTCATGCGTACGTTCCGGTTGGTGGGATGGTTGGAGGAGATTTCACTGCGAGGCGACTCCTCCTCACGCCTCGTTACCCCCTCTTTCGTCGCTGCTTACGCTCAGCAGTTGTCAATACAGATGGAAAACGGCTCGCCAGCGGGGTAGCGCGTCGATATTTGGATCAATCGCTACAACTAGCGAGAGAGATGGACCAATTCGCGGGTTGAAGGCGAGGTGGCGTCGGGGCAGGGCAGGGCGATGAAATTAGAAACTCCAGGCTCCATCGCTTCCGTTTTGAATCGAGTCTCACGACGCCAGTTCACGAATCAACTTCGGTACCTCGACGCTGGCCTGGCCCCGGCGGTGCTCGTCAAAAGCAGGCGACGCCGGAGTGTCACCGAGATTAATCTCGATCTTGCGGCACGTGGACTTAGTCGACTGCACAATCCCCGCCGCTGGGTAGACGAGACCGGAGGTGCCGATCGCCAAAAATAAGTCGGCTTCCGCAGCCGCTTTCGCAATCACATCGAGCCCCAACGGGACTTCGCCAAACCACACCACATGCGGGCGCAGCAAACCTCGCCGAGTTTCGTCAGCGGGATCTTCTGGATGCCGCGTGTCGACACCAAGATCGTCTTGCCAATCGAACACCTTTCCCGATTCGATACACTGCACCTTGAGCAGCTCGCCGTGCATCGGCAGTACATTTTGGCTGCCGGCGCGTACGTGCAGGTCGTCGATATTCTGCGTGACGAGCAGGAACGTCCCCGCCCCATGCGCGGTGTGCTCACGCTCCCAGTCCGCCAGAGCAACGTGGGCCGCGTTGGGCTGCACGTCGGGCGATAGCAAGCACCGTCGCCGAACGTTGTAGAAATCGTGAACAAGCTCAGGATTGCGGGCGAATCCTTGCGGCGTCGCGACTTCTTCGACCGCATGCCCCTCCCACAGCCCGTTGGCATCGCGAAAGGTGGGGATGCCGGATTCGGCCGAGATACCAGCACCGGTGAGGACGAGAATGTTCATTGAAGTAAGGGTTCAGGAGATGGGGAGATGGGGAGATGGGGAGATGGGGAGATGGGGAGATGGAGAGATGGGGTAGGGCAAGGTGGTTCCAGCGAAGCTCTCGTTCCCAGGCTCTCGCCCTCTTTATCCTACACATCTTTTTTTCAACAAAATCAGTCTCCCCTCTCCCCCGAAGAGGTCGTGCGGCTTTTAAGT
>JBDNIG010000451.1:0-3475 GCA_041688415.1 Rhodopirellula sp. | reverse complement strand
CTCCGGAAAGCAGCAAATTCTGCGGCTTGATATCTCGGTGTTGGATACGCAATCGCCCTGATGATCCGGGATCGTTCAATGCGTCGATCCCCTCGGCAGCCTCTTGTGTGTAGCGAAGCAATTCGTTGATTGGAATTCCCGCGTGCCCCTGTTTTCTGGCCTCGTCGAATCGGTCCAACAGCGTTCGGTCAGCCAGTTCAGAAGCGATGATCAGTGTGTCAGCGTTTTGCCAGGTACCGAACATGGACAACAAATGCGGGTGTCGGACTCCTTTCATCGTCTCGAGCGCACGCAACTCGCTGTCGCCGAGTCGGCCTCCGATCCGAACAAACTTGAGCGCAACATCGAAGCCACCAGGGCCGGTCGCTCGCCACACCTCACCGAAGCCGCCTTGGCCTAATCGCGAAACGAGGACATAGCCTTCGATCGGATGATCGCCGACTGTTGGAGACGCGTTGCCGTCGTTCGACTGCGGTTGGGACGGCGAATGCCTTGGCCCCACAACGTCGATGACTCTTTCGTCAAACTTCGCCAAGGCCGCCGCCTTGGATTTAAATCGAGTTAGTACCTCGGCATCAACGGCATCTGGCCATTGATCGACAAACTCAGTCAACAACAACATCGGGTTGAGTTCACGCTGGTCTTCCCATGCGTCAAGTAGCTGATCGAGTTGATGTTGTCGGTCCAAGTGGGTGCCCCGAATGGAGATTGGTTTGTTCTGTAGGAAGCGAGAATGGAACGGCAAATGGGACACGCAGGGAATACACCGTCCGGGCATCGTGGTATCTCCCCGCACTCGGCCTCAATTGTAGCGATATTATTCAGACAGGGTGTGGTACGCCATCGCCTTCGCAGGATTGTCTTTGCGAATAATTGAATCAAAATCGACAAGTGTTCCGAACCGACGGAGGATGCCGGGTTTACAAAAGCCCTCTTTTCGATGAATGCGACGGTAAAACGCGGAGTCAGTTTGCGAGAAGTATTGAAGTACGCCGAGAAGATCGGCTGCAGGATCGACTCCCCACGGCGAACAGGTGGAGTTCGCGTGACGGTGTGGAAACCGAGGTACACTAGGGGACTGGAAGTCGAAGGACATAGCACTTTTTCGGCTAGTGCGGCAGGTCTCAGGTTGAGCTGTGTTGTTTTTTTACACGAAGAAGATCAGATCCCTGCCAAATATCAAGCACTCCACATCCTACTTCGACGACAGACCGAGTCGCGAGCGCTACAGCGGTGAGTTACCGTGAATGGGCGCGTGACAGCGGTCATTTAGAGTTGTTTTTTTCGCTTGGGCTTTCCGGCCGGGCACCTATCAGCTCAACCTGCTCCATCGAGTCGGATTCGCCCACGTTGAGTTGTTGCACAAGAACAGTTGCTCTGCGGCCTTTGGTGCATGGAACGAATGAGCGTCCCAGGCTGACACGCCCCAATGTCCGAACCGACTTTCCTGGTAGGTCGAAGTTCTGTAGTTGCACACGAACCGTGCAGTTATTTCAACTGAGACAGTACATCCCGGTGAGCACCGTGAACTGTTGCCTTTCGACTGCTGAGCAACCGCAGACAATTGTCCCGCGACGAGTAACACGCTGGCGGTGACGATAACGTGCCAGCTAAAAGTATCACCGCCCGAGCGGGAGACTTCGGGCTTGGTTGAGAGGGGCTGCGGTCTGGGAGATTGGTGCCTCGGTTTTGCGCCGTTATAGTAAGGTCGTTGTCTTCTTTCCTCCGCTAAAAGCATCTTTCAGTCTCGTGATCGAACGACTCACCATCTCCGGTTATCGCTCGATTCGTTCGATCATCTTGTGGCTTGGTCAATTGAACGTCGTTACGGGTGCGAACGGTTCGGGGAAGTCGAATCTGTACCGGGCTCTGCGTTTGATCGCGGATACGGCCGATGGACGTTTGGTTCGATCATTGGCCAGTGAAGGCGGGTTGAATTCGGTGCTTTGGGCCGGCCCGAAGAAGGTGGGAAAGCAACCAGTCAGCTTGCGATTGGGTTTCACTGCCGACTCGTTCAGCTATTGCTTTGATCTTGGTTTGCCGGTGCCGCGGGAGTCGATGTTCGATCGTGATTTCGAGATGAAACGTGAGTGTTTGTGGCGGGGCTCGCGCATGGATGCGAGTTCTTTGCGTGCCGATCGACGAACCGGGACGCTGCGGTGTCGCGGCGTGAACGACAAGTGGCAAGACATCGAATTGCCGCTCGCCATCGAATTGCCGCTCGCCTCGCAAGCCAGCATGTTGTCGAAATACGCCGATCCGGTCGCGGCACCTGAGCTGATCATCATGCGTGAAACGCTTCGGCGATGGAGGTTTTATGACACTTTCCGAACCGATGCTGATTCGCCAGCCCGGCGTCCTGCCGTAGGAACCTTCACGCCGATCATGTCGGGCGACGGGAGTGATCTGGCGGCGGCGATTCAAACGATCCGCGAGATTGGCGATCGCGAAGGATTCGACCGTGCGATCGACGATGCGTTTCCTGGCTCGAGTGTGCGAGTCGTTTCGACTGATGTCGGCATGCAGTTGTCGTTTGATCAGCCGGGAATGTTACGAGACCTGACGGCTGCCGAATTGTCCGATGGAACGCTGCGATTCTTGTTGCTCGTCACGGCGCTGCTGACACCCCGGCCGCCTACGTTGTTGGTGCTGAGCGAACCGGAGAACAGTTTGCACCCGGATCTGATTCCGGCGTTGTCACGTTTGATCACGCTCGCGGTCGAGAACAGCCAGGTGATCGTGGTCAGTCACAACGCGGCGCTGGTTGGCGAACTGGAAAGCGATGAAGTCTGTGTGCCCATTCGGCTTGAAAACCAAGCGGGTGAAACGGTGCTGCAAGATGCTGACTTGCTCAGCCAGTACGGTTGGAAATGGCCGAACCGGTAGTCGCTACACTTTTAGAACGAACAATTTGTTTAACAATAACCATGAATCAATCCCAGCCCAACAATCCGCTGCACGGCATCACGCTCAAAGCGATCCTCGAATACTTGGTTGCCGAGTACGGTTGGGAGCGTTTGAGTGAACGCATTAACATCGACTCGTTTCGCTACGAGCCGAGCATCAACAGCAGTCTGAAATTCCTTCGCAAGACGGACTGGGCTCGAGCCAAAGTGGAGCGGCTGTATTTGGATTCGATCAGTTACGACGGGCGGCATGGTAAGGGTGACTCAGACCCCGATGATGGGAAGAGTCAGACGGGCAGCGTTTGGGATCGAGCGCGTCGGGACTAGCTCGTCATGTGTTACCTCGGCTGGTTTTGTATTCTGAAGCGAAGAGTCTAACCCACCGCAAAGGATTTGAGCATTGAACCAATCTGACGAGTTCACGTACCCCGATACCAAGACGCCTGCCGGGCGAACCTTCATCAACTTGCAAGAGGAAGGCGAAAAGAACAATTTCGGGCTCATCCGACTAAAGCGTACTTTTTCTGATGGAGGGAGTAGAGTGTAAGTTCAAAATACTCGGAGTCGCG
>JBDNIG010000450.1:0-8257 GCA_041688415.1 Rhodopirellula sp. | reverse complement strand
TGTGCGTCTCACCAGCGCAGGCGGCGGGAGCACGGTCACCTGGCCTACCGTGCGCTGGCCGGGAGGCTCCGCGCCCACGCAGACCTCGACGGGCACTGACGTCTACACATTCGTCCACGACGGTGCGAACGTCTATGGCTCCGTCGTGCAGGCGATGGCCTGACCGATGCTGATTCCGTTCTCATTCTGGAGGCCCGCGAGCGGAGGCTCTGTCCCCGTCGTCACGGCGGTATTGCTGATCGTTGCTGGCGGATTCACTGCCTCGGGACGAGGATTTGCGGATCTGAATTCGTTGTCGGATCTTGGCGGAAGTGATTCCATCGATATCATGGATGGCACGTCGGCTCAAATTCCCGCTGGTTTCTGTGCGGGAGGAGCGAGTCGGGGAGAAACCAAATCGATCACGCAGCGGATGGGCGAGCTGATCGAACCGCAGACTGACCTAGATACGTCGAAGTGATTGTTTTGATGCCATGACACAAACCCTATCGTCTGCGGCTAGCTCGCATCCGCGTATCTCACGCCCCTGTATTCACTGTGGTGAGCCAACGGACAGCGATACCGAACAACCCGCTGATCAGATTTTTTGCTGCAATGGTTGCCGGGGTGCCTACGAACTCATCCAAGGCTGGGGGCTGGAATCGTACTACGGGCTGCGTGATCAACTCGGCGGCGGTGCGGCGCCGCCGGTCAAAGACGAATCATCCCGATACGAACGTTTCGATAGCGACGAATTCCTCGGCCCATCGACCCCGCGACGCACCGAAGACGGTTTGTTGTGCAGCGAACTCGCCGTCCATGGATTGCACTGTGCGGCGTGTGCATGGTTAATCGAAAACGCGGCGGGACGCACCCCGGGCTGGCATGCCGGGCGGGTCAAGATGAGCGACCACACCTTGCGAGTCGTGTTTGATCCCACGGCGACCACGCTCAGCCAGATCGCTCGCCTGCTCGATCGGCTCGGCTACGAACTCGCACCGATCTCGGCAGAAGGCAACACGCATTTCCAAAATGAAAATCGACGGCATTTGGTTCGCATCGCCGTCGCGGGGTTTTGTGCGGCCAACGCGATGTGGATTGCGATCGCGTTGTATGCCGGTGAGATACAAGGTGTCGCGGTGGACCACCGCACGTTCTTGGGAATCATCGGTACCGGATTTGGCGTCGCCGCGGTTGTCTTTCCCGGGCGAACGTTTTTCGTAGGCGCCTTGGCATCCCTGCGAACTCGCGTGCCACACATGGACTTGCCCGTGGCACTCGGATTGTCGGTGGGCACGGTTTCCGGCGTCGTCAACGCGCTCTCGGGTCAAGGTCATTTGTATTTTGACTCGCTCGCCGTGCTGGTGTTCCTGCTGCTGATCGGTCGGTGGATCCAGTTTCATCAACAACATCGCGCCGCCAAGGCGGTCGATCTGTTGTTGCGAATCACGCCGCGCCACGCCGTTCGGGTCAATGCAGATGACACCACCGACACGGTGTTGGTGGATATTCTGCAGACCGGTGATTGCGTCCGCGTCGATGCGGGCGAAAACATCCCCGTTGATGGCGAAGTCGTCTGCGGTGAATCGATGATCGATCGGTCTTTGTTGACCGGGGAGAGTGTTCCGGTTGGCATCGGCGCAGGCGACGAGGTCGCTGCGGGAACGCTGAACCTGCAGCGTCCGCTCGATATTCGCGTCGTCGCGACGGGGCGTGAGAGCCGGATCGGCCGCGTCATGCAGTCGGTCGAAGAGGCGATGGGCGACAAGATCCCGATTGTGCAGTTTGCTGATTCCATCGGCGGCATCTTCGTGGTGGTGGTGACCTTGCTCGCCATCGCGACTTTTCTGTGGTGGCTGCCACTGGGATGGCACATGGCCGCATCGACGGCGACGGCGCTACTGATTGTGGCGTGTCCGTGTGCCTTGGCGTTGGCCACGCCGCTGGCGATCGCCGTCTCGCTCGGTCGGGCTGCCAAGCACAAAATACTGATTCGCGATGGTGCGACGCTGCAGCAACTCGCACGAGGTGGTCGAATTTGGTTTGACAAAACAGGCACGCTGACGACGGGGCGACCCGATGCGTGGGTCGTTTGGGGATCGCCCGATGGAATCGCCGCAGCGGCCGCGGTGGAGCAGCACTGTCGTCATCCGGTGGCCGAAGCATTGGTGCGGATGGCGCATCGTGGCGGTGTCGAGACGCTGCCCGACGCGGTGCTCGATCGCGTTCATCGCCAGGGTGTGGTCGGGCATGCCGACGGCCGAGAAATTGTGGTCGGCAGCCCCGCATTTTTGCGTGAGCAGGGCTTCGGTCTGGGACAGGTTGTCCTCGATGCGATCGATGAGTGTACGGCGAAAGCGGCCAGCCCCATCGTGATTGCTCGCGGCGGCGTCGTCGAAGCAGTTATCGCAATTTCTGATCCGATCAAGCCACAAGCGGCTGAAACCATCCGTCGCCTGCAACGCCGCGGCTGGCAGGTGGGGATCCTGTCCGGCGATCATCCCGACATCGTGGCCCACGTGGCGGAACAGGTTGGTGTCGCCGCGGAGCGGGCATACGGTGGACTCAGCCCCGAAGATAAGCTCGCGGCGGTACGTGGTAGCGAGCAATTCAATGGTGCTTCGTCCGTGCCGACGACCGTGATGGTGGGCGACGGGGCAAACGACGCTGCGGCATTGGCCGCCGCCGACGTGGGGATTGCCGTTCGCGGCGGAGTGGAGGTGAGCTTGCAAGCCGCCCCGGTGTTCATTGCCGACGATAATCTCCGCGGGGTGGATGATTTGGTCGATGCGGCCCAACGAACCGATTGGCTCATTCGGACTGCCCTCGCGGTGTCATTGTTGTATAATGTGATCGCGGTGGGGCTGGCAATGTGTGGCAGAATTAGTCCTCTCGTTGCGGCGATATTGATGCCACTGAGCAGCGTGAGTGTTCTGGCGGTCACGCTCTTGTGGCCGACTTATCCACCCCAATCAGCCACCACTCCAGGGAGTCCATCGCCGTGAGCGTTCTCTATGTTGCCGTTCCGATCGCGTTGATACTCGGCGGCGGCGGATTGGTGGCCTGCGTGTTGTGCATCCGCAGCGGCCAGTACGACGATCTCGACACGCCGGCGGTGCGAATGCTGATTGATGACGATGATCGCCCGCGCTAAACGTGTCGTTCAAACACGTTTGCGATTATTCAGTAAGAATCGGACGCAGTCGTTTCCCAAAACCGATCCTCGCAGCATCAGGTCACACTGGAACTGGCTCGCCAGTTCGCTGCTGGACACTCCCAGCCCGCCGTACCCAGCCTCATCGATGACGACCTGGTTGGCTCCGAACGCAATGTTGCGAATTCCTGCAATCACGGCGGCGGACAAGCACATGGGGCAAGGCTCGCCGGTCGCCAACAGCCAGTACCCGTCCAAGTTTGATTTCCCGAGTTTTTGACCGGCCGCCGCAATCGCGTTGACTTCCGCGTGTGCCGAAGCGTTGTTGGTCGACACAACCGTATTGTGTGCTACCACGATTTGCGTTCCCTCAGGCTCATAAATCGCCGCGCCGAACGGGTTCTCGCCCACCCGCACGCCCGCTTCCGCTGCCGCCAAGGCCGCTTTCATCCAAATCGTCAACTGGTGGGAAGTCACTTCATCCTGCATTATTGAGGGGCCATGTGTTTAGGTAGATGTCAATCCGAGAACCTTGAGCCAGCCACGCTAGTCCAATGTCACCTATTTCGACACTTGACTGAGCCGCAGGCTATCGCTGGGCTAGTAAAACGCTGGTCTTGACGCGTGATTCGCATGCGCATCTTTTCTACCACCTCTCCACCAGCTTTGCTGGGGGAGAGATCGAACGGAGCCTTCAGCGACGTTCGGGTGAGGGGGCATACAAGATAGTGGATAAAACGTTGGAATCAGGGACCGGCCCCCTCCCTCACGTATGCCTGAACGGCGTCTGCGGCGACCTCCCCCAACTTCGTCGGGAGAGGTACAGAACCCGATCGCCATCCGAACAAAAGGCGAAACGAAAATATCGTGTCAACCCCGAAGGTTTAGCGGTCCGGCGTTTGCGGTCTGTTGATTGAATCGTTTTTACGAAATGAGCGTGTAAACCATAACCCGACGCGTAAGCGAGGGATGCCACCTGGTCCCTCGCTTACGCGTCGGGTTGCTAAATCGACAGCCCGCTAGCCGCGGGTTTTTCCGAGGTTTTCGGAGCGGCGCTAACTTGCATCCTGGGAATAGATCAGCACCGTATAGGGAGGCAGTTCAATGCGACCGCTACACGGTTTGCCATCGTACGAATCAGACGCGGCTTCCATATCACCGCTGGCTCGACCACCGAAATCATCGCTGTATATTTGCAGATCACTGCTAAATCGGCGACACCACTTTCCGTTTGCAGGCAAACCGATTTCATATTGTTCAAAGTGTTGATTGGCGAAATTGGCGATGATGACGACATCATCACCCGGCCCGCCATCGAAACTTCGCTGAAATGCAACGACTTTGCCTTGATGATTGATGTGAAAAACATCAATGCGTTGGCCGGTCAGCCCCCTGGTGTTTCCGTCTTGATTGAGACGCAAACGTATCAGCCTGGCCGTCAGTTTCATGATGCCGTCGTGTTCGTCAGCATCGATGAACCATCCATCGACCAAGAATTCTTGGCCTTGGAACAGCATCGGGATTCCTGGCGCCGTCAACACGAGTGCGATGCCGAGTGTCGACCGTTTTTGCGAGTACCAATCGTCAGGGTCAGCTGAGTCGATCTCGCTGGGCACGCGTGACTTGCCATTGGCCACCTCGTCGTGCGATTCCGTATAAATCACTCGCCGAAACGCGTCTCCGTCATACGCATGGTAGAGCGCGTCGCGAACTTGATTCATGTCGCGTCCCGCATCATCCGTTTGGATGATCACGTCACGGATCGGGTGGACGAACGCGGCATCCCACTGCGTGGAAAATCCGGCGCCGCCTTGGTTATCCGGTTTCGTGAGGTACGCGTTATTCTGTAGATCTTCGGCAATGGTGATTGCCGAAGGTTTGTACGCGTGGACCTCACCGTTGAGCCACTGCATCAGCCCCCAGCCCTCCGGAATCTCGTTCTGGCCGCTGGCGTCGACGCTACGAATGTACAGCGTCATGTCGTATCGCAGGCCGTCAACGCGAAAGTCTTCAAGCCACATCATCGCATTGTCGCGGATGTAGGAGCGGACTTCGCCGCGTCCATAGTCAGGGCGGGTATCGCCCCAGGGCGTCGACGCGCGGTAGTCGTTGTAGAAGTAGATGCCGCCTTTTCCGTTCTCGCTCCATCCATCGAACTGCCATAGGTCGAGATCGCTGGGGCCAAAATGGTTGTAGACGACGTCGAGAATTACCGAAAAACCGGCCTTGTGCGCCTCACGCACGAAGGTCTTCAAGCCCACCGGACCACCGTATGCCGTTTCGATGGCGAAGGGATACGACGGGTTGTACCCCCACGAAATATCGCCAGCAAACTCGGACATCGGCATAATCTGCAACGCGTTGACACCAAGCGTTTTGAGATAGTCAAATTTCGTTATGTAGTCCTCGAACGTGCCGACGGCATCGGGATCGTGACGGCAAAACGTACCGACGTGGCTTTCGTAGATGACGAGTTCATTCCACGCGGGCATGCTGAAATCATCATTTTGCCAATCAAAGTTGGGATCATGCACAATCCCTTTGCCGACCGAGTTGGTGACTTCGCGCACGCGCGGATCGATCTTCCGGAAAGTGTTCTCCCCATTCTTCAGTTCGTACTTGTACTGATCGCCGGGCTTCGCGTTTTCAACGTACACGTACCAATCGCCGTTTGGATCGCGACCCATTGGATTCGCCGAGGAGTTCCAATCGTTAAAGTCGCCGACGACGCAAACATGATCCGCGTTGGGCGCCCATACGCGAAAGGCAACGCCATGATCGAGCACGATCGGCCCCATCCCAGCGACGTGAGGTGCGGCGGATTTGTCCGATGAGGATTCGGTCACGGGGGGTGCTGGCACGGAACGGGGGCTTTCGCGAGGAGGGGGGAGTGACGCGTCGTGTCTGAATATTGGCTAATTCGAATCATCAACGTCGACCGTGACGGCGCCGGTATCTGTGTTGCGTTCCACCTCCACACCACCGCCATCGGGCGTGTTGACTTCCATTACCTTCTCCTTGCGGTCGCAACCACTCGTAGCGACACCGAGCACGAGAGACGCCGAGAGCAACAAGACGTTTCGAAAATGAGTACGTGTGGACATTGTCTTAATCCTTGAGAGAGAAATTTATCGTCTGGAGAGTATCAATTCGCTAGGATGCGTTGTGCACCTTCGCTGTGATTTTACGCGTCACAAATCGGGGCAAGAATCCGCTCGATGTTTTCATCAACCGATTTTTCCAACCTGGGATCACGACATCAGTATTGCTGCGGTATCCATCGTATCCCGCTGCCGCCACATCCTTCGCCGACATCGCTTGGGACTGGAACATCGCGAGTTTCGCCATCCCCGAGTCTTCCCCAAAACCGGTGGTTGTGGGCCCGGGCTCCAGACACGTGACGTGCAGACCAGTGCCGTTGAGTTCTTCATGGAGAGCTTCCGTGAACGACAACACATAGGCTTTGCTGGCATAGTAAACCGACATTTTGGGGCCGGCTTGGTACGCCGCGATCGAACCGACATTGAGCACGCCACCACGCCCGCGTTCGAGCATGCCGGGTAGCAATTGCCGAGTCAACCGCGTCAAGGCGACGACGTTGACCATGAGCATATCCGTTTGCCGATCGATGGGTAATTCCGCGAACTTTCCGAGGGCACCGAAGCCCGCGTTGTTGACCAGATGATCGATCTCAAGCGTGCGATCGCTCAGTTCGTTGCATAGCTTGTCAACGCCATCGGGCTTGGCAAGATCACCGCAAATGACCGTCGCCTCCACCGCGTGATTACTACGGATCTGCGCGGCGAGATCCCGCAACTTCTCTTCGCTACGAGCCACCAGGGCAACGTTGTCACCGCCACCGGCGAACAGTTTCGCTAACTCCCAACCGATGCCCGACGAGGCTCCCGTTATCAAAGTAGTCGGCATGCAAAACACCTGCTGGGAAAACGCGAGACTGTTAGAAGTATGAACGGTTGGTCACACGATCCCACGTCGATGGTTCGCGCCTGGACCGCATGAGCATCGCCGTCACGGCAGCGCCAATCACGGCACCGGCGACAAAACTGGTGAGCACCGATTCGGTTGGTCGCTCGGCAATGCACTCGTCCGCTCGCCGGTAAGCATACTGCGCCGCCTCGCTGGCCCGGTGCACCTGATCCGACGCGGCGTGGGTGACACGGTCCGCGATCGATCCCTGCGGCGTGAACTCTCTGACGACCGATTCGACCTCGTCGCTGCTCGCACCGACACGATTCTTTACGAACTCCACGAGGTCGCACGCGTCATTCTTACACTCCGCGAGTTCGTCGCGGTTTACCTGTGGCCAACGCTCGGTAATTGCATCACGAACACTCGCCCACGTGGCGTCGTCACTCGTGTTTCGATCGGTTTTTAATTGATTCGACATTTCGTATTTCCTTGATTATTGAAGGTGCCGCGATTGACAGACAAACGACGGGCTCCATCGACATGCGATCGCCGCCAACGGAGCCTAAGTTCTCATTCCTACTGTTCGCGTTAGGCAACCGGGCCGCGGCGACCCATGATCAGTCCGATCACGAACAAGACCAAGAACACGACAAACAGAATTTTTGCGATACTGGTGGCGGTCCCGGCAACACCGAGAAATCCGAACGCACCGGCGATCAACGCGATAATCAAAAAAGTTACAGCCCAGCCTAACATGGCGATCTCCTAATGGTTGTGTTGTGGTTCGCGTAGCCGTGGACGTCACTTCTCACGCGATCGAGAGATAAGTGGATGCATTTGCCGTGCCAATTCGCGAAGTTGGCTTTTGATTTGATTGCAAAAGCACGTTGCGACGGTTTTATCAAAAGATCGATCACTTCCCAAAGGTGGATAAAATGCCGTTCCTGGAGAACCAGTTCAAAATGTCCTCAAATTGACGCTAGGATTGATCGACGTGACGCCAAACTGGTCGCCGCTGCATCAGGGAATCGCCGACAGAGTGGTGAAACAAAGAGTCGTGGACGTGAACACCTTTCACCCGCAAAGTGTTCTACCGGCTCAGCAACATTCCAGAGCGGCCCGACGGCCGTGATCAAAGGCTTCTTCGAAAAGAGCGATGCCGCTTAAATCGGTACACGCAAAGTGCACGTTACC
>JBDNIG010000449.1:0-12728 GCA_041688415.1 Rhodopirellula sp. | reverse complement strand
CGAGCGTTGCAAGGGCTTCGCCATCGACGTCTTCGGCGATGATCAGCAGTGGCTTGCCTTGCTGGACAACCTTTTCGAGCATCGGCACCATGTCTTTGATGTTGCTGATCTTCTTTTCGTAGACGAGCACGTAGGCGTCTTCGAGGACGACCTCCATGCTGGCCGGGTCGGTGACGAAGTACGGCGAGAGATAGCCGCGATCGAATTGCATTCCTTCGACCCATTCCTGTTCGGTCTGCAGGCTCTTGCCTTCGTCGACGGTGATCACGCCGTCCTTGCCGACTTTGCTCATCGCGTCGGCGAGCAGGTCACCGATTTCGCGGTCGTTGTTGCTGGCGATGGTGGCGACGTTGGCCATCGCTTCTTTGTCCTTGACCTTGACGGCCATGGAGTGCAGGTGAGCGGTGACGTCGGCAACGGCGGATTCGATACCAGCCTTCAGTTGGATCGGGTTGACGCCCGCAACGACCGCTTTGAGGCCTTCGTTGAAGATCGCTTCGGCCAACACGGTCGCGGTCGTGGTGCCGTCGCCGGCAACGTCGCTCGTCTTGCTGGCGACTTCGCGGACCATCCGGGCGCCCATGTTTTCATAGACGTCTTCGAGGTCGATTTCCTTCGCGACGGTAACACCGTCTTTGGTAACCGTGGGGCTGCCGAAGCTCTTTTGCAGGATCACGTTACGGCCTTTGGGGCCGAGCGTGACCTTGACGGCACGAGCGAGTTTGCCGACACCGCGGCGGATCGCTTCGCGGGCTTCTTGATCGAATGCAATGATTTTAGGCATGGTGAACTAAATGGTGGAAAGGTTTTGAAAGTGGGAGTTTCTTGGTGAGCTGAACCGTGAAGTCGCTGCGGATTGAATGAGCCGCGACGCACCACCAGCCCGACGGGTGGTGCTGCCCGGTGCCTGGCGGCACTCGGCTCACCGGTGCTTCGGGCCATCCGGCTCACCGGTGCGTTGCGAGCGTCGACGAATTCAACGCTCTTTAGCCAACCACGGCGAGCACGTCGTCTTCACGCATCAACAGGTACTCGGCGTCGTCGATTTCGATGGTCTCTCCGGCATAGCTACTGAACAGGACGCGATCGCCAGTGCTCAACTGGCTGGGGGCACGACTGCCGTCGTCAAGTTGTTTGCCGGTGCCGATGGCGATCACGGTGCCTCGTGCGGGCTTTTCTTGGGCGGAGTCCGGTAGCACGATCCCGCCAGCGGTGGTGCTTTCGCGCTCTTCACGCTGGATGACGATGCGCTCGCCGAGGGGTTGCAAGCGATTCTTCGAAGCCTTTTTCGTGGCAGTTGCCATGTCCGTGACACCTTTCTGTATCGTGGTCGGTCGTGTGAAAATGAGGGATGGCCGTGGAGTCAATCTGCCGAAAAGTCTCGGCATCGGGCCGCGCTGCAGGGATTCCTCGCGGATCCCGCCGTCGCGACGCGTCACCGGAGCTGGCCATTGTGGCAGCGACGCGGCGTTGCCCGAGCCACTTGAGCAATCCGCGTGCCGTCGCTGGGGTGAAGACTGTAAGCCCTTGTATGCGAGTGGTTTGCACATATCCAGGCACGTTGCCGGTGACGGTTTCCGTTCAGATTGGCAGTCCGGCCAATACGTCCGTCAGTTATCCACAAATGCCGGTACACCGACGGCTAACGGTTCAACATTCGCGAATCCATCTGACACGAAATCAACAGACCGTTAGCGTCAAAATGGCTAACCGAAAAACGAAAGTTTGACAAACCACTCGGTCAGACTTTCGGCTGGTTGTCGTGCATGGGTGCTGCGGTTTAAGTTATGCGGGCAATCGGAATTTCGGGGCCTGGTTTGCTCACCCGCCGCATGCGTTTCTAAAGACTGAATGCTTCGCACGTGAAAAATGGCCTCGCCCTCTTCGTTGCCTTACTTGCCAATTGGTTGCTGTGGTCGGGGCATTTTGCAAATCCGTTTCTGATCGGACTCGGGGCGGGCGCGTGCTTGCTGTGCCTGTGGCTGACGACGCGGATGAAAATAGTCGATGAGGAAGGGGCTCCGGCGCAGCTCGGCGTGCTGCCGGTGTTGCTGTACGCCCTGTGGCTGGTCAAGGAGATCGTGAAGGCGAATGTGGCTACCGCAAAGATCATCCTGTCACCGAACCTGCCGCTGCGGCGAAACCTAATCCGTGTCCCCGCCAACCAAGAGAGCGAGCTGGGGCGTGTGATTTTCGCTAACTCCATCACGCTCACGCCCGGCACCGTAGCGGTACGGTTGCGGGGCAAGCAAATTCTCGTGCATGGCCTTGCGCAGTTCGAAACGGGAGAGGAAATGTCCGGCGGCATGGGTGAGCGGGTCTGTCGACTCGAACGCGGCAGCGACCGCGATGGCGGCAGCGATGGCGATGGCGACCGCGATGGTTCCGACGCCGCGACTATCACATCCCAGAGCGGAGTGTCTCGATGACGCCTGAATTACTGCCCTCGGGACTGACCGCCGGCATGTTGATGGTCACGTCCGTTGGGATCCTGATCACGATGTCACTGGCGATCGTCCGCGCAGCCCTCGGGCCGACGGTGTTTGATCGCGTGTTGGCGCTGAACATGTTCGGCACCAAAACGGTGCTACTGATCAGCGTGGTCAGCTTCATGACGGGTCGCCGTGATTTTCTGGACCTGGCGCTGTTGTACAGTCTGATCAATTTTGTCGGCATGGTGGCGCTGTTGCGTTTCACTCAGTACAACAGTTTCAGTGATGATGTTCCGCCGTCCGAGGAGTCGCCATGATCGTGCTTGAGATTGCCAGCTATTTTTTCTTAATCGCCGGTGCGCTGTTTTCGATCATCGGTGGCATTGGTTTGGTGCGGTTACCGGAATTTTATTCACGCATGCACGGTGGTGGGATCACCGACACGATGGGGGCGGAACTGGTGCTCATCGGTCTGATTCTGCTGGCCGGTCCCACGCTCGTCGCGTTCAAGCTGTTGGTCATTTTGTTCTTTCTCACGATCACGAGCCCAAGTTCCTGTCACGCGCTCGCCAAATCGGCACTGTCGAAGGGCTTGCGGCCTGAGCTGGATGTCAAGAACGACGTTCAGTTACCGATGTTGGGCGAAGGAAACGCAGAATGAACTTGATCGTATTTGTCCTGTTGGCATTGCTTGCCATTACCGCGGTGGTGATTGCACGCCTGCGCGAACTGTGGGCGGCGATTATGTTCACGGGGATCTACAGTTTTCTCGGTGCGAGCTGGATGGTCATCCTCGATGCGCCGGATGTCGCGTTCACCGAGGCGGCCGTCGGCGCGGGGATCTCGACGGTGCTGATGCTCAGCACGATGGCCCTGACGGGACAAGGGGAAGACATCCCTCGCAACTCTTCGTGGGTTCCCTTATTCATCGTCATCGTGACGGGCGCGACGCTGGTTTATGGGACGCTGGACATGCCGCACCTCGGTGCGGTCGACGCACCCGTGCAGCTCTACCCGTCGCCTTCCTATGTCGAACGCGCGACCGAGGATATGCATGGGGTGCCCAATATCGTGACGGCGTTATTGGCCAGCTACCGAGGTTATGACACGCTCGGTGAGACCACCGTGGTTTTGACCGCCGGCATTGCCGTGATGCTGATTCTGCGGCGGGGCGAGGACGACGATTCGGCGGTGAAGTCTGATCCGGCGGTGAAAACTCCCTCACGAGGAGATACCGAGTGACCCATTTTCCGATCATCCGCATCATCACGAAGCTGTTGATTCCCTACATTTTGCTGTTCGCGTTGTACGTTCAGTTCCACGGTGACTATGGTCCCGGTGGCGGCTTTCAAGCTGGTGTGATCTTCGCCACCGCATTGATTCTCTACGGTTTGGTATTCGGGCTCGACGCGATCCAACGCGTCGTGCCACCGATTGTGATTGAGAAGGGCATGGCGTTGGGCGTGTTGATTTACGCCGGTACGGGCGTGCTGACGATGTCGTTGGGTGGAGAGTTTCTCGACTACAGCGTGCTCGAACATCAAGTGTTACCACAGTGGCACTTGCCGAGTGGTCAACACCTGGGAATTTTCCTGGTCGAACTCGGTGTGGGGATCACCGTGACATCGGTGATGACGATGATTTTCTATACGTTCGCGGGAAGGAGACACGTCCATGACACTTGAATCAATCGCCGGGCTGTACAACTACTGGATCGTGATCTTCTTAATGATGACGGGTTTCTATATCGTGTTGGCGCGAAAGAACCTGATCAAATCGGTGATCGGTCTGAACATCTTTCAAACGTCGGTGTTTTTGCTCTACATCACGATGGGCAAAGTCAAGGGTGGAACCGCTCCGATCATTCCGCCGGAGGTTGCCGAAGCGCAGGAGCTGACGCATGCGGTACATGACAATGTCGGACCGGCATTGGTAGGTGGCGTTGAGGGGCACGGTGAAGCGGTGGCCGGAGCGGCCGGCACGATGATCTACTCCAACCCGCTGCCGAGCGTGTTGATGCTCACCGCGATCGTGGTTGGCATCGCGACGACGGCGCTGGCGCTGGCGTTGGTCGTGCGGATTCGCGAAGAATACGGCACGGTGGATGAAGAGCGGATTCTCGAACTGGATCGTGGCGAATGACGCACGCGATTGCGAGGCGACCCCGGTGATCGACGCGATTGACTCCCAATTGGCGATCCTTTTGATCGTGCTTCCGTTGATGGCCGCGCCCGCCTGCGTGCTGCTCGGCAACGGGCGAGCTGCGTACGGGCTCGCGCTGACGATTTCAATTCTGACGTTTGGCTGCAGCGCGATCATGCTTGGCGAGACGCTCGATCACGGCGTGATCTATTACGACCTAGGCAATTGGCATCCGCCCTACGGCATTGAGTACCGTGTCGACGTCTTCTCCGGATTTGTCTTGACCTTCGTTTCGGGCATTGGCGCGGTCGTGTTGATGTATGCACCCCTGAGCGTACGTGACGAAATCCCGGCGTCGAAGCACTATTTGTTCTACGCCACGTATTTGCTGTGCCTGACGGGACTGCTCGGGATATGCGTCACGGGCGACTTGTTCAATGTGTTCGTGTTCTTGGAGATCTCGTCGCTGTCGTCGTACGCGCTGGTCAGCTTGGGCCGGACGCGGCGAGCACCCTTGGCCGCGTTTCAGTACTTGATATTCGGCAGTATCGGGGCGACGTTCATCTTGATTGGCATCGGGCTGCTTTATCAGATGACTGGGGCGCTCAACATGGTGGAGATTGCGGCCCGTTTGCCGCACGAAGAAGGTCCGCGAACCGTGCTGGTCGCATTCGCTTTTTTGACGGTGGGTTTGGGCGTGAAGATGGCGGTTCTGCCACTGCACAGTTGGCTGCCCAACGCCTACACGTACGCGCCCTCGGTGGTGACGTGCTTCATAGCCGCGACATCGACCAAGGTTTCAGTGTACGTGTTTGTGCGTTTGATTTACGACATTATCACACCAGGATTCGCGTTCGTATTTTTGCCGCTCGATACCGAGTTGATGATGTTTTCACTGGTCGGCATCTTCATTGCCTCGACGGCGGCGATTTATCAAGACAACATCAAACGGATGCTTGCCTATTCGAGTGTCGCCCAAGTCGGTTACATGCTGCTGGGGGTCTCGCTGGGGACGCCGACGGGTTTGTCCGGTGGGATCGTTCACATGTTCAATCACGCGATGATCAAGGGCGGATTGTTCATGGTGGTGGGATGTTTTGCGTTGCGTTTGGGAAGCGTGCGAATGGCGGACTGGAAGGGCGCCGGGCGGACAATGCCATGGACGGCAACGGCTTGGGTGATCGGTGGGTTGGGATTGATTGGGATTCCCTTGACGGCTGGCTTTATTAGCAAGTGGTTGTTGCTGACGGGCGTATTTGAAACTGGGCGGTGGCCAATCGCCGTGCTGATGCTGGTCAGTTCCTTGCTGGCGGTTGTCTACGTGTGGCGGGTGGTGGAAACGTTGTTCTTTTGCGAACCGAGTGAAGCTGCGGCGCAGGCAACCGAGGCCCCGCTACGCATGCTGATTCCCACGTACCTGTTGATCGGAGGGACGTTGCTGTTCGGCGTCTGGACGCCCTATTCGGCGGGTATCGCCCACGCTGCCGCCGTCGCATTGCTCGGGGGAACTCCTTAGATGACTCCCGAACAGCTCATTTGGATTTCGTTGGCGCTGCCACTCATCGCGGTCGCGTTGATTGTGATGTTCGGCAATACTCCCAACATTCGCGACGTCTGTTCCGGGGGCGCCGCGGGGCTGCTGTTCGTCGCCGTCGCGTGCTTGTCGCATGCTGTCTTTGCGGGCGCGCGTCCGCAGTGGGCCATCGGTGAGATGATGCCCGGTTTCGAGATCGCCTTCCGCATCGAACCGCTCGGCATGTTGTTCGCTCTCGTTGCTGCCGGGCTCTGGATTCTGACGACGGCGTACGCGGTCGGGTACATGCGTGGGCATCATGAGCAGCATCAGACGCGGTTCTTCGCGTATTTTGCCATCGCGATCTTTGCCGCGATCGCGGCGGCCTTCTCGGCGAACTTGTTCACGCTGTTCGTCGCCTATGAATTGATGACGGTTTCGACCTACCCGCTCGTCACGCACCACGGCACACCGGAGGCTTGCCGCGGTGGTCGGGTTTACCTTGGGATTCTGTTGTCGACATCGATTTGCTTGTTCATGCTGGCAATCGTCTGGACATGGTCGCTCGCCGGGACGCTGGACTTTCAACTTGGCGGGATCTTGTCGGAAGCCGTTGCGGCGGGACGCATCTCGCAAACGGGATTGGGAGTTCTGATCGGTCTGTTCGCATTCGGGATCGGCAAAGCAGCTTTGATGCCTTTTCATCGCTGGCTGCCGGCGGCGATGGTGGCACCGACGCCGGTCAGCGCGCTCTTGCACGCGGTCGCGGTGGTCAAGGTCGGTGTGTTTTCAATTTTGAAGGTGTGCGTCTATATCTTCGGTATGGAACTACTGCGTGAGAGTGGCGTGAGTCTGTATCTGGCTTACGTGGCGGGGTTCACACTGGTGGCTGCGTCGTTGGTTGCGATGACGAAAGACAATTTGAAGGCACGCTTGGCGTATTCGACGATCAGTCAACTCGCCTACATCACGCTCGGCGCGATGCTGGCGACACCGAGCAGCGTGATCGGCGGCGGCATGCACATTGCCATGCACGCGGTCGGTAAGATCACGCTGTTCTTCTGCGCCGGAGCGATTTACGTCGCCGCTCATAAAAAGAACATTAGTGAGATGGGTGGTCTTGGTCGCAAGATGCCGCTGACGTTCGCCGCGTTCCTGATCGCCTCGGTGAGTATCATCGGTTTGCCTCCCGGTGGTGGAGCGTGGAGCAAGTGGTTCTTGGCCATCGGCACCGTCGAAACTCACCAGTACGTCCTGACGGCGGCACTGATGATCAGTTCGTTGCTGAATATCGCCTACCTCGTACCAATTCCGATTCGGGCGTTCATGAAACCACAATCCGGTTCGTCAGACGATGACCAACCGACCGGTCGTGGTTGGTTTTCCGAGATGCGGGAGGCACCATTGCTATGTGTTGTGCCGCTATGCATCACGGCGATCGGAAGCGTGGCGTTATTTTTCGCCGCTGATTGGATTTACGAGATCTTGTTGCCGATCACCGATGGCGGAACGGCAATGATGGAAATCAAGGAATCGACGGGGATTGCATCACGATGAAAACGACCACCACACCGAACGATCCGAGTTGGTTGGAACGACCGCGGAACATTCGCAAGATGATCATCGCGTTGGTCGTGATCTGCGCCGCTCTCGCATTAGCAGATTTATTTTATTCTAACCCGCACTCACATTTCCAGATCGAAACGACGTTCGCGTTCCAGGCCTGGTTCGGTTTCGTATCGTTTGTGGTGATCGTGTTTCTAGGCCGCTTGCTGCGGCTATTTGTTTCGCGTCCCGAGGACTACTACGAACGCCGGGAGCATGATCATGACAGCGATCGCTGATCTGCCGCCTGGATTGGTAATGATTGTCGGCTCGTTGTTTCTGCCGTTATTGGGGCGGCGGGCTCAGGCGTGGGCAGTGCTCGTGCTATCGGCCATCAGCCTGCTGCTATTCGTGCTCACGCCAGCGGCAAACTATGGAAATATCTCGTTGTTCGGAGCCGATCTGAACCTCGTTCGAATTGACTCCTTCTCGCGTCCGTTTGGGATCGTGTTCCATTTGGCGGCGATCATTTCTGCGATCTATGCACTGCACGTTCGCGATACCCGGCAGCACGTGGCGGGTGTGTTGTATGCCGGGGCCGCAATTGCGGCAGTCTGCGCGGGTGATTTGCTGACGCTGTTTGTGTTCTGGGAATTGACCGCGATTTCCAGCGTGTTCCTCGTCTGGGCGAGTGACAACGAACGCTCGTATCACGCCGGGATGCGTTACCTGATCGTTCAGGTCACCTCGGGCGTGCTGCTGTTCTCGGGAGCGATTGTGCAGTACGTCGAGACGGGTTCGCTCACGTTTACTTCATTCGTGGGCGCCGATGAGGGACTGACCTTGGCAGGTAAGTTGATTTTGGTAGCTTTTGGGATCAAGTGTGCGTTCCCACTGCTGCACAACTGGTTGCAGGATGCTTATCCCAAAGCCACCGTAACGGGAACCGTTTTCCTGAGTGCGTTCACGACGAAGCTGGCGGTGTATTCGCTGATTCGTGGTTTTGCGGGCTATGAACCGCTGATTTGGATCGGCTGCACGATGACGCTGTTCCCGATCGTGTTCGCCGTGATTGAGAATGACCTACGCCGGGTGCTGACCTACAGCCTGAACAACCAACTCGGATTCATGGTCGTGGGGATTGGGATCGGGACGGAATTAGCGATCAATGGCACGGTGGCTCACGCGTTTTGTCACATCATCTACAAGTCGCTGTTGTTCATGTCGATGGGCGCGGTGCTGTACCGGGTCGGCACGATCAAGGCGACCGAACTCGGTGGGTTGCACAAGTCGATGCCGTGGACGACGACGTTCTGTCTGATTGGCGCGGGTGCGATTTCGGGGTTCCCACTGCTGAGCGGGTTTGTCAGCAAGTCGATGATTATTTCGGCAGCGGCGGAACAGCACATGCTAGGTGTGTGGATCGTATTGTTGATCGCATCGGCCGGCGTGATGGAGCACTCGGGGATCAAGATTCCGTTCTTCGCATTCTTTTCCCACGACAGTGGCAAACGGGTCAAAGAAGCACCGTGGAATATGCTCGTGGCGATGGCGATCGCGTCGGCGGGCTGCATCATCCTCGGGATCGCGTATCCGCTACTGTACGCATTGCTGCCACACAATCTGGATTACCATCCCTACACCACGACGCACGTGGTGACGCAGTTGCAGTTGTTGATGTTCGCGTGCTTGGCGTTTGTGTTCTTAATGAAAATGGGCTGGTATCCCGCCGAGCAGCGAGCGACCATTCTGGACACGGATTGGTTGTACCGCGTCGCAATCCCCAAACTGGTCTCGAAACTGCGCATCGGCATCACGGAAGTCGACGGTGCCGTGCGTGCGGTTTGTCTCCGCGTGATCGACCGCGTGCTAGCAGCCGCACAATCCGCGTTTTGCGAAACGGGCATGTTTGGCCGCACGTGGTCAACCAACGCGATGGCGTTTTGGGCGTCCGTGCTGCTGGCCGCGTCACTGGTGGTTTACTATCTGTAATCGCCAGCTGATCGCGAACTCATTTCATGATTGGCTGATGGCGACATCGCTGTACACGTAGATGTCGTCGACGATACACAATCACAACGGCGGCTCGACGCGGTCGAAAAATCAAGCGGTCGTATTGATTTGCTCATCCGCACCGCTGGATCACTCGTGAACACGGCGTGCGGTCGTTATCGCTACAGGATAATCACGGGTACGCTCGATTGTTGCTCGACCTTTCTCCAGCCAGTATCCTGAGGGTATGCAAGAGAGGTGCGTTTGGAGGACTGCGTTTCCGTAAGATCGGCGAATTCGAACGAATTGACCTGAAGCGGTTCATTCACACGTTCCCTCACCAATAGCTGGCATCGACGTGTTCAGGTCGTTCGAGTGAACCGCGTCCAGTGGCTTCTCCGCATTAAATCCGCATCGCCCCTGGGATCCACGATACAAAATCGTCAGGATTGGAAGGGTAATCTATCCATATCAAACCCAAATTTTGAAACCGCTTGTTATGATGAAACGACTTATTGGTCTCTCGATCGTTCTCTTGCTTCTATCTCGTTCGGGACTGCAGGCGGATGACTCGGTTGGTCCTTATATCGGCACGTTGAAGACCACCGAAGCCTATTTTCTTTACAGGCCGGGAAACGAGGCGGCCAAGTTGCGGTTGACCGTTAACGATGAGCAAGGCACGAAGGTCACAACCGTCGATGGTCGCAGCGAAGCCAAACATGATTTCGTAGCAAAATTCCACGTCGTGGGACTTGCTCCAGGCACCACGTACCGATACCAAATCGAGAAAATAGACGATGGCAACGCCACCGTCATTGCCGGTGGTTCTCCTGACTTTCATTTCACGACCGTGCCAGCCCAACGCAGCGGTCAAGTGCTCAACGTCGCCTTCCTTTCCTGCGTCAACGACACCACCGATCCGGTTTGGACGGAGATGGCTAATCACAATCTCGATATGCTGTGCTTCGGCGGCGACACTCCCTACGCCGACACCGGCGATCTCTCGGACCTGCGAAACAAGCATCGTCATTTACTACAGCGTCCCGCGCTCGCGGCGCTGTGCAAGAACGTATCGCTCGTCGGTACCTGGGACGACCATGACTTCGGCAAGAACAATGCCAACGGCAAAAGTGCTGCTGGGTTGAAAGAGAATACTCGCCGCGCTTTCGTTGAATACCGCGTCCAGGACCAGTATGGCAGCGGAGACGAAGGCGTATACCAGAAGACGGATCGGGGCGCGATGGAAGTGTTCTTGCTCGATGCGCGGTGGTACTCTCAAACCGGCCCCTCACCCGTCAGCCCCGACCAATCCACCTGTTTCGGTAAGGATCAATGGCAATGGCTATTGGAAAGCATCCGCAAATCCGAGGCACCTTTCAAAGTTCTGTTGCAGGGACAGATTTGGCAAGACAAGAAGAACAGCGAAACGGATGACATGCACACCTATTACGCGGAACGTGACGCGCTGCTGGATTTCATCAAAAAAGAACGCATCCCCGGCGTCGTGTTGGTCGGTGGTGACATTCATGTCTCCCGTCATTTGATGCACCCCCAACGCGTTGGATACGACCTGCACGACTTCATCATCTCGCCGGGCCATACCAGCATCATTCCTTCGCTGAATGTCTATCACCAAGATCTTGAATGGTCTCGCGTCAAACCCAATCAGTTCCTGACCATGACCGCCGATACCACCAAAACAGTCCCTGAACTGACCGTCAAATTCCTCGATAAAGACGGTCAGGAGAACCTCGTCAAGACCATCACCTACGACCAGATCACACCGCACCCTGAAACGGGCATTGCCAAGGATCTGCGTGCCTATTGGAGTTTCGATGGCGATGTTAAAAACCGCTCCAAACTAGGCAGTCGACTGGACGGAAAACTCGCTGGCGGTGCCGCGGTGAGCAACGGCGACGGTGCACGCGGTGGTGCGCTACATCTGAGCCGTTCGGGTGGGCAATACCTCTCCGTGCCACGTTCGATGCTCGATGACAACGCCAGCGTCTATACGGCCTCGAGCTGGATCAAGCCAGCATCGCTCCCCGATCACGGCAGCAAGGATCGCTCGTTCATTATGGAAAGCAACGTCACGAATCACTGCGAGTTGCCCAATGCATCTGGCACCGGCTATGCAATCTCCCTCGGGCTGAGGGCGTGCGACGATGCCGACAAGATTAACCTCCAGCTCTACACCGAGACGCTGGTTCCCCAGCCCGTTGGCTCGCAGCGTTCACCGAGCACGAAAGCGCAAGGCGGCTTCGACTGTTTGCTCGACCGTTCGCTCTTTTCCGATTGGACACACGTCGCGGTCACGTTTGATTCGGCGAGGCTTCAGGTCTTTGTCAATGGCGAGCTGGTCAAGACTCATGCCCTGCCGATCGCTGGACCGATTGCGGAAATGGGCGGTCTGGTCATCGGTGGCCACCGGGCAGGGGAAGGTCGAAATTTTGACGGCATGATCGATGAAGTTGCAATCTGGAACCGCGTCCTCTCCAAATCTGATATTGACGCGATCTACAACAAGGGCACCGCTCCGACGCTGCGTGACAACTGAGAGTTATGCCGAATGATCTCCCCCAATGTGCTTAGCGCCCAAACGGCTCATGCGGCCAACCCAAATCTTTGACGTTGACAAACCACTACCAACTGACGCCAAATCATTGGTGCTTTACTCTCCTGCGGAGCGAAGACGATGGGATGAGCAATTTCTTGCGTTGGGCGAGTCTCGCCCATACGATGCGGTACCATGTACGTTACCGCATGGCAGGCAAAGGTCATGTGCGTTGAATACGAACTGGTCGACCGCGAAAAAATTTTGGCCGCATCCTATTTTCATTTGTCACTTTCTGATCGCAAGATTCGTGTGGGCATTGCCGGTTATGGTTTATGCCGTTTTGGATCGCAATTCGGTTTCCAGAATCACCCAAACGTCGAGGTGGTCGCGGTCACGGATTTGATTCGGGTGTGACCGGCGTTCCGCCAGTCAGCAAGCGAGGGTTGGAGGATTGTAGGTTGCGACAAGCGTTTGGTTAGGGTGGGTATCGAGCATGATTTTTGCCTTGCGTTCGCTATGAAATTGGTTCCAGTAGTCGCTCTGGTAT
>JBDNIG010000060.1:0-5267 GCA_041688415.1 Rhodopirellula sp. | reverse complement strand
GCCGACCGAGCAAGCGAACCACCAACCCAACTTGCGCGCTCGGCCCTCCCCGGAATTCTCGCTGAAAGCTCGAATTCCGACCCTCCCAAGCTTCGCTCGGGAGGGTGAAGTAAACCATTGCTGCGACAGCACTTAAAAGCCTCGCGACCCCCGAAGCGGTGGAGAGGGGAGACTGGATGGTGTTTTTATCGTTCGGAACAAAAATCCAAGTATGAAACGTTGAGTCAAGACCAAAGATTTAGCGGTCCAACGCCAGCCCCGTCGAAACCCCCGAACTCGACGCTCGTAAAACGAGTTGGCAAACCCGGTCGACTCGGACTCCGATGGTTCGCCCCATCGCACTTCGCGTGCAGTGGAACCCGCTCCTGTCCTCCCGCGAAATCTAACAAGGCAAGCGGATCGGCCCATCGAGCTAGACGGACCGCATCGCATCAATTTCAACGCGCCAAAAAGTCCCCACCGGGCTCGCCGCGAATGCCGTCAGCACACATCATCAACGCGTAAGTCCACGCCATTGGAGCTTGCTCTTGACGCGAAGGCTGAGAATTGCGACACCCAGCGTACGCGATCTGGCGATAAATCGTCATTTTACGCGTGCTCTTTTCTCATACGCCGGGTGGCAGCCACGCGATTGTCGACGCTGGCACGAAGGCTGAAACTGTACGATGTGTGGAATTGTTGGATATGTGGGAGGTGAGGACGCAGCCGACTTCCTGGTCGAGGGGCTGCGCCGACTCGAATACCGAGGGTATGACAGTTCGGGCGTGGCAATCGCCGACGATGATGAGATTCACGTCACTCGTTCGGTGGGACGGATTCAGACCCTCGCCGACCGCTTAGGCGATCCACCCGCGGGGACACTCGGACTCGGCCACACGCGTTGGGCCACCCACGGGCCTGCCACGGAGGTCAACGCGCACCCGCATACCGGCGGCGACGGTGAGGTCGTGTTGGTACACAACGGGGTGGTCGAGAATTACCAAATTCTCAAAGATGGATTGATTGAAAAGGGATATCAATTCCAATCGGCCACCGACTCGGAAGTCATCGCCCACCTGATCGCCGACGGCCTCAAAAACACCCCGCCGGTCGACCGCCAGCCCCACGCGAGATACGTCACCGCGGTACAGTGGGCCATCGCCCAGCTTCGCGGCACCTACGGTTTGGGAATCGTGTTTCGCGACAAACCTGGGTTCATGATCGCCGCCCGGTTCGGCAGTCCGCTGGTGATCGGTGTGGGGCGGGGCGAGTACTTTCTCGCCAGTGACGCATCGCCAATCGCTGGTCGCGCCGACCGCATCGTGTATCTCGCTGACCACCAACTCGCCGTTCTGACTGCGGATGGATTTTGCGTGCTGCACCGCGATAGCGGCAAAGTGCGAGTGAACATCCAGCCACTCGAAACCGATTCGAGCGACGTTAGCCTGAATGGCTACGAGCATTACATGCTCAAGGAGATCTACGAGCAGCCCGATGCATTACGAAACGCGATGCGCGGTCGACTCAACGATCAGGATGCGACGGCCGTCTTCGGCGGTTTGAACCTCACTCCTCAACAACTTCGCAGCGTCGAGCGGATCATCCTGACCGGCTGCGGTACGAGCTGGCACTCCGCGCTCGTGGGCGAATACCTAATGGAAGAACTTTCCCGGATTCCGGTCTGCGTGGAGTACGCGAGCGAACTGCGGTACCGCAATCCGCCGATCGAAAACAACACCCTCGTGTTCGGAATCACGCAGAGCGGCGAGACCGCCGACACACTGGCGGCACTCAATGAAACGAAACGCAAGGGACACCGTACCCTGGCGATCTGCAACGTCGTGGGTAGCTCGATTGCCCAAGCGTCCGACGGTGGCGTGTACCTGCACGCGGGGCCCGAAATAGGCGTGGCGAGCACGAAGGCATTCACGAGCCAGTGCTGCGTGCTGACGATGCTCGCACTGTACTTCGGTCGGATGCGGCACATGAGCTTTGAAACCGGCGAACGGATCATCAAGGATCTTCGTCGTCTGCCAGCCACCGTGGAACAGGCGCTGACCTGCGACAGCGAAGTACGCAAAGTCGCTGAAAAATACCAATCCGCGAGCAATGTGCTGTACTTGGGTCGCCGCTACAACTTCCCCACGGCGCTCGAAGGGGCTCTGAAACTCAAGGAGATCAGCTACATCCACGCCGAAGGCTACCCCGCGGCGGAAATGAAACATGGACCGATCGCGTTGGTCGACGAAGAAACGCCGAGTGTGTTCATTATGCCTCGCGGCACCACCTACGACAAAGTCTTAGCCAATATGGAGGAAGTAAAGGCGCGTGGCGGCCCCGTAATTGCGATCGCAAGCTCGGACGATACTGGAATTCGTAAAATCGCCGACGATGTGATCATGATTCCCGAAGTTCCGGAGTTCCTACAGCCGATTGTATCTATCGTACCACTGCAATTACTGTCGTATCACATCGCCGTGTTGCGAGGGTGCGACGTGGATAAGCCACGTAATTTAGCCAAGAGTGTGACGGTTGAGTAGTTTTTCTGTTGTGCAAAGGATGGGACCAATTATCCTTTTCCGCAGACCGCTCACTTATCTTTTCTTCAGCGACGGATACTAGAAACATGGACAACCGAGGCCTTAGTTTTAACTCACGCAAAGCTCTGACGGTCAATATTGGCGAGAATGCCGCAACGGAATTGGCGGATTTTATCTCCCAACTGCTCAGTGAAGTCGAAGAACTGCGGCGGACGAAGGTGAGTATCACTCGGATCGTCCCCAGCCAGCACGACCACGTCCGGGAATTCATTGAGGAACCGGTTTAAAGAGGGTTCAGGGAAAAAGAGGGTTCAGAAAGAACAGAGGACTCGGTTGGTTCCTTCGGGGGGGAACTTGACATTTTGGGGCTCAGTGCCGACAGTGGGAGCGATAGCTCGCGAGAAATGTTTCTTGCCAATCGTTCTGCCCCTGGTTATTTGCCCGTTGCTCGATGTCTGACTCATCCGCTGCCGCTGCCTCTGCACCGGCCACTTCCCCCGCCTCGACCGGCAACCGTACGTTGCTCGACAAAATCTGGGACGAACACGTCGTCTACGCGCCCTCAGGCGAGGCTTCGATTCTGTACATCGACCTGCACCTCGTTCACGAGGTAACCAGCCCCCAGGCTTTCGAAGGATTGCGGATCAACAGTCGCAACGTGCGTCGGCCCGAGCGAACGATCGCCACCCCCGATCACAATGTACCAACATCCGATCGCAGTCTGCCGATTGCCGACCCGATCGCTCGCAAACAAATCGAGACGCTGCGGCAAAACTGCAAAGAATTCGGCGTGCGGTTGTTTGACATCGACGATGTGCGTCAAGGCATCGTGCACGTCATCGGGCCTGAGAACGGCTATACGCAGCCCGGCATGACGATCGTTTGTGGCGATTCCCACACGGCCACCCACGGCGCCTTCGGTGCCCTCGCATTCGGGATCGGCACCAGTGAAGTTGAACATGTCTTGGCGACCCAAACGCTGTTGCAGTTCAAACCCAAAACGTTTGAACTCCGCGTCGACGGTGAACTGCCGCGTGGTGTCACGGCCAAAGACATGATCCTGTATCTGATCGGCCAAATCGGTACCGCAGGCGGCACGGGCTACGTGCTCGAATTCACCGGCGACTGCATCCGTGCGATGTCAATGGAAGAACGCATGACGGTCTGCAACATGTCGATCGAAGCCGGTGCCCGAGCCGGCATGATCGCGCCCGATCAAACTACTTTCGATTACCTGCGTGGACGCCCCGAAGCACCGCAGGATTTCGATGCCGCCGTCGAGCGATGGAAGAAATTGCCGACCGACGCGGACGCCAACTACGATCGCAGTAACGTCTATCAAGGCAGCGACATTCGTCCGCAGGTGACCTGGGGTACTAACCCCGGCCAAGTCGTCAGTGTTGACGGTCGGGTGCCCGATCCCGCTGACTCCAGTGACGCAGGCGATCAGAAAACAACGGCATTGTCGCTGCAGTACATGGATTTGAAGGCGGGCACGCCGATCACGGAGATCAACCTCAACCGCGTCTTCATCGGCTCGTGCACCAACGCCCGCATCGAAGATTTGCGTGCCGCCGCCGCCGTCGTCAAAGGACACCGCTGCAGCAGTGATGTCAGCGCCATGGTTGTGCCGGGCAGTGGGCGAGTCAAGGCGCAAGCCGAGCAGGAAGGGCTCGACAAGATCTTTACCGAAGCTGGTTTGGATTGGCGCGAGGCTGGATGCAGCATGTGCCTGGCCATGAACCCTGACAAGCTCGCCCCAGGTGAACGCTGTGCCAGCACGAGCAACCGCAACTTTGAAGGCCGGCAAGGCAAAGGCGGACGAACCCACTTGGTCAGCCCCGCGATGGCCGCCGCCGCCGCCATCAAAGGCCACTTCGTCGACATCCGCGACTGGGACTATCGCTAGCTCCTAGCCTTCTCCCACTCTCCCCATCTCTCTCCCTTATCCGGCTGCTAGCTAGTAGCTAATCCCTAGCAGCTAGTGGCTCAAGCCGAAGGCTTCCCGTGCAACATTTCACCATTCATCAAGGCGTTGTCGCCACGCTTGACCGTGCCAACGTCGATACCGACGCGATCATCCCGAAGCAATTTCTCAAGCGGATTGAACGGACTGGGTTCGGCCAGTTCCTGTTTTTCGATTGGCGTTTCCTTGACGACGGGACGACCGAGAACCCAGAATTCGAACTCAACCGCGTCAACGTCAAAGGTGCGTCGATCTTGATCGCACGCCAAAATTTTGGCAGTGGCAGCAGCCGTGAACACGCCGTCTGGGCGCTCGACGACTACGGGTTCCGCGCCATCATCGCACCTTCATTTGCGGACATCTTCTATAGCAATTCGTTCAAGAACGGTTTACTGCCGATCGTACTCGGCGAAGCCGACGTGGAAGAGTTGTTTCAGCGGTCGGCCCAGGGGAATCCGTACCAACTTACCGTCGATCTGGAAAACCAAACGGTTTCCGACGGAGCCGGTTTCGAACGTTCGTTTGAAATCGACGCCAGTCGCCGAGACAAACTCCTGCACGGCCTCGACGACATCGCCGAAACGCTGCAGCACGAAGATAAGATCACCGCGTTTGAAGCCAACGTAGCGTCGTAGTTTCGCTTGCCGCGAAGGCGGGGGGCTGTGTTCATCGCGGAGAGAGAGCGATGGCAGCATTTGACCGTGGGCGTCAGCCCAATGCCATCTACTTTAGACCGCGAAGCGGTCTTGGTAACCCGACGCGTTAGCGAGGATCACGTGTTT
>JBDNIG010000448.1:0-9116 GCA_041688415.1 Rhodopirellula sp. | reverse complement strand
TAACGCGACTTTGGAAGACATAGCAATAAGGTATCAGAGAGAGGGAGGATTTCGAAAGCTAGAAGCTAGAAGCTAGTGGCTAAATAAGCTTCATAGGTGGTTTGCAGGCCTTCGTCGAGATTGATTCGAGGATACCAACCGGTGGAGTTGATGAGCGTGGTGTCGGTCCGTTTGACGGGAGTACCGTCCGGTTTGGATGGGTCCTGCACGATGCGGCCACGGTAACCAACCACGCCCGCGATCTTGCTCGCCAGTTCGGCGATCGTCAGATCGGTGCTGCTGCCAACATTTACCCAGTCGGGTGGGTCTGGCAAGGTGATCAAATGCAAAATGGCTCGGGCAAGGTCGTCGACATGTAGGAACTCGCGCCGCGGAGTGCCCGAGCCCCACACGCTGACCACTGCGTCGCCGCTGCGTTTGGCAGCATCGATGCGGCGGATCAAGCCGGGAATCACGTGCGAATTTTCGGGGTGATAGTTGTCACCGGGCCCGTACAGATTCGTCGGCATGGCCGAATGAAACAGCACACCGTATTGTTGGCGATAATACTGACAGAGTTTCAGCCCCATGATCTTCGCGAGCGCGTAGGCTTCGTTGGTCGGCTCGAGCGGACTCGACAGCAGACTGGATTCCGCAATCGGCTGGGGAGCGTTGCGAGGGTAGATGCAGGTGCTGCCGAGGAATAGGAACCGCTGGACACCGTGGCGATAAGCGGCGTGAATGGCGTTGGTCGCCATCGCGGTATTTTCATAGCCGAACTGGGCCGGATAAGTCGCGTTGGCATGAATCCCACCGACTTTCGCGGCGGCAAAGAGCACGCAATCCGGCTGTTCCGCTGCAAAGAACGCATCCACGGCAGCCTGGTCACAGAGGTCGAGCTCGGCACGGGTGCGGGTCACGATGTTCGGCATGCCCTCCGCCGTCACATCCGCAGCAGCGAACTGGCGCAGCAGAGCACTGCCCACCATGCCACGATGCCCAGCGACGAAGATTTTTTGAAAAGACATGGAGTAAAGGAGACGAGGGGTTCAGGGTTCAGGGTTCAGGGAGCTCGCGGCTAGGAGCTGCGTCCGATCGTGGTCGACCATTCTTTCGGCGAGTTCTTGCAAGCTGTCGGGTGGTTGCCAACCGAGCTTTTCGATGGCTTTGGAGGGGTCGCCGCAAAGGTCCGCAACATCGGCCGGACGGTTGAACCTGGAGTCCGTCACGACGTAGTCGCGCCAATGGAGGCCGACGTGGGCAAAGGCGAATTCCAAGAAATCCGCCACGCTGTGCGTCCGTCCGGTGGCAATCACGTAGTCGTCGGGCGTGTCCTGCTGCAACATCAACCACATCGCGATAACGTAGTTTTGGGCGTCGCCCCAATCCCGCCGCGCATCCAGATTCCCCAACCGCAGCTCGGATTGCTGGCCCAAGGAAATGGCGGCGGCAGCCCGCGTGATTTTGCGGGTGACGAACGATTCGCCTCGGCGTGGCGACTCGTGATTGTAACAAATCGCATTGCACGCAAAGCAATCGAATGAGCGACGGTACACCTGGACCATTTGCGTGGCGAACGCTTTGGCAACCCCATAGGGCGTGACTGGACGCATCGGTGTCATCTCGTTCTGCGGTGAGCTATCGGGCCGCCCGAATATTTCACTGCTACTGATGTGCAGCAACTTCGGCTGTTTTTCCAGATCACGGATGATCTCAAGGAGTCGCAACGTGCCCATCGCCGTGAACTGGCACGTCGACTCAGGAATCTCGAAACTCAGCCCGACGTGACTCTGACCCGCCAAATGGTAAACCTCATCCGGTTGCGTTTTCACCATGATCCGGCGAATCGTGGTGGCATCGTCGAGGTCGCCGTAGTGCAGGAACAACGAATGCTCATAGATGTCCTTGTTGCGAAACAACGAGTCCAGCCGGGTGCGCACCGTGTTACTCGTCCGGCGCACGAGTCCATGGACGACATAGCCTTTTTCGAGCAGCCATTCGGTCAGGTACGAACCGTCTTGACCGGTGATGCCGGTGATTAAAGCGACTTTGGGGGAAGATGAAGGATTCAGGGAAAAAGCGAGGGTTCAGGTAAGGAAAGGGTTCAGTGGGAGACCGTCAAAAATAGCTGAGTGGTGGAACATCGGGCAAGTCAAGCTGGTTTGGGTAATTCATTCCGCATAACTGAACGCCACGTTTTCATAACCCGACGCGTCAGCGAGGGATGGCGGCGTGAATCCCTCGCTGACGCGTCGGGTTATGATTGTCGATTCCGCCGAAATAGTTCCCAGTATCTGCTTAGCCATCTACGGTTCCGATCTGAACGTGAGCGGGAGCTCTGGGAAATTGAAAATCGAGAAATTCAAATTGTCTCCCGATCGCTTGGTATTTTGCATTTTTCAATTCTCATTTTTCAGTGATTCCCGCGTTTACCAATATCTCGTGTTGCCCGATGCATCGGTCGCCAACATCGTTGACGGTCTCGGTCTGGGGTCAGCGTGCTGGGAGCTAGCTCGCTCCCCTTGTCGTCGGTGGTTCATGGCTCGATATTAGTTCAGTTGCGGCTGAGATTGTGCCGTTTGATGCTTTTTAGCAGATCGTCATGACATTGGTGCCGTCTCCATTACCAATTCTCCTGAACCCCTAAAATCGCAATGATAGCTTTTCCCGACGTACCCGTCATTCCATACGAAGGCCCTCAAAGTGACAATCCGCTCGCATTTCGCTGGTACAATCCCGAGGAAATGATTGAGGGCAAGACGATGCGTGATCATTTGCGGTTCAGCGTCGTGTACTGGCACACATTCCGCGGCACCGGCGGCGACCCGTTTGGTCCCGGCACCGCCCTGCGGCCCTGGGACGACGGTACTGAAAGTGTCGACAATGCGAAAAAGCGAGCCGTGGTCGCGTTCGAGCTGTTCACGAAGCTGCAAGCACCTTTCTATGCGTTCCATGACCGCGACGTCGCTCCCGAGGGTGGTTCGCTCGCCGAAACGAATGCCAACTTCGACGCGGTTGCCGACGTGCTCGCCGAGCAACAACAGGCGACTGGCGTGAAGCTGCTCTGGGGCACCGCGAACATGTTCAGCAATCCGCGATTCATGCACGGTGCAGCGACATCGTGCAATGCCGACGTGTTCGCGTACGGCGCGGGCCAAGTCAAAAAAGCGTTGGAGGTGACCCACCGTCTCGGTGGTGAAAACTACGTGTTCTGGGGCGGCCGGGAAGGATATCAAAACCTCTCCAACACGGACATGAAACGGGAACTCGACCATCTCGCCAAGTTCTTCCACATGGCCGTCGATTACGCCACACAGATTGGGTTCACGGGTCAGTTCTTGATCGAGCCGAAACCCATGGAGCCGATGAAGCATCAATACGACAGCGATGCAGCGGCGTGCATGAATTTCCTACGCAGCTACGATCTGCAAGATCACTTCAAGCTCAATCTGGAAACCAATCACGCGACGCTCGCCGGGCACACCATGATGCACGAACTCGATTACGCGGGGATGCAGGACGCCCTGGGCAGCATCGATGCGAACACGGGCGATTTGCTGTTGGGCTGGGACACCGATCAATTCGGCACCGACTATTACCTGGCCGCGCAAACGATGCTGATGATTCTCAAGTACGGCGGCCTCGGTAGCGGCGGCGTGAACTTTGACGCCAAGGTACGGCGTGAATCGCACGAGCCAATCGACTTGTTCTACGCCCACATCGGCAGCATGGACGCGTACGCCAAGGGATTGAAGATCGCAGCCGCGATTCGTGAAAGTGGCGAACTGTGCGATTTCGTCAAAAATCGATATGCGAGCTGGGACGAAGGCATCGGCGCAAAAATCGAAAGCGGTCAGGTCGGCTTTGCTGAGCTAGAGAAGTACATGCTCGACAAGGGCGAGGTGGCAGCCAATGCGAGCGGCCGCCAAGAAATGCTCGAAAACGTGTTCAACAAGTACATCGATCGGGTGTAGATACCGGCAAATACCCAGGATTGCTGTGGCGTAAGCTTCCAGCTTGCGTTTCTCAAATCGCAAGCTGGAAGCTTACGCCACTTATTATTCCTGCCATTTTGGCACTCGCTCGATCTGACCGAGCGACACCAAATCCTGGGACTGTCAGTTTGTCATGCTAACTTTTTCACTGGCATCCATGCGTCACTTTTCGCCGTGGAATGCGATGTTTTAACGAGAGTGCCGGTTTGGCATGCGCCGCAAATCTTCGCAATTTCGAACTCTGGCACAGTTCTTGCCTCTCCCCTGCCTCGTTGAAAAAGTCTGACATCCTGATCAACCGGCGGTCCTGAGCAATCCGGCTCGCTGAAAAGATATAAACCACCACTTTCTAAATCAAACAGCCTCGCGTCGAGCGGGGCGTCCCAGTCCTGCGGAGAAAACATCATGGCACAAGGCGAAAAAATTATCGGCATCGACCTCGGTACCACCAACAGCGTGGTGTCGATCATGGAAGGCAGCGAGCCGAAGGTGATCCCCAACGCGGAAGGCAACCGGCTCACACCGAGCGTCGTGGCCTTCACTGACAAACAAGAAACGATCGTCGGCGAACCGGCTCGACGGCAAGCCGTCACCAACCCGAAACGCACCGTCTACTCGGTGAAACGTTTTATGGGTCGGCGGCACAACGAAGTCGAATCGGAAGAAAAAATGGTGCCCTACGGCATCACGGGCGGTGCGGGCGACTACGTGAAGATTCAAGTCGGCGATAACGAATACACGCCGCAAGAAATCTCAGCCAAGGTGCTGCGGAAACTCAAAGAGTCCGCCGAATCCTACTTGGGACACAAGGTCAATAAAGCCGTCATCACGGTGCCGGCCTACTTCAACGATGCCCAGCGTCAAGCGACCAAGGACGCTGGCCAGATCGCGGGACTCGAAGTTGCGCGGATCATCAACGAGCCGACTGCCGCCGCACTCGCGTACGGCCTGGACAAGAAGAAAGACGAAAGCATCATCGTGTTTGACCTCGGTGGTGGAACGTTCGACGTTTCAATCCTTGAGGTCGCCGACAGCGGTGACGAGGAGCAAGAAAGCCGCGTCTTCCAAGTCATCTCGACCTCGGGCGACACCCACCTCGGCGGTGATGACTTCGACGAAGCCCTGATCCACTACGTCGCCGATGAATTCAAGAAGGACAACGGCATCGACTTGCGTAACGACGCGATGGCGTTGCAACGTCTGCAGGAAGCCTGCGAGAAAGCCAAAAAGGAACTCAGCACGCTGCCCGAGACCGATCTCAACCTGCCCTTCATCACCATGGACGCATCCGGTCCCAAACACCTGACGATGAAGATCACGCGATCGAAGTTCGAAGAACTGATCGACAAACTCGTCGATCGCTGCCGCGGCCCGGTCATGCAAGCACTCAAAGATGCCGACATGAAGCCGAGCGACATCGACGAGATCGTGTTGGTCGGTGGTAGCACCCGCGTGCCCAAAGTACGGCAAGCCGTGAAAGATATCTTTGGCAAAGAGCCTCACCAGGGCGTTAACCCGGATGAAGTCGTGGCCATCGGTGCGGCGATCCAAGGTAGCGTTCTGGCCGGTGAGCGTACCGACGTGTTGTTGCTCGACGTCACCCCGCTGACCCTCGGTATCGAAACCGAAGGTGGCGTGATGACCGCGCTGGTTGAACGCAACACGACCGTGCCGGCGGAAAAGAAAAACGTGTTCAGCACCGCCGCTGACAACCAAACCGCCGTCACGGTGCGGGTGTTCCAAGGCGAACGCAAAATGGCAACCGCCAACCGTTTGCTCGCAGAGTTCAACCTGGAAGGCATCCCGCCGTCGCCACGCGGTGTACCGCAAATCGAAGTCAAATTTGACATCGATCAAAACGGTATCCTTAGCGTGTCAGCCAAGGAGCTCAAGACCGGCAAGGAATCGCACGTCGAGATCAAGGACAGCGGTGCGTTGTCCGATGACGACATCGCCCAAATGAAGAAGGATGCCGAGGCCAATGCGGAGGACGACAAACGTCAGTTTGAACTCGTCGAAGCTCGCAACAAGGTCAGCCAACAGGTCTATCAGCTCGAAAAATTGATGACCGAAAATGCGGAAAAACTCACCGATGCCGACAAGGCACCGATGAACGCCGCGATCGAAAAAGTCAAGAAAACCGCCGAAGGCGACGACTTGGCTGCGATCAAGTCCGCCTCGGATGAACTCGATGCCGCCTCGCAAGCGTTCAGCAAGGTCTTGTACGAAAAGACCGAAGCCGCTGGTGAGTCCGCCGACGGTCCCGCCGCTGGCGCGAGCGCTTCGTCCGGTGACGACGATGACGCGGTCGACGCCGAATTCGAAGTCAAGGATTAGAGCTTCGAGCGATGACGTATGGGCCAACAGCCCATCGGTTTGCTGAGTAGGCGTGTTTCTCCGAGACACGCGATTTAATTATTAACGTAGCGAAACTCGCCAAGAGTTTCGGGAATGCGGGGAAAAACGAAAGTCTTGGCGACGTTCGCGACACGTAGATTCGGCAATCATGAAATCGGTGTCTCTCCGAGACACGCGACCGAGTCTCGGAGAGACTCGGCTACTCATGTGCTACCGATACAGCCGAACTTACCCAATGCATCCCAGGCTAGCCACTCACCGCGGAGCAGTCCCATGGCGTTTCGATTCGATAAGTTGACCACCCAGGCGCAGAGTACGGTTGCCGAGGCGCAAGCCCAGGCGACCGAGGCCGACAATGCCGAGATCACGCCGTTGCACTTGCTCGCCGCGGCACTGGCACAATCTGGTGGCATTACCAAACCGATGCTCGACAAACTCAACGTCGATACGAAATCGCTGCAGGGGCTGATCGCCAGTGAGCTCGAGAAACTGCCCCAGAGCAGCGGTGGTGGACAACCGCGTGTGAGTTCGAAACTGCAAGAAGTATTTCAATCCGCCGACGAAGCGGCCAAGTCGCTCAAGGACGAATACGTCAGCACCGAACACCTGCTGCTCGGCTTGGCTCGGATCGACAACAAAGCCAAGAACTTACTTTCGCTGTCCGGCGTGACCGCGGATGATCTGCTCAGGGCGACCAGCGAAATCCGCGGTTCGGCGCGGGTGACGGACCCCAACGCCGAGTCGACCTACCAAGCCCTCGAAAAATATGGCATCGACTTAACCCAACTCGCTGAAACGGGCAAACTCGATCCGGTGATCGGTCGCGATAACGAAATTCGCCGTGTGATCCAAGTCCTCTCGCGGCGGACGAAGAACAACCCCGTCCTGATTGGCCAGCCCGGCGTTGGGAAAACCGCGATCGCCGAGGGGCTCGCGCTGCGAATCTTCGAAGGTGATGTGCCCCAGAGCCTCAAGGGCAAACGCGTGATCTCGTTGGACATGGGTGCGCTCGTGGCGGGTGCGAAGTTCCGTGGCGATTTCGAGGAACGACTCAAAGCGGTCATCCGCGAAGTCAAGGATTCCGGTGGCGGCGTCGTGTTGTTCATTGACGAACTGCACCTCGTTGTCGGGGCCGGTAATGCCGAAGGCTCCGCCGACGCGGCGAACCTGCTCAAACCCGAACTGGCCCGTGGCACGCTCCGCTGCATCGGTGCGACGACGCTCGATGAGTACCGTCAACACATCGAGAAAGACGCCGCGCTCGAACGCCGCTTCCAACCCGTGTTTGTTGGCGAACCGAATATCGAAGACACGATCGCGATCCTGCGGGGACTGAAATCACGCTACGAATCGCATCACGGCGTGCGGATCACTGACAGCGCACTGGTGGCAGCGGCCAATTTGTCGAGCCGCTACATCGCCGATCGTTTCCTGCCTGACAAAGCAATCGACTTGGTCGACGAAGCGGCCAGCCGGTTGGCAATGGAAAAGGAATCGGTTCCCGAACCGATCGATCGCTTGCAGCGTCGCCTGCGTCAACTCGAACTCGCCGATCGCCAACTCGTCGACGAGACCGAAGCCTCGGCGGTCGAAAAACGTACCGAAGTCGAAGAGGAGATGGACGAGGTGAAGGCGGAACTGGCGAGCCTGCGCGAACAGTGGGAAGCCGAAAAGATGGGTCTCGACGATGTCCAGTCGATCCGCCAGGAAGCCGAACAGTTGCAGCATCGGTTCGCCAAACTCGACTCCGAAGCGAAGGAGAAACAACTTCGTGGCGAGAGCCCCGAAGAGCTGTACCGGGAAATGCTGCAGGTCCAAACCCGTCAACGAGAACTGCAAAACCGCATTGAGGAAGTCGAGGCCGCCGAATCCGCCAAGGCAGCATCCCAATCGGCCGATGCGGATGTCACCGGCGAAGACGAACCAGAGCAACGACGGCTGTTGCGCCAAGAAGTCACTGAAGAAGAGATCGCCGAAGTCGTCAGCGCCTGGACCGGCGTGCCAGTCTCTCGCATGATGGAAACCGAACGAGCGAAACTACTCGTGATGGAAGAGCGACTGCACCAGCGCGTGATCGGCCAAGACGAAGCCGTCGAGGCGGTGTCCGACGCGGTCCGGCGGAGCCGCAGCGGATTGCAAGATCCCCAGCGACCGATCGGTTCGTTCCTATTCCTCGGCCCCACCGGCGTGGGCAAAACGGCATTGTGCAAGGCACTCGCCGAGGTCATGTTTGATGATGATTCAGCGATGGTGCGAATCGACATGAGCGAGTTCATGGAACGCCACAGCGTGTCGCGTTTGATCGGAGCACCTCCGGGATACGTCGGCTATGAAGAGGGGGGGAAACTCACCGAAGCGATCCGCCGCCGCCCCTACGCGGTGATCCTGCTCGACGAAATGGAGAAAGCACATCCGGACGTGTTCAACATTCTGCTGCAAGTTCTCGATGACGGCCGGCTGACCGATGGGCAAGGTCGGACGGTCAATTTCACCAACGCCGTCGTGGTGATGACAAGCAACGTCGGCAGCCAAGTGATCCAGCGGGTCGCCGAGGAAGGCGGTGATGAGGATGAGATGCGAGCCGCGGTCAACGACGCACTCAAGGCACGCTTCCTGCCCGAGTTCCTCAACCGCATCGACGATATCGTGATGTTTCATCCGCTACAGCAAACGCAGATCCGCCGCATCGTCGAACTTCAGCTCGACGAACTGCGGCGCCGATTGGCCGTCAGCGGCTTGTCGCTCGAACTGACCCCCGCGGCGGTCGATGAAATTGCCGCGGTC
>JBDNIG010000447.1:0-5181 GCA_041688415.1 Rhodopirellula sp. | reverse complement strand
ACGCTCGAAGCGCATAATTATCAGGCGGTGACCGCCTCCGACGCAGCCAACGGTCTGTTCCTCTACCGAGATAATGCCGTAGACATCGATCTCGTGATCGTGCAACTGACGACCCCCATCATGTACGGCCAGGCGACCATCACCGCGATTCGAAAGCTCAACCCCCAGGCGCGGATCATCCTCCAATCGGGTTTGGTTTCGAAATGCAACCTGTCGCTATTGGAGCCTCATACCGCCGATGTCTTTTTGGAGAAACCGTATACCACTGAAGAATTGTTGTATAGTGTTTATGATTTGTTGCAACGGAAATAACCGGGCGGCTTGCGGCAAACTGCTTGGCACGATGGGACGATCTGCGAAACTAGGAGACGATCTATTAAATCAGGAGACGGGTGATGCCGAAATTACTCATCATTGACGACGAGCCACTAATCGCTGAAGTCCTTCGCCCAGGATTTCGCGAGATGAAGGTCGAGGTCGTCACCGCGGGCACGGCTGCCGAAGGGTTGAAGCAGGTTTCGGAGCACCATCCGGACGCGATTTTGCTGGACATCGGCCTGCCGGACAAGTCAGGACTGGAGGTGCTCAAGGAGATCTTCAAAATGGACGCGCGGATTCCAACGATTGTAATGACCGGCCAGGGGACCACCGCAACCGCAATTGAGGCCATGAAGTTGGGGGCATTCGATTACCTTCACAAGCCGTTGACGTTTCACGCTACGCGCGGCCTGATTGAAGCTGCGTTTGAAGTTTCGCGGCAGATGCGAACCCCCGTCCGGTGGCAGGACGAGACGAACACCGAGGAGGGCGACTCGGACATCATGGTCGGGCGATGCGAGGCGATGCGAGACGTTTACAAAATGATCGGGCGCGTCGCGCAGCAGCGGGCGACGGTGCTCATCCGCGGGGATAGCGGCACGGGCAAGGAACTCGTGGCGCGTGCGATCTACCAGCACAGCTCGCGATCCAAAGCTCCGTTTCTGGCAATCAACTGCGCAGCGATCCCCGAGTCCCTGATCGAGAGCGAGTTGTTCGGTCACGAGCGGGGCGCGTTCACCGGAGCGGATCAGAGGCGGATCGGCAAGTTCGAACAATGCTCGGGAGGCACGCTCTTTCTCGACGAGATCGGCGATATGTCGCCTCTCACCCAGGCCAAGGTCTTGCGCGTGCTGCAAGAACAGCTATTTGAACGCGTGGGTGGCACGCAAACCATTCGAACCGACACGCGAACCATCGTCGCAACGCACCGCCCCTTGGAAGAAATGGTTGCCGACGGCAAGTTTCGCGAAGATCTCTATTACCGCCTCAATGTGTTTACGATCCAGTTGCCCGCGCTGCGAGATCGACTGGAGGATCTGCCGGAGTTGGTTAACATGTTTTTGCGGCGTTTCAGCCGCGAGATGGGACGCGAGGTGAGAGAGGCGGCCCCCGAAACCCTCGAAATTCTCACCAAATATCACTGGCCGGGCAACGTGAGGGAACTGCAAAGCGTTTTGAAACAAGCCTTGTTGCAGGCTCGCGGCCCGGTGCTGCTGCCCAGTTTTCTGCCCCAGCACATCCGCGAGAACCCGGATCAGGCACCGTCACACCAACCCTCGGATCCCGCCAAGTCGGACGATTGGAATGCGTTCATCGACGAACGTCTTCACGCCGATTCGCAAAACCTGTACACGGAATGGTTTACTCGCATGGAGCATCAATTGCTCATGCGGGTTCTGAGCTTTACAAACGGAAACCAATCCCGAGCCTCGCAGATCCTTGGGATCACCCGGCGGAGCGTGAGAGGGAAAATTCAGGCCCACGGCATCGTGATGGAACGATCGGTTTCGACCAGTACTGACGAGGACGATTAAAATTCCGATGCGAGTCTTTCTAGCTAGCGACGATTCCGGACTGTCGTATCAATTGCGAGAGCAATTGCTCGGTCTGGGCCACGAGTGTCCCGCGTCACATGTCGTTTCTCTGGATCGTGCGGTTCCGCTTCTAGTCTCACTCAAAGAGGAAGCGGCAGCAGCATCGAGCGGCGAAGCGTCGCGGGGCGGGACGGCGGCGAAGTCCGACTTGGTGTTCGTCATCTTGGCTCCTGTGATCGATCGGTCGCTGGACGTCGTCGGTGATCTTCGCCGCCGAGCCCAGCCTCAGCATCTGTTTGCCGTCGGCCCCACGACTGACAGCAAAATCGTCATCCGCGCGATGCGGGAAGGTGCTCACGAATTCCTCGACCAGGCCGATCTGGCCGCTGAGCTTTCCGCAGCCCTCGAGCGACTGAAGGTCGCGGAATCCGGCGTTCATCGTGCCAAGACGATCGCGCTATTATCTCCCAGCGGCGGAACCGGGTGCAGCACTCTGGCCGTCAATCTGGCCACCGTACTGGCTCCACAGGGAGGCGGGTGCGTTCTGCTTGACTTGGAGACGAGATTCGGCGATCTGGCGTCGCTCTTGGATTTGAAGCCGTTGCACACCTCGACCGACCTCTGCCGCAACGCCACTCGGATCGATCAAAGCCTGTTGGAAAGGTCCCTGGTTCAGCACAGCAACGGGGTCCGGCTGTTGGCCGCTCCGATCCAAATCAGCGATGCCGGCCATGTCACCTGGGAAGGCATTCGCCAGGTCCTCTCGCTGGCAAGCGATATGGCTCGGTATATCGTGGTCGATATGAGCCATTCCTTCCTCGAAACAATGTCTCCCATGCTGATGCAGGCCGATCAAATCGTGCTGGTGTTACGACTGGACTTTACCTCGTTGCGCAACACGCGCCGCGTGCGGGAGCATCTGGAGCAAAACGGGATTCCGCGAGACCGGATTCTCGTCGTCGCCAATCGCTACGGGCGCCCCGGTGAATTGTCGGCATCGGAGGCGCAGACCGCTCTCGGCCTTCAGATCGCTCACTACGTGATTGATGATCCGAAAAACGTCAATCGGGCAAACAATCAGGGCATCCCGGTTGTGAAGTATGCTCCCAACGCGAAGGTTTCCCGCCAACTCACGGAGTTGGCTCTCAGCTTGAAGGTTCGTGAAAACACGCATTGAACCGACAACGAATCGCTTGGTCCTTGTATGCCGAATTTCTGTGGAATTTGCTGGAGCTTTCACAGGTGGCGATGGCACGCTTCATGGACGCGCATGTGTGGTTGTTCAAGACTCTCGGCGGCGTACCGTATCGAAGCGACTCGCATACGACAACCTTTCCACCGCTGTCGTCTCAGTAGGCAAACGTGGCGAGCGGACGCTCACACGCAAGTTCACCGAATTGCGAAGTCATTACTTGTTCGCATCGAGATTTTGCAATGTCGCCGCAGGAAATGAGAAAGGCATGTCGAGAATTCAGTCAAGCTGGACACCGACATGTTGAATCCCCTTCTTTTGATGGTGGATGCTGCGCAAAAAAACAAGGATCCACGGTCGGCAAACCGAATGTCGATCCCTTGGCCGCAAGGAACTGAATTCGGCTCCTAACCACCGTGTCATCTCTCTCATTTCACAAGTCAATTCCCGGCGGCAAACGGGAGAATTCCCAAAAGGTCGCCATCGGTTTCACCGACGACTTCGTAAGAAACTTCAACCTCTCGTGCCGGGTTCGCTGAAATTGCCAACAGTTGTTCGAGTAGATCGTGACCACTCTGCATCGGCCAAAGCATCATCGGTCTGACACCGGTACGCACCACCAAAATCACACCATCTTTGAGCGGTCTCAATTCATGAAACATTCGTCGCATGGCAAACTGTGAGGCCATGGATTCGGATTCCACGTCGTGCGCGTCACGACTGAGCGTCGCCCGTGTCCGAGAAGTGCCTCCTACTGAATCCCTGACGTTGATACGAAGACACATCGAATGAGTCCGCTGTGAAGACACTCCCGTTGACTATGATCTCATCGTCGGTCAACGTGATTTCGTACGGTGACGGAACGTATTCGCCGTCGATGAATAGGAATCCCTTGCCCGTCGAAATTTTGGACACGCTTAGCCGCCAATCCCAATGCGTTGAAAAAATTCGATGAAATGATTGATTCTTCGCGAGATCGACGACCAATCCCTCATTCCATCCGAGCCACTTCCACATGAACTTCGCATTTCGATTCCGTATTCCGCTTGCGATGCTGATCACACTGGTCGCGGTCATGCCCGCGACCAGCCATGCCAGCGATGGTTCGCAGGGTGTGAAGCAGCCCAATATCATCGTGATCTTGGCCGATGACCTCGGCTATTCGGACCTAGGCTGTTACGGCGGCGAAATCAATACGCCCAACATTGACACTTTGGCGGCGGGCGGAGTTAAGTTCACGCAGGTTTACAACTCAGCCCGTTGCTGCCCCAGTCGCGCGTCCTTGATGACCGGGCTGTATCCGACCCAGGCCGGCATCGGCGACTTCACGACGGATAAGCCGAACAACCGTCGTGGTCTCGGTTACCTCGGGCGTCTGCGCGATGACTGCGTCACGATGGCCGAAGTGCTCAAACCTGCTGGCTACGGATGCTACTACGTTGGTAAATGGCACATGCACCCGGAAACCGGGCCGATCAAGCGTGGATTCGATGAGTTTTATGGTTTCACACGCGGTCATTCCCACGACCAGTATGACGCCGACTACTACATTCGCTTGCCCGATCTGCATCCCAAGGAGATCGATCCGCCTGCCGACGAGTTTTACGCAACCGATGTTTTCAACCAATATGCGGTGGAGTTCATTCGCCAGGGCCAGAGATCGGATAAGCCGTGGTTTTTGTTCCTCGGCCACTTCGCACCTCACTTTCCCGTGCAGGCTCCCGCCGAGCGGGCGGACAAGTACGACGCGGTCTACCAGCGTGGTTGGGACGTGCTACGCACCGAACGCTTCGAACGCATGACGAAGCTCGGCATCATCGATGGTGAACGCTGGAGCCTGACCCCGCGGTCGATCGTCCCCGTCGATCGCGAGGACATCGCCAACGGATACGCGGGGGATCCAAACCCTGCTTGGGATTCTCTCGATGCCGACCGCCAAGCCGACCTGGCCAGACGAATGGCCGTGTTTGCCGCGATGGTCGAAGGTGTCGACACTCAGGGTGAGCGCATCTAATTCTCCGTGTTTGGCGCGTTTTTCGGGATTTTGCACGCTGAGTCTGCTGCAAAGTCGACCACGTGAATCAGGCGACGGTGGCTCGCGAAGCAGATTTCCGGTAAAAGAGCAGGCCGGAATTT
>JBDNIG010000059.1:0-9700 GCA_041688415.1 Rhodopirellula sp. | reverse complement strand
TGGAGTGTCGGCATAACACTTGGATCGCAACGAAGTAGAAACGTTTTTCTGATTTCTCTCGTTTTTTCCTGTCTCCGCATCCATTTCACAGGTTCAGCCCATGCCCGCAGCCATTCCACCCAAAGCGCCCACGAAGACTCAGATCCTTGCCAACATTGCCGAAGAAACGGAGATGAGCAAGAAAGACGTTGCCGCCGTCCTCGACGCCTTGGCTGGCGAGATCGGCAAGTCGCTCAAGAAGGGTGGCCCCGGCCAGTTTGCCATCCCTGGACTTTGCAAGATTGTCCTGAAGGACGTGCCCGCCAAACCCAAGCGTAAAGGTCGCAACCCAGCCAACGGCGAAGAAATTTGGCTGGCACCGAAGCCTGCCAGCAAGAAGTTGACGATCCGCCCCCTCAAGGGCCTCAAGGAAATGGTCTAAGCGTTTCGCTCCGACCTTCCCTTTTCTATTTCAACGCAATTGCCTTCCTCTCGATGATCATCGGGACGGAAGGCAGTTCTATTTTGGGATGGAGCTGCCACCGCCGATTTGCTAATGAGTACTTCGACAGCTATGTAGCTTGGGATCCTTGTCCCGAGTGAGCAAATTGGTTTCGGACGAACTCAGCGGAAAGAGACGGGGTGAATGGCATGACGCTCACGCGAGGCAAACGCATTTCGTTCGCGCTGCTTGTTGGCGCAATCATGATCGTGACATCAGCTACCGCGGATGCTCAGAACACGCTCGTGTCGACGTCCGCGGCGCGGCATTGGGTGGTACTCACCGAAGTGTTCCAAGGTGACGCTGCGCAGCCGGATGAGACGCACCAAATCGTTTTTCAAAACGGCATTTATTACGACTTCCCCGCCGCCGACGGTCAGCCGTGGACGATCTTTGACCTGCCCCAATCACGGGTGGTCTTGCTCGACCGCGAACACCAACAACGAACAAGTATTCCGACGGAGGATCTGGTGCGGTTGACGGCGCGGGCTGAAACGGAGGTCACCAACGCGGAGCAACGAGCTCGCTTTGGGATGGACGCGCAGCCGAGTCAAGTGAGCGCGACGCAGTTCGGGCTCCATTATGACGATACCGAGTATCGAATCATTGGCGTTCGCGCGCCGGATCCCGAAGTGGCGGTGCAGTACGGCCGGTTTGTTGACTGGGTATGCCGTTTGAATATTGCCCGCCCGCGAGGCGTGCCACCGTTTGCCCGGATGAAGCTCAATGAATTGATGACGGCGCAAAAGGTGATGCCGCGAGAAACGTCCGTCACACTCACGAGGTACGTCGGTGCCGATCGCACCGCCGCCACGATCCGGTTGCGGTCAGTGACCTCGCTGCGCAGCGAGATAGACGCTTCGCTCGCCGCACAAATCCAGGACGCGCAGTCCATGCGAGTTGTTTACCAAGAAGTCCAGTGGGATCGGTACGAGCACTAAATGAATCAATCTCACGCGAGCGCACCTGTCGACGCGCCTCCCACTCGCAGACGCAGCCGTCCCAAAAAAATCACATTGACAAAGCGTTTGGAAGCCGTCGCGGTGATGTGGTACTTTACCATCATGCGGCGGAGCGTTCGCATTCGCGTGATCAACGACCGCCGCGATGCGATTCGGCGCGACTCCGATCGGCAGTTCGTGTACGCATTGCTGCACGCTCACCAAGCCGCCGCAATCGCACTCTCAGATCCGAATACGGGTGCCCTGGTCTCGCGATCGCGTGATGGCGAACTGCTCGTGCCGCTGTTGAAGTCGTGTGGCTGCATTCCGATTCGAGGCAGTAGCGGCAAAGGAGGCAAAGGCGGCGCGACGGCACTGACTCAGATGATCCGTCATTGCCAACAAGGGCACCCAGCCGTGATCGCCGTCGACGGGCCCAAGGGACCGCGTGGCAAAGCCCAGAAGGGAGTTGCGATGTTGGCCCAAAAAGCTGGCATTCCGATCGTCCCGGTGGTCCTCGTGCCACGCCGCCGGTTTACGTTCACCAAAGCCTGGGATCGGATGCAATTGCCATCGCCATTCTGCCGCTTGGACTGCCACTTTGCGGATCCGATTGTTGTCAACGAGGACGACGACATCGATCAAGTTTTACGACGCGTCGAGGAGTCGCTGGAACGACTCGAATGGGCCGTCGATCCCGACGAGGCCACGATCGCGCGTGGCAAGAAACCAACCGACCTCGAGACCGAAGTCCCCATGCTCAGGCGGGCAGCGTAAGGGTGGGCTGTTCAAAATTTGGGTTTGTGAGCGAAATTGATGTTCTCGAATTTGCTGATTTTCTGTCCAATGCTTTGCGTTCCGTTTCGCGGCTCACACTGAGTCATATCTGCTGCCCGTTGCGTTTGAGGGATCGCCCACGCCGGTTGCGAAGAAAATTTCTCGCTTGAAAGACAGTCGTGATCTTTGGAAAGAAAAGTACTCGCAGCTGAAGTTTCGCATTCGCGTCGTTGAAGAGCAAGCTCGCTGGTTCAAAAAAAGTCGAGTATCAGTGCAAGGCCAAAGCCGAGGCATTGCAGACTCGACTGGGTGACCATAAAAAAGCGAACCACCCGTAGCTCTCGCATCGATTCCGGTCGCAGTTGTCCCGGCCTGTTCGGCGACAATTGCTTCTCCCCTTCGTGTTGCCTCGGCCGATTAGGGAACGCAATTGTCGCTAGACAGGCAAGTTGGCGACCGAAACTATTTCCGTTTCACGCAGATATGCACCCACTAGCCGTGTATCAGTAAACGCTTCGCTTGCAGGCAGCCAGGTAGACTTCCGCCGGATAAGCCCCGACAACTACGAAAGTCGAACTACGTGCTCTGCGATTTTAGCCAGGATCGGTTAAACTCCAGAGATCATTCTTCATCGAGATCGTAAAGGCGACCCCATCATGAAAGTTCGCAGCGGCGGCGGTTTCCGAGCCATTGGCTATTCGTTCAAAAAAGCGCGAGAAGCTGGCGGCTATTGGAAATTTTTCAAAGCCATGCGATCCCGCAATACCTGCAAAACCTGCGCCCTCGGCATGGGTGGACAGCAGGGCGGTATGGTCAACGAGGCTGGCTCGTTTCCCGAAGTCTGCAAGAAAAGCATGCAGGCGATGGCGTCGGACATGCAGCCGGGTATCGAACCCACCTTCTGGCAGAAAAATCCGATCCAAGAACTGCAGAAGCTGTCGCCCCGCCAGCTCGAATATCTCGGCCGACTGCTCCACCCGGTGCGGTACCGCGCCGGCACCACGCACTTCGAAACCATCACATGGGAAGAAGCGTTGACGAGTATCGTCGAGAAACTTTCATCGCTCTCGCCCGATGAAACGTTCTGGTACTTCAGCGGCCGGAGTAGTAACGAGGCGGGGTTCCTGATGCAACTGATCGCTCGCATCTATGGCACCAACAACGTCAACAACTGCAGCTTTTATTGTCACCAGGCCAGTGGCGTGGGGCTGCAGAGCAGCGTCGGCACCGGCACGGCGACGATCGATCTCAATGATCTCGAGAAAGCAGATCTCGTATTCTTGATCGGTGGCAACCCGGCCAGCAATCATCCTCGTTTGATGACCAGCCTGATGCACGTGCGGCGGCGTGGCGGCAAGGTCATCGTGATCAATCCCGTCCGAGAAACCGGTTTGGTCAAATTCCGCATCCCCTCCGATCCCATCTCGTTGCTCAAAGGCACCAAGATCGCGTCGCACTACACGATGCCCCATATCGGTGGCGATTTGGCGCTGTTGTGGGGAATCGCCAAAGTGCTTCGCAGTCGAGGTCAGATCAAACTCGACTTTCTGAAACAGCACTGCCGCGACGACGATGCGTTTCTCGAACGAGTCGATGGGTTGACGTGGGACGAGATCGAGAACAAATCCGGTGTTGAGCAGGCGGAAATCGAGACGCTCGCTGAGATGTACGCCGCCAGCGAGCGGACCGTGTTCGCCTGGACGATGGGGATCACGCATCATGCCCACGGCGTCGACAACGTGCAAGCGATTGCGAACCTGGCGATGTGCCGCGGCATGGTCGGACGCCCCGGTGCGGGGCTGATGCCGATCCGCGGTCATTCCAACGTGCAGGGGATCGGCAGCGTGGGCGTGACCCCCAAACTCAAGCAGCAAATATTTGATGCGCTGCAATCGAAATACAACATCAAGCTGCCGCTCACCCCCGGGCTCGATACGCTCGGGTGCATCGAGGCCGCTGCCGAGGGACGCGTCAAAGCGGGGCTCTGTTTGGGCGGGAATTTGTTTGGATCGAATCCCGATGCCACGTTTGCCGCTCAAGCCTTGTCGACTCTCGATCTGAACGTGATGCTGAGCACGACGATGAACACCGGCCACGTGCATGGGCTGGCGAAGGAAACGATCATCTTGCCAGTTTTGCCGCGTGACGAGGAGCCTGAATCGACGACGCAAGAGTCGATGTTCAACTTCGTCAGGCTCAGCGATGGTGGCCCCCGCCGGCTGCCTGGCCCGCGCAGCGAAGTCGACGTGATCTCGACGCTCGGAAAACGACTGCTCGGCGACGACAAGGAAGTTGACTGGGAGCAAATGCGGCACACCGAAACGATCCGGCAATGGATCGGCGGCGTGATCCCGGGGTACGAAGCGATTCAAGCGATCGGCACGTCCAAGAAAGAATTTCACATTGGTGGAAGGATTTTTCACGAACCCACTTTCGGCACCGAAGACGGCCGCGCCGTGATGCACTGCCATGAACTGCCACCGCTCAAAGGCACCGCCGATGACGAGTTGCGATTGATGACCGTTCGCAGCGAAGGTCAATTCAACACGGTTGTTTACGAAGAGGAAGACTTGTATCGCAACCAAGACCGCCGTGATATCATCTTGATGCATCCCGACGATCTCAAACGTCTCGGGCTCGAACACAACGAGCGAGTTCGAGTCGAGAATGAGACGGGGCACATGAACTCGATCCTCGCCCGTGGCTACGAAGACATTCGGCCCGGAAATGCTTTGATGTACTATCCCGAGAGTAACGTATTGGTATCTCGCTACGCCGATCCACACAGCAAGACACCGGCGTTCAAGGGCGTCGTGGTGAGAATCAAGTCGATGCAGCCGGCATGATGACTTTCGGAAAACAGCAAACGATTTGGCGTCCTTATTGCCAAATGAAAACGGCCCCATCGCCGCTGGAGATTGTCTCGGCTCAAGATTTCGAGATCACAACCGCGGACAGTCGCACACTGATCGACGCCATGGCGTCGTGGTGGTCGGTATGTCATGGATATGCACATCCCCATGTGATCGAGTGCGTGTCGCAGCAAGCCGCCCGCATGCCGCACGTGATGTTCGGCGGCATCACGCACGAGCCCGCTGAGCGATTGGCCGCTCGCCTGGCGGCGATGTTGCCGGCGGATTTGAATCATGTCTTCTTTGCTGACAGTGGCTCGGTCGCCGTCGAAGTCGCGATGAAGATGGCGGTCGGCTATTGGCGACGAATGGGGCAACCGCAGCGGCAACGATTCCTCTCGTTCTCGCACGCCTATCACGGTGACACGACCGGTGCGATGTCGTTGTGCGATCCCGATCGCAGCATGCACGCTGACTACGGTAGCGCGATCTTATCGCAGTTCCACTGCCCGTTGCCGGTTGACGACGCCAGCGAAGCAGTATGCCACGATCTGCTGACACAACACCGCGAGAGAATCGCAGCCGTCTTCGTCGAGCCGCTGGTGCAAGGTGCTGGCGGGATGCGGTTCCACGATGCGTCCACGGTAGCTCGCATTCGCAGACTCTGCGACGAGCACGACGTGCTGATGATCGCCGATGAAATCGCCACGGGGTTTGGACGCACCGGGACGATGTTCGCAATCGATTCCTGCGATGTCGTTCCCGACATCATTTGCTTGGGCAAAGCTCTCACGGCGGGCACGATGACGATGGCGGTCAGTGTCGCTCGCAGCAAGGTTTTCGAGGCTTTTTGGTCCGATCAAACGGCCGATGCGCTCATGCACGGCCCCACCTTCATGGCCAATCCACTGGCCTGCGCCGCCGCCAATGCCTCACTCGATTTGTTTGAACGCGAACCGCGAGTGGAGCAGGCACGTGCGATGCAAGCGAAGCTGCAAGTCGGGTTGGCTCCCACGCGGGATCTGCCCGGTGTCGTCGACGTTCGCTGCCGCGGCGCGATCGGCGTGATCCAAGTCGAATCGCTCGACGATGTCAATGATCTCCGCCAACGCTTCGTCGACGCTGGCGTGTGGCTGCGTCCCTTCGGCGACTGCGTCTACGTCACACCGCCGCTGAATCTCCCTGATGATCTGCTCGACCAGATCTGTACCGCCATCGTGCAGGTCATGAGTCAGCGTCCGCTGCCGCTCATATCGTAGATGTCAGTTATAAAATCGGCGTCCTTCGGCGTTGAAAGTAAACTGAGTGATCCGCAGGTCTCGCGCAGTTCCGCTAGCCCGATCACGCCTTACGAATAAAGTGGGAGGCGTAGCTTCGCACTTCGCTGCCGTTGAGCACGTGAACCATCCGAAGTTGCTGAACCTCTTGGTCGCTGAACGACGTCAACGGCACGTGCACGAGTTGCTTTTTAAATCGTCGGGCGAGTCGCCGCCAACCCGCTCCGGGAGGTAACCCACTCATCAACGCGATCTGTCGGCACCGCGAGTGCAAGCATGCTGCCGCGATCAATCGTTCTTCGAGCGTCTCGGTGAAATCGAGCCGACGATCGATCCAAATATCGCGGATCGGTGTCGGCGGATAGAGAAACATCGCTCCGCCATAGGTACCCATGCCAATTCCAGGCCCGACCATCTCTTTGGTGAAATCGCTGGCAAAGAAGGCGAGCGTCGATTCCCATTGATGCTCGGCAAACCAAGTCGTGCGCCAGGGATAATTGCGGGGGTCGGCGGGTGAATCGAATAACATCAGACACGCGTCGAGCTTGCCACGACTCGGCGGAATGACGCGAACGTAAATCTCTTTTTCGTACCAATGCCGAAGTGTGTCGCGAATGTCGATGCCGTCTTTGACGCTCGTGGTGAACTTTTCCGTGCGCGCGAGATCCTGGCCCATGATCGCTTGAGCCCGCTCGCAGACTCGGTTGCGAAGCATTTCAATCCGCTCGTCCTCCGGCGGAAAGCTGCACTGCGAGTACGGGTTCCAGTTATATTCCCAGCGATGCTTTTCGTCTTGGGTCGGACGCCGTTGTAGTGAGAGCGTTTGCCAGGTCAGTGGCGGGCCGGGTAATCGATTGACGAGCGAGACGATCTCGCCATCGGGTAGTCGAGCCTGGTCAATTCCTAACTTGACCGTCGGCGATCCCTGTCCGTCCCACGTCACCGACGGGTCAAGATCGGTTGGGTCGTCGATGAGTTTAGGGTCAACACCGAAGGGCACGTCATCTGGTATTTCGCTCGCATCGCTTTCCAACGCGGTGTCATCCTCCGACGCAGCGTCGTTGAGTTGTTCGTGGAAGGGAATGTCCGTGGCATCCGTCGCGGGCTCGAAATCCGCTCGCGCAACCCCCACCGCGTCGTCAATCGGGTCTCGAACAATCCGGTATTCGTTGGCGATCTCCGCGACGTGGAGAGCATACTGGTCACCGAGAATCTGCTGGCACGCGGTGACGATGGTCACCATGTCCGGTGTCATCCGGCGATGCACCAGCGAAAGGTTGCGGATGTACTGTAGGCATTTCGAGAGCAGCAGGGGTGTGACGCGCCGTGCTCGGTTGCCAAGCTCCGCGAGGTAGCTCTGCTTGGCGGCGATCAAGAGTTCCTTCACACCGTCAATTTGTAGGTCTTCGTCCTCCTCGAGTTGCGCCCGAGCGCGTTCGTACAGCGCCGTGATGAATGGTAATTCGCCGAACAAGAACAGCAGTGTCTTGGGGTCGACGGCGTAGGTTTCAGGTGGTTCGACATGTTCGTGTTCAAACGAGTCAAGGCCACGCCCCTGGCCCTGTTTGAGCAGTCGATGGGCTTCGCGTATCCACGGCCAGTCCAGCACGCTGGTGACGAGTAGGATCTGTTGGTGCGTTTGGGCGAGGTCGACCAAGCGGGCAGCCATGTACGCCATCCGCTCGCGCGTCTGGTCGTCACTCGGCCGCGGGATGCTCGGCAAGACCGCGGCGGCAAATTTCTCACATCGCACGTGCCGGACCGCGTAGGGATCAGGCATCACGGTGGAGTAGGGCTGAAATTGATTCGTTTCTAAATCAATGAACTCGCGCCGAATATGTTCTCCCATCGCCGCGCGGATCGCCATGATAACGCCTTGGCAGGGATCAATTGGCACGTAGCTCGTCGGGATTTCGTCAGGCGAGTCGTCGTCGAAATCAGCCTCAAAATCTCCGGTCTCATTCGCGTCATAGCTACCGCGAAAGTCATGCTCGGCGTCGTACGTCGATTCATAATTCGGCGTCGGACGCTGGATCACGATCGACGGCTTGGGAAGTTCCAAGACCGCTTGTTCGACGCACTGGCGAAACGATTCGGGTAGCGATACCGCGACGCAGTCAAAGCGATGTTCGAGCAAGAACCGACGGGTCAACCACGCGAACTGGCCACTGCCGTGGATGATCGGCAGGATGGTCGTCCGATCATCGAGCCGCAACAGTGGCGGCACGTCGGTGCTGCCAAGACTCATGGGGTCATGCTCGGTTCGCTGTGGACGGGGGTGACTTCCGCTGACGCGATCACCTCGGTCGCTTCGGTGCACAGGTAGTTTCGCGCCGCGGTCTCAATCGCATCGATGTCGACGCGCCGGTAGGCGTCGAGCAGATCGTCGGTCGACAGGTGTTCGCGACAACACAGCCAATGACTGCCTAAACCAAACAATCGCTGGGCGGGACGCTCCGACGACATGATCACGCCAGCCACGGTGCGGTTGATGACTTGGTCCAACTCCGCTTGCTGGACGCCTTCACGAACGACGAAATCGATAGCGTCGTTCATTAAACGAATGTTGGAATCCATCTCTTCGGGCGAGCAAACGAGATACGAAAACAACGCGCCGGTGTCAGCATACTCTTGCGGCCACATCGTGGCGACTTCGGCCCGTCCGGTGTCAATCAAATCCCAGAACAACCGACTGCCTCCGTCATCGCCGATGATTGAGGTGAGTAGTCGCATCGCGAAACGATTCGGCGATGCCATCGCGGGGCCGCCCGATAACGTGATTCGGTATGCCTGCGTTGCATCGGGAATGTTCAGCCGTGGCTCCAATCCGATGCCGGCCGGCAATTGGTCAGGATCGTCAGCGTCAGGCGGCGGTGGCAGGGGAAGTTCATTCCAATCCGCGCTAGCCCGATCGGCTTGATCGACCAAGTCATCGAAATCGACGTTGCCGGACGCGGCAAGCACCATGTTTTCCGGTCGATATCGGGTCCGGAAGTAATCACGCATGGTGCCAACGTGCATGGATTCAATCGACTCCGTTGTCCCGAGGACGCGTCGGCCGAGTCCGCGCGGTCCGTAGCAACATTCCATGACGCGTTCAAAAGCACCAAAGGGTGGCTGGTCTTCGTACTTGGCGATCTCCTCCAAGATAACCTGCCGCTCCATCGCGAAATCTTCTGCATCCAACCGCGGACGCATCATGTCCGAGAGCAGGTCGACCATCCGGCGTTGGTACTTGGGAAGCACGGCCGCGTAGTAAACCGTTTGCTCTTCGCTCGTGTACGCGTTGCTCTGTCCACCGAGTTCATCGAGTTCCCGATTGACGTCGGCGGCGCTGCGAGTCGCGGTGCCTTTGAACATCATGTGTTCGAG
>JBDNIG010000446.1:0-4730 GCA_041688415.1 Rhodopirellula sp. | reverse complement strand
GTTCTCAAACCGCCTGAGTCGGCGACGCCATTGATCGGCGAGTTGTGGATTGGGCAAGCGAGCCATCGGGTTTCTCCTGAAAGTGGAAAGAAACCCACCAAGCTAATGCCCCAGTCAACATGGGAAGATAGAACGCTTACCATTCGGCTGAGGTCTTCTTGCCCGTCGAATCAACGACACCTTCCATTTGTTCCAGCCACGTCTTGATCTCACCCCGCCAGTGTGGAGCGTCGCGGCTGGTAGGCGACTTCGCTAGCTTGTCGAGATGCTCTCGAACTTGCGGCGACAAGCCTTCAAGACGTTTCATCGCATCCTTTCGACTTAGTGCCATGTTGCCTACGTTCGCATTTGGGGTGAGGCCGCGACTTCGTGCCGCGTTTTCCATTATATCAGCAGCTTCGTCGGCAAAGTCGGTGTAATGCCCTGTACCCTTTGGGCCAATCGTCCTCTTCACATCAGACACTGCGTCGACGGCGTCGTCAACTAAGCCGAGGGCGCCTTTGCCGATCGCACCGAGGCCGCCTCCGACTCGGCGGATGGTGGAACCTCCAGCGACGGCACCCAATCCCGACAAGAATCGGTCGGTGCCCGAGAGTGCTTCCATGCGAGCATCGTAGCCGATGCCTGCCTCGATGGCTCCCTTGACACTACCGATCACGGGTACTTCATCGACAACGGCGCTAGCGACTTGGTAGGAGCCTTCGACGATAAACGCCTTGAAGGCCGCCCACGCGACGCTGCCGCCACCCTCGTCGTTGTACGGTGCCGGCTCGCCGCCTCCTCCGGGCGAAGAAAACGGGACGGGCGAAGAAAACGGGACGGGGGTTGATTTGCATCAGTTTTGTGCAGTTTTCGGTTTTGGACGCTTGCGGGGACGTCCGGCCGGTCGAAGCGTGTGCCACAGTCCGTATTTTTCAGCCATTTCTTCGGTCCAAATCTCGTCGCCCATCGGCCGTCCACGATCCACGCACGTGCGGATCGCTTTGAGTTCCGATGAGGACAGTGGCGCATCGACTCGCTGGTTCCATCTCGGCAGGCGGGGCAATGGTCAAGACGAAAGGATCGCTGGATCGGGCTCGCTGGACTGGTTCCACCGCCAAAGCGAGCCGAAACGCCAGTCCCTTGCCGAAGCGACAAGTCCCGCACGAAGCGGGTTGCGTTCGACGTATCGACATGTGACATAGAAATGTTCGTCATCCTGGATCGGAAAACTCTTGAACCGAGATTGGTAAAGGTGCCCACCCCCGCGACGATGATAGTGCGTGTGGTGTCGCAGTATGTGCGTTGCGGTAACCCAACGAAGAAAGCGTCTCATCTGCCCATCCTCGCTGGGGCGAAGGATCAAGTGCCAATGATTCCGCATCAAGGTAAAACAGAATATTTGCACCGAGTCCTTTTCGATTCCTTCGCGAAGCACGCGCAGAAAGGCTTCGTAGTCTGCCTCTTTCTCAAAAATCGGCTGCCGCAAATCCCCCCGGTTCAGGGCATGATAAATTTGCCCGGCGAGATCGTCACGTTTTTGCCTTGGCATTTCTCCACCTCAGTTGCACGCGATGAAATCGTCCAACTTCGGCCCGATCAACCCCCGTCCCGTTTTCTTCGCCCGTCCCGTTTTCTTTCCCATTCCCTATTCCAAGCCGGTTTTATCCCGGCACACCACGTCCCGTTTTCATTCGCCGAGGTGGTCATTATCAGGACATGGTCAACCTGCAGATGAACCAGTCGGCGGGTGCTGCTAGTTCCTAATCAGCCGTTTCAAATTCATCGTTTCAGAATTTCCCCTGAACGATGGTACGTCCACCCTATTTTGAGTTCAGGCAGTGTCCTGTCTGGAACCAGCGACAGGAGAGAAAAGAGCCTCGAAGTATGGGTTGAACACATGATCTCCGATCCACTGAATTGCCGGGACGCAAACGGCGTCCCCAAATCCGAATAGTTGTTGGTTGGTCGCGCCGACCAGTGGAAAATCATCCGCACCTTGCAGCCGAGCATATTCACGCGGTGTCATCCATTTCATGCGAATTCGTTGCGACTCGACGACAATCACAATCTGGCGAGCACTTCCACCTTTTGGCGTTCGCAGACAACCCGCTGTGCCATCGAAACGAACCTCCGCTCGTGTCTTGCCGTGGCGTTTGCGACGATAGATTGTTCCGACGGAAACTGGAGAAGTACGTTGAAGCCTGTCAACTTCCGCCCGGTGCGCATCGCTCATCGATTCGTAGTGCTTTTCGACCTGTGTAGCATCCCACCAAAGCTCGTCATCACCCAGGTCGATGAGATCCCTCAACGGCTTGACCGTAGCGTCCGGTGACACTGTCACGCCACAGAACCAGCCTGTCGATAGCTCGGTGCTCGTTATCAGTTCGACGAGACGGTTCGGTCGCAATTCTGGATTCGATCTCACCATTGATTCCCAATTGCTATCCCCAAGTGAAAAATCGTCATCTGAACGAGTGACTGAGCAGGCGTCGACAACCGAATCATGGATGCCCACGAAGAAGATGCGGGGGCGACTTTGCGGAACAAAATGCCTTGCATCCAAGCGAAATGCGTCAAGCCAGTATCCTTCATTTGCTAATAGCTGGCAGAGTTTCCGGAAGTCATCGCCTTGCTTTGAAGAAAGCAATCCAACGACGTTTTCGAGAAGTAGTAACGGCGGATTGCCCAGATCTCTAATGCACTCTAGAAACCCAAAGACTGCAGAAGAGTGACTGCCTTCGATTCCTTTCCAATGGCCAGCGAGTGACAGGTCCACACATGGAAACGAAGCTGTTGCGAGCGCTACGTCTGATGGCATCGAGCCCCGCATCGCAGCAAGATCAAACACATCGCAAAGATGAAAGTGTTCGGTGCCGAACTTCGCTTCGTATTGCTCTTTTTTCTTGGGATCATTGTCATTGGCGTAAACACATTGCCAACCTGCACGCTCCAACCCCATTCTGACCAAACCAATTCCAGCGAAGAACTCAGCAAATGTCTTCGTAGGCTTGGTCATCGCAGTTGTCCCATAAATGATGCACAGAGTCCGTGGACTGATTGTCCACATTAACCCAGAGTCTACGGGATGAACATCGAACATGTAAAGCATAAATTCGGGAATAGTGTACGAGAACTCCGTACGGCTGCTGGCTTGACGCAGGAAGGCCTCGCCGACGCTGCTGAACTCGATCGCAGCTACGTGGGCAGTGTTGAGCGAGGTGAACGCAACTTGAGCATCGAAAACGTTTGCCGCCTCGCGGCAGCTATTGGGGTTTCTCCTGGTGAGTTCTTTGGTTGGTGGGATAACAAATGACGGATCTACCGCTGTCCCACATATTGCGTCAGGTTGACCTCGCCCACGTCGAGCTTTTAGCGTATGAGCCTGCTGAGATCGACTGGCACAATCGCTGCGTTTTGGTCGTGAGCCGTTTGGTCCCGTGGTTACAGCGAGAGTCCGTATCGCTGGTCGAATTTGTTACGCACGTAATGAATTCACCCGCAGATGTCAGACAATCGGCCAATGCGTTGATCGCCGTTGTACAGTCGTTACCTGAATATCACTCCGATCGAGCGATGCAAAATCAGGTCGCGCGACTCACGGAATCGCTTGATCACGAAAAACTACTGCTTTCCGGAGCAGGTGGCACGGTCATCAGCAAGCTGATTGAGCGATTCCTTATCCAGCAATCAATCAACTGGCAGCTCGAGTCGAACGGAGCAAGTGATTATCCTGATCTGTTCCTGCGTAGCGATGATTACTCCGAGTTGCCCAGCTTTCGGCACGGCAAAGATCAGGTTTACGGTGCAGCATTGAAAGGAAAAGTAAAACGCCCAGTCCGAGTTCCAGATGGCCTGGAAATCAAAACGTGTCGACGAAACTTCGCGGTTGACTGCCATCATGCTCACGTTGGTCTGCATTTAGTCTTGATCTTCGATCGCATCGAGGACACTTTTCGGGTAACGGATTTGCTGATCGGCTTCATGCGGCATGAAATCTACCGGCTTACCGAGCCTGCCTCACCCACGACCACGTTAAAGGCCTCATTCAATGGTCAGCACTTCATCTCGATCTTCGAAGAATCCGCTTGACCGCACTGTGAGACAGGCGGTTCGCGATACAGGCGGCACACACTTTTTTCTGATCAGTCCGCACCTCACCACACTCTAGTGCCGCAACTTGAATTTGACCTGTCACCAACGGCAATTCCCATCCGTTTTAACTCAAAAACACCCTTGCCTAGCTTGCCCATGCAGCCTATTTGAAATTGACACGAAAAAGCCTTCCCTCTCCCATGTAGTCGAGAAATCTAACATTTCGACTCACGAAAAAAGGGAAGGCCATGTCAGGCAAAGCAGCGAAAGTTATTGTAACGGAAAAACAATTTGCCATCCTCGAACAAATCTCGAAAGCACCCACCGCGTCGCAGCAACTGATCCAACGAGCAAGGATCATTCTATTGGCGTTTGCCAAAGACTTTAACGAGAATATCGCTGTGCAAGTCGCTTTGAACCGACAGCAAGCGGGGCTATGGCGACGGCGTTGGGCCGATTCGTTCGACGCCCTTGTAGCAATCGAATGCCGTGAAAATCGTGCCACTCTCAAACGCTCCATTGAGCAAGTCCTAAGCGATGCCCCACGCAGCGGATCACCAGGGAAATTTACTCCTGAACAAGTGACGCAAATTCTGGCTGTGGCTTGTGAGTGTCCTGAACTCTCGAATCGACCAATCGACAACTGGACCAGGCGC
>JBDNIG010000445.1:0-4318 GCA_041688415.1 Rhodopirellula sp. | reverse complement strand
GCGAGCGTGGGTTCTGGTCAACGCAGGCAATGGAAAAGACTGGATGGCGGTTTCTGATCAAGTTTGGGGATGTTGCCAGCCTGCTGATTGAAACGAACTCGGTAGAACAGACGTGGAAGACCGTTGGCGACGCTTTCGACTGGTACTCGCAGTCGGGTTGGAAGCTCGATTGGGCCGGCGAACAACTGTTCAAAGAGCGAATAGACCTGAATCAGAACTTGGACCGGATACGTGCTCGCCTGCGTCGCGGCTACTTGCGGTCGATGGACCGGATCGGTCGCGTCTTCTCCGAGCTGTTGGCGACCGGAACCGACTTTCGAAACAAAGTTCCAACGGCAGGTGAGCTTTTGTTGGACAAGATCGAGAAAGAGAGTGCGGCAACGGCGATCTTTCTGCTCGATGCGTGTCGCTACGACGTCGGGTACCGGCTACGAGAGATGCTCAACGAAGGGGAACCGGAACCACGCGCCACAATCGCGGCGGCAATGGCACCACTTCCGAGTATCACTGCGTTGGGGATGCCGATGGCGCTTCCGGTTCGTCGAGAAGCGTTACACATCAAGATGGCTGAAGACAAGAAGTCGTTCGTTGTCGAAGCCGACGACTTCACCGGCGATCTGAAGTGGGCCAAGGATCGACGCAAATGGATGAAGGACAAGCTGGGCTGCAAGGATTGGCTGGAGATTGCCGAGGTCTTTGAAGCTGACAAGTTGAAGAAGCCGACCAAGACGCGGCGAATGATCGTTGTTCACGGCGACGAGCTGGATCGTCACGACGGGGAACTTGAGCTGACCGGTACTGAAGAGCACTTGGTCCGCTACGTAAAAGCTATCCGCAAGGCTCGTGACATCGGTTATTCACGGATTTTGATTACCACTGATCACGGCTACTTTCATTGGCAACCTGACGATCACGATGTCGACGACACGAAGCCCAAGGGCGACGTTCATTGGAAGCACCGTCGCGCATTCGTGGGATACGACCTGTCGCACCCCACGGCAATCAAATTGCCGCTGATGCAATCTGACTTGGAGGTGCTTGTGCCACGCAGTACGAACGCATTTCGCACTTATGGCAAGTTGGGATTCTTCCATGGCGGTGCAACGCTACAGGAGCTAGTTATCCCCGTCATCACGGCGAATTGGCCGGTGAAGACTCGAAAAACCGAAGTGGTTTTGAAGCCGATTGGCTACATATCGAGTGAAACTCCACGAATACAGGTGCAAGCTGCGTCAACCGGTCAATTGACATTCCTCGGCCCAGAAAGTAATCAAATCCCTCGAAGCGTGGTGGTGAAGGTGAAGGAGGTAGAAACGGGCAAACTCGTTTTTCAGCCGTCGGCAACCGTTGTGATCAAGCCTGAGGGGGAGCCCATCACAGTTCAAATGGAGTTGGTCGATCCTCGGCCAAACCTGGACTACGGAACGAAACTTCTGGTACAAGTTCTCGACGCGGATGACGAGGAGATCTTGGGCTCCGAAGAAGTGCAATTGAAAACTGAAATCTCGGATTGGTAATTGATGAACGATACACAGTACCCTTCTTGGGTCGATTCTCTTGACAAAAAGTTGATCGCTGCATTTCCTGGACGTGTCGTCCGCAAGGACCTGGTCCAACGATTGAAAGTCGGCTTTTCGATTCCGGTTTACGTGCTGGAATACTTGCTGGGTAAATACTGCAGCACGACGGATGAAACCCAGATCGACAGTGGCGTCGACAACGTCAAGGAGTTGATCAAGGAACGGATTGTTCGCTCTGATCAAAGCGAGCTGATTAAGGCACGGTTGCAACAACGCCGGTCCCTCAAGCTGATCGACATGGTCACGGTGACGTTTGACGAGAAAGATCAAGGCGGCAAGTACTGGGCGAAATTCGCGACATCAGGACTCGATAAGGTTCACGTTGATGAGCAAACCGTTCATCGTTTCGAGCGCACCCTGACTGGCGGTGTTTGGTCGAATCTGGAAATCAGCTTTGACGAAACGATCGTTCACGGTGGTGTGACGCGTCCGTTCGTACTGAAGCGGATGCAACCAATCCAGATCGCCAGTGCCGATCTTGATGAATATATCCAATCGCGGAGCGAGTTCACTCGCGAAGAGTGGGTCGATGTCTTGATGCGGACGATTGGATACGAACCGTCGAACCCCGAGCTCACCTGGCGGCGGAAACTGCTCTATTTGCTCCGCTTGGTGCCGATGGTCGAGCGGAACTACAACTTGATTGAGCTTGGCCCGAAGGAAACCGGCAAGTCGTTTGTGTTCCGCGAGATCAGCCCTTACGCCAACCTTCTCTCAGGCGGACAAGGAAGTGTGACAGACCTATTCGGTTGGAAGAATCGTAAAGACAAGCCGGGCCTTGTTGTTCGCTACGACGTGGTGGCTTTCGATGAAGTTGCAGGACCAAACTTCAAGTCTGCAAATGACAAAGACATGTACAAGGGCTACATGGAGCAGGGTTCGTTCTCTCGCGGTGATGACAAAGGCACAATTTCAGCCGAGGCAGGAATCGTGTTCAACGGTAATACCCACGGTGACATAGAAACCATCGTCAAGACTTCGCATTTATTTCAGCCTCTGCCAGAGTCGATCCGTGACGATGACGCGTTTCATGATCGCTGGCACTCCTATTTGCCAGGTTGGGAAATGGCGAAATTGACGCCTGATCTCTTTACCCGGCACCTTGGCTTTATCGCTGATTATGTGGCCGAGATTTTCCACAATCAGTTGCGACCATTGAACTACACCGATGCCTATGCCAAGCACTTCGTGTTTGGCCCCAACGTGGGACATCGAGATCGCAAAGCGGTGATGCGAACCGTGTCTGGATTGATCAAGCTGATCCATCCCGATGGCACCTGCACAAAAGAAGAAATGGCTGAATACCTGTCGTTTGCGTTAGAAATGCGACGGCGAGTGAAAGAGCAAATGTGCAAAATCAATCCGACCGAATTCACCACCGCTGACTTGACATTCAGCGACAAGGAAACCGGAGAAGAGTTCTCCGTTACGTGTCAAGAAAGCATTGGGATGTACGGAGCAACGGACAGCACGGACACCCCGGAAGTTCGAGAGACAAAAACTGTCCTGGCGGGCGAGACGTTTCAAGGTTACGAACTGCTGCAAGCTCTTGACGGCGGCGGCATGGCCGAAGCGTACATAGCCAAGAGCATCGCAACCGGCGAAAAGGTGTTTCTGAAGCGGGTACGTGAGAACAGCAAGGACAAGCAGACTCTAGAGCGAGAGATGGGCATTTACGAGAAACTCGCTCGTAGCGGTTCCGACGCAGTGCTGCAGTTTGTTGAGCATCTTCGCGATGACAAGTATGTGGGCTTTGCAACCGAGTTTGCAGACGGCGGCGACTTGGCCTCGTACGTCGCAGAAAACGGTCCGCTCACAGTTGATGTGGTTCAACGGATTGGGTGTCAGATCGCGACTGCGATCAGCAAACTACATGAACTTGACGTCGTCCACCGAGATATCAAACCGAGGAACATACTTCGACGCGACGGCAACTGGTACCTGGTCGACTTTGGGATCTCAAAGAATCGCTCTCGCCTGATCACGCAGAAGACATTCCAAGGCTACGCGTCCCACGGCTACTCGGCACCCGAGCAATACGAGGGCGTTGAAGCAAAGCCGAGTGCTGACATCTACGCATTCGGAAAACTGCTCGTCTTCATGCTGACCGGCAACACAGACATTGATCTCGTCGGATATCCAACTTGGCGGCAGTTGATCCTGCGATGCACGGCGCAATCCGCCGATGAACGTCCGGCTGTCGAGCATATTTTATCGGAACTGGAAAGCATTCCCACATAGATCTGGTTGAATCTATCGTAATCGTTGAACGAACGATGGCTTCGTCGCAAGGCAAAAGAACTTGGTCGAAGCGGTATCGACAAGCTCCGCGCGCTGAAGTTGGTTGAGGAATGCTTGATCGGCTTTGGTTTTGATGCGGACCGAGCCCACGATGTGCTCGGGCCGTTCCACATGGTTCACAACCTGAGATCGGAGCTGAAGGGACATGCGTCTGGCCGCACCGCAAGCCAGCGAGAAAAGGAGGCACGAAGGACACATGGGTCCTTGCTGCAGCAGTTCCGAGCAACCTGCGAAGATTGCGAAAAATCGCTGAAGGTCATCACCGATGCGTTCGCGGCTGAAGAATTAGATTGTGACGAATAGTGGCTCATCCGACTAAAGCGTACTTTTTTTGATGGAGGGAGTAGAGTGTAAGTTCAAAATACTCGGAGTCGCGAATGCCGTAGGATTGTCGCTGTACGGTTTTGATCTCGTTCATCAACTTCACCACATGAAAG
>JBDNIG010000444.1:0-3586 GCA_041688415.1 Rhodopirellula sp. | reverse complement strand
GGCATGGGCGGCGGCATGGGTGGCATGGGCGGCGGCATGGGTGGTGGCATGGGCGGCGGCGGCATGGGAGGCGGCATGTTCACCGTCAAACCCGGACGCGTGCACAAGATGGCCCTCGATACCGTCTGCCTCGAACACGGCAAACCAGACCCGACCCCGCGGATGAAGTACGCCATCGTGCCGCTCGAACGAGTCACCAAGGACCCCGCCGTCGCTCTGATTTGCCAGGCAATCGGCAACGGCCAGGTCGCACCCAACACGGCCCAAGCAGCCGCATGGAATCTGACGGATGGCCTGAGCTGGGCTGAACTCGCCCAGAAAAACCGCGTCGAAAATACCTACACCGGCAACATCCGGTACTTCTCGCAACTCGAACTGCGGGCCGCGATGGCGGTCGTCGCCGAAGCCAGGCGAGCCACGGCCGATGAGTCGTCCTCGACAAGTGAGTCGGGATCGAGCGAATCCACGTCGAGCGAATCCACGTCGAGTGAATCCACGTCGAGCGATCACGCGTCCTAGGTCGCTGCTAAGGGCGCTGACTGTCTTCTGAGTGCTTTGGTTTTCATGATTCTGATTCAAGCGATCATCCAGCCCATCCGGCTGGCCACGGTTCGTGCGGCGCTCGATCAGGCTGGCTTTGACGAAACAATGACGGGCGATGCGACCGGTTACGTCCGCCAGCGAGGACCGGTCGCCACGTTTCGCGGCGATGAATATCGCACGGATCTGCTGCGCAAGGTGATTTTGAGCTTAGTCGTCGCTGACGATGACGCCGACCAAGTCATCACGATCATTCGCTCGGCTGCGAAAACAGGAACGCACGGCGAGATCGGCGACGGGAAAATCTTTACGATTCCCGTCATCGACGCTATTACCATCGGACGAACGATTCAAAACTGATTTTGAATCGAGCAACCTACCTGAATGCGAACATCCGCGTTAAACCGTCCGTCCGTAGGTGGACAGGAATTTCGCAACAGGAACAAACGAATGTGGCTGATTGCCGTCGATGAGGCTGGGTATGGGCCGAAACTAGGCCCGCTCGTAGTCGCCGCAACCGCTTGGCAGCGATCCGACATCGAGCCCGTGGATGGTCCCTCGGTGGATCTGATTGAGCCGGATCCGTTCGCCTCGGTTGCCGCCCCGGCGAGCGTTGGTGATGGCCTGATCCGCGTGGATGACTCGAAACAGGTTTTCAAGGGCGGTTCGCTGACGATGTTGCAGCGGATCGTCTCGGTCGCGTTGCACGCTTGTGGCCGGACCGACGCGACACTCGTTGAACGGTTGCCCACGCTGCTACCGCGTGATTTCGAAACGATTCGCCACGTCCCCTGGCTGGCAACGATCGGCGTCGACTCGGCCAGGCCGCTCGCGTTTTCGCCCGTCGAGCAAACCCGTGCCGCTGTCAAGCAGTGGGGGCGGTCGCCTTGGAAGCTGCGTGATTGCCAGGCCCGGATGATCGATGCGGAATCTTTCAATCGATATTGCGCCGGTGATCCCGCCGGACTAGCCCCGGAACGGGGTGGGCTTAGTGAGCCGACGGCGCTAGCCGCGGGTATTACACGACAAGAACGGCATGCAGAACCCGCGGCTAGCTCACACAAAAAAACGATGGAGATACCCGCGGCTAGCGCCGTCGGCTCACATCAAACACTGACAGCGGCCACGCCATTGGGAACTGCCCCGCGGGGCAACAAGAGCGACTTGCTCGGCGAGACGAGCATCACGCTCGCCGCTGATTTGCTCGACGCGGTGCGGGATCCAGAGTCACGCGGCGAAGTGCAGATTTTCTTCGATCGACACGGCGGCCGCCGCTATTACGCGGGCGTGATCCAGCAGTTCTTTGGTGGTGAGAACGTGAAAATCGTCAGCGAGAGTCCGTCGCGGAGCGTGTATGAAACGACGCGGTGCGGCGTACCAGTACGATTGCATTTCACCGTCAAGGGCGATCGTTTTCCCCCCGTTGCCCTGAGTTCGCTGCACGCGAAATACCTGCGTGAACTCGCCATGGCGGCCTTGAACGAATATTTCCGTGCGGCGATGAAGGCGGCCGCCTTTCGACCCACGGCGGGATACCCAGTCGATGCCGATCGGTTCATCGACATGGTACGCCCCATCATGGCGGCGCAGGGGATCACGGATGCGGAGCTGATTCGCTGTCGCTAAACTGCATCGGTTCAATCACAATGGTCGAGGTTGCTATCCCTCACAACCCAGGAAAAACCGATGAAATTCGCCCTCCTTGCTGCCGCACTGTGTTTTGCCGGTATCGGCACCGCCTCGGCGGATCCCGCTGACTACCAACCGCTCGTCTACGAGGGTAGTGACGGCATCGGGCACGGCAAGCACATTGTTTTCATAGCGGGCGATCACGAATATCGCTCCGAAGAATCGCTACCCGCACTCGCCCGGATCCTCGCTCGGCGTTACGGATTCAAATGCACGGTGCTGTTTGACATCGATCCCAAGACCGGCGAGATCGTCGCTGGAACACCCTCGAACATCCCAGGGATGGAGGCGCTCGACACCGCCGATTTGGCGGTCGTGTTTTTGCGATTCCAGAATTTGTCGGCGAAGCAAATGCAACACTTCGAGGACTATCTCGAACGAGGTGGCCCCGTCGTGGGCATGCGAACGGCCACCCACGCGTTTCAAATTCCCGCCGGGCAGGAGTTCGCGAAGTATTCGTTTGACTCCAAAGTCGACGGCTACGAACTCGGGTTCGGCCACCAAGTCCTCGGTCAAACTTGGGTCGGGCACTACGGAAAGAATCATGTGCAGAGCACGCGTATCGAAGCCGTTGACGCGATGCGGGACCATCCGATCCTGCGGGGCGTCAAAGACGTCTGGGTGCAGGCGGGTGGCTACGTGGGCAAACCCACCGACGGCGAGATTCTGACCCTGGCGCAGCCGCTCGACGGGATGACGGCTGACTCGCCCGCGTCGCCGACGCAGCCACCGATGCCGTCGGAGTGGACGCGGACCTATCGCGGCGAATCGGGAAACGAAGGCCGCGTGTTCACGTCGCTTTACGGCACCCCCGAGGACTTGACCAATGACGGTTACCGGCGATTGATGATCAACGGCATCCTGTGGGCGATTGGATTGGAAGACGACATCACGCCCGACATGGATATCGCCTTCGTCGGCCCCTTCCATCCCAATACGTTTGGCAACCAAACGCACGCCCGGGGCATCCAGCCCCAAGCCTATGCTGGTTTCGAGAGTCCGATCCCGTCCCACAACGACATTGGCAAGCCAGCGGGGAAAAAACGAAAAAAATGAAAACGGCTCGCTGAATACTCACCACCCCTGAGGACTACCGAATTTTTGATCCCAAAATGATCAATGAGGGCGACGCCCCTCGGGGCGTGGAAAAAAAATGGCAGTCCGTGGGTACTTACACCCCCCAAGGTCGTTTTGGGGGGTGACGGGTGAAATATTCCCAAAACTTAAGCAGATACGGGGAAATATTTCGGTGGAATCGACAATCATAACCCGACGCGTCAGCGAGGGATTCACGCCGCCATCCCTCGCTGACGCGTCGGGTTATGAAAACGTGGCACTCCGTGATGCGGAATGAATT
>JBDNIG010000058.1:0-3186 GCA_041688415.1 Rhodopirellula sp. | reverse complement strand
GAAGTTGGGGGAGGTCGAGCAGAGCCGTTCAGGCGAATGCGAGGGAGGGGGCCGGCCAACCGTTTCAAACGAGGCTCGCACACTCGGACGCCCCCTCTCCCGAACGTCGCTAAAGGCTCCGTTCGACCTCTCCCCCAGCAAGCTGGTGGAGAGGTGAAACGTACCCTGAGGCTGCGTTTACTCATACATCAAATGTTGTTCACGCGTCGTGCGAAAGTCCGACACGCCGTCGAGCGATTTCATCCACGTGGTCATGACGTCGTCACCGCTCGTGATGCTGCGATAGACCTCATCATTGCCTAGCAAGCGATTGAGGTTTTTGGTCTCCCAGTCATCTGGGTAGAGTTCTCGCAGACTCGTGGCGATTGCGAGCCCGACTCGAACAGATTCGAGTTGATCCAGGTCGGTAACCATGATGTTGATCCCACCGCAGACTTTGCCGCTGTACTTGCTGGCGTCGGGAGTGAATTCGATTGGTACGAATCGAACCCCCGGCATCGCTTGCTCGTTGAGCGTCCGAGCGAGTTCACGCCCATCGACCCAAGGAGCACCCACGACTTCAAAGGGGGTATCGGTTCCTCGGCCGACCGACACATTCGTCATCTCCAGTAAACCAACTCCGGGATACAAGAATGCTTCGGTAAGACTTCGCATGTTCGGCGAGGGATCGACCCAAGTAAGATTTGTATCGTCCCACGTGTCTCCCCGTCGCCAACCTTGGCAGCGGATCACCTCCAAATCCAGATCGAGGTTTTGCTCCGCTTTGATGAGTTGGGCGATCTCACCAATCGTCATCCCATGTCGTACCGGCAAACGCAGGTACCCGACGAATGATTCTTGGCCCGCGTCGAGCATCGGCCCGGTGACCACGCGTCCGCCGAGCGGGTTGGGACGGTCCAGGACGACAAATCGTTTTTTCGCCTCAGCGGCGGCCTGCATCGCTTCACCCATCGTCGAAATGTACGTGTAGAACCGCGTGCCAATATCCTGGATATCAAACACGAGCGTGTCGACCTCAGCGAGCATCTCGGGCGTCGGACGCCGCGTCGCTCCGTAGAGACTGAATACCTGCAGCCCGGTCTGTGCATCCTTCGTGTTCGCGATATTTGATTGATCGAGCTTCCCGGCAATCCCGTGCTCGGGGCTGAACAGTGCCGTCAGCGAAACTTCGGGAGCCTCGTTGAGAATCGCGGCGGTGCTGCTGCCATCGGCACTCAGTCCGGTTTGATTCGTGATCAACCCGATCCGTTGATCGGCCAGTGCCCGGAAATTTTGCGAACGTAGCACATCGATACCCGGCTCGACGTCATGAGCAACTCGGCGTGGCTCGCCGACGATGGAACTGGCGATTACGTTGAGAATTTGACCGGCCAGATGATTCACGCTGCCGTGCCCATCCGGGTGTACTCGGTTGCTGAGAAAGATAAAGAACAAATCGAGTTCCGGATCGATCCACAGTACCGTGCCGGTGAATCCGCCGTGTCCATAAGCACTTGGCGAGAGCAGATCACCGCGGTTACTCGAGTACGGTGTTTGCTTGTCCCAGCCCAACCCGCGAATGCCCGATGAGACGCGGTAAGGCGCGGTCATCTTGAGCACGGTGGCGGGTGCCAAAATGTGGACCGTTTCGTCATTGAGATCGAGCGAGCCAAGTCCCAGCATCATTTGGGCATAATTCGCCAAGTCCTGGGCGGTTGAAAAAAGCCCCGCATGACCGGCTACGCCGGATAGTGCGTAGGCGCGCGGATCATGCACCTCTCCACGCATCCAGTGGCCATCTCGCTTTTGCGTCGGCGCGGCGCGAGTTTTCAGTTCCTCGGACGGGTTGTAGCCTGTTTCAGTCATCTTCAAGGGAGCATAGATTTCTTCGTGGGAAAACTCGTGGATATTCTTGCCCGTGACTCGCTCGACTAACTTTGCCAGTACGATGAAGTTGACATCGGAGTAACGGAACCGTTCACCTACCGGCGCGGTCAATTTCAGTTGACAGATCCGCTCCCACGCCACGTCAGGGCCATCCTGGTAATCCGCCAAGGCATTGTCGGGAATCAATCCGCTCTGGTGCAGCAACAGGTCTTGGATCGTGATTTCGTCTTTACCATTCGGAGCAAACTCGGGCATAAAACGCACGACTTTGTCACGCAACAGGAAATGCCCCTCCTCGACTAGCTTCATGATCGACGTCGCCGTCGCGACGGGCTTGGTCAGGGAGGCCATGTCAAAGACCGTGTCAACGGTCATTTTTTCTGGGGCGTCGCCCACCTGTCGATTGCCAAACGCTTCGAGATACACGATCTTGCCGTGCCGGCCAACACAGACGACACCGCCTGGCATGTTGCCATTTTCAATACCGTCGAGCATCAACGGCTCGATGCCCGCCAATCGATCTGCTCGCATGCCTGCCGACGCGGGACTGTCGGTCGGCAATTGTTGTGCGAACACTCCATCGCATAGCGTTATCCATACCAAAGCACTGAACAACGCTGCCAATCTCTGTTTCTGCATCATGGGGTCTCATTCACTGGGATTAAACGTTCAACGGTGCGGATTGTATCGCGCAGCGTCGTGACACGCGCGTACCGATCGCGCAGTGTCGCCAGGGACGCTTCGTGCAACTCCGGCGTCACGGTGGCGCAGCAATCTTCGACCAAGGTCACCAAGTACCCCAGATCGCATGCGTCGCGAACGGTTGTTTCCACACATTCGTTAGTGTACACGCCCACGATGAATAATGCCTCGATGCCCATGTTGTTGAGCACGTAGTGCAAATTTGTTGATGAAAACACGCCGCTGGCAGTTTTATTGATCACAATTTCATCCCGTTCGGGGCACGGCGCAATCTGCTCTAGAAAGTCAGCGTCTCGCGATCCGGGGGACGCGAGCAGATCCAGCCGCTTGTGCCCCTTGCTGCGATCGCGTCCATCTCGCGTCAAAGCCTGAATTCTCGTGTGGATCACTTCGAGATCGTGCGAACGAAATACATCCTGCAGCTCCCTCACCCCAGGCAACACCGTTTTCTCGAGTCGGTCGAAATAGTAGGCTTGCCCTGGGCTGTTAAAAATTTCAAAAATTTGGTATTGCAACGGGTTTTGGCTTGCGCAGCTTTTGTTCCTCTGGAGTAGGCGTTAGATCGAGGCTGCGAGTGTAGTGGAGCCCATACCCAAAGTTCTCTTTCATCCAACTGCG
>JBDNIG010000443.1:0-17801 GCA_041688415.1 Rhodopirellula sp. | reverse complement strand
GCCCCCTCCCTCGCATTCGCCTGAACGGCTCTGCTCGACCTCCCCCAACTTCGTCGGGAGAGGTAAATCGTTACAAAGCCAAACCTTAAAAAGCCGCAGGACCTCATCGAGGGGGAGGGGGGACTGGATGGTTTGAGTACTTCGATACTAAAAAACGCCCACGGCCTTTTGGGTTGCCACTCACTTCTTCGTCGCCAACACCAACATGTAGGCGCTCATGTAGTTCATGCCAGGATAACGCAGGACTGCGTTGGATTTCATCGCTGCCGATTTTCCGATCATGCGGCTGAGCATCGCCAGTCGAAAGAGTTTGATGCCTACGACTCCATCAATTTGCAGTCCTTCGAATAATTTCGAGGCTTGACCGGGCCACAGGTAGCGGTCGCGGAAGCGTGGCTTCTTGCCGCGGAAAATTTCCGCCAACTCATTCTTGGAACCCCACAAGCCATTATTGAAGTGCAGGGCGATCTTGCCGCCGGGACGGACGACGCGGGCGAATTCGGAGACCACCTTGCGTTTGTCTTCACCCTTGACCATGTACATGAACCGCGTCCCGACGACGCCGTCGAACTGTTCATCCTCAAACGGCAATGCTCGCGCATCGCCTTCAGCGAAGGTAATGTCGTAGCCAGCATCGACCGCGTTGGCTCGGGCGGTTTCGAGCATCCCAGGAGCCCCGTCGACACCCCACACCTTGGCACCGGTTGCGGCCAAAGCGATCGTGTTGCGTCCGGTACCGCAGCATACATCCAGCAGTTCTTTGCCCGGTCCAGCACCGACATGTTCAATCAAAATGCTGGCTTCCAGCTCTCGGTAGAGCTGGGCTTCGGGCCCCGCGTCTTTCCAATTCTCATTGTAGAGATTTGCACGTTCGCTCCAGCCCTTGTTGCGCCGCTCCTGATCTTCGTCCAGCGCCGAAGATGGACGATTTTCTAGCAGTTTGGAGTCCACGTTTTCGTTCTGAGCATTCTTGCTCATGACTTCAGTTCTCGAAGAAGTTTGTGACGGATCGCGGCCATTAACCATTTGCAGTGCAGCGTTTCTTTGATGCTCGGGTTTTTCGGCCTGGCATACGTCAACAGACGCAGAACGTACAATCGGATCAGGAGTGATTTGTAGAGCGGTGTCTCGGTGAGATCCGCGCGCCCGTAGCCAGCGATGAAGGCATTGCGCCATTGTTTCCAGGGCCGCCGCAGCCACGGACGATAGAGACGGGCCATCTCCGCTCGGTGGAGGAAATAAGCGACGTCCAATAAAGGACTTCCCGGCGCCGTCATTTGATAGTCAATCGGCGTCACGTGATATCCGTCGGTAATGATGTTGCCGGGCGAGTAGTCGTTATGGCACATGACGAGACGGCGATCAGACTGCTCAATCTCTGACTCCAGGCGACAAAACTTCCTAATGAGCGATTTCCACTGCCGATCTGATAAGCCTCGATAGCCGAGTCGCTTCAGTTCATCGATTCGGATTACCAAATATTCGGTCAGGCCCTCTGGATTTTTGCTCCCAATGGGCCGACGTTCTGCCTCAGTGACTTTAAGTCGTTGAAAGAGTTTAACCCATCGTCCTGCTAAATAGTGAACTCGCAGGCTTTTGCGATAGTCTTTGCGCTCGTAGTGGTAGTGAATCCAGTCGGTCAACGTCCATCCTGGAACTTCTTCGGTAACGAGGAGACCATGTTCGACATCTGTCTCCACAACACAAATTTTCCCCAGTCGCCGATGCCATTCCTTTTGTGCCGCGATCCGGTCCAGTGTAGCGATCTCTAGCGTGAGCCTTTGTGTAATCACCAAGGGACTCGCATCCCAGTTGTCGTTCTGGTAACGCTTTACGTATACCCATCGATCATCCCAGCGCTCACGACGAACCTGATTCGTGCTCTCTCGGAGACTTTCGTTGGCACTATCCAGCGATTGCGATTTATTATTCACTGACGTGATTTTGGAGTGGAGGCGACAAGACTTGTGCTCGCTAGTTGCTACGTCATAGCTTTTGATTTCACGTCTTGGTAAAGACGGCAACAATGTTTCGTTCAGGATACGGCATTTTTATTGTCGAAATTGTTTGCCAGGCGATGAGCTCAAGCGTTCCCAGCACGCGAAACCCGGAGAATATAGAACAATCATCCAATAACGCGTAAAACACTTCGTTCAAGCCTGCCTCGCTCGCTGCTTCCTGCAGAGCCCGTCTAGTATTCAGCTTGTAGACAGTTGGAAATGTGTTCTCGGGAGCAGTGTTCCAAAAGACCTTTTTGACTGGATTGTGTATTGCGTCTGGAACCACACGAGAAACACAGGTTACCACTGACCACAAATTTACCGTGTAAACAATAAGAAAGCCGCCGGGACGCAAGAAATCGAAGACCGCATTCAAAAACGAACTTGGGTCTTCCACATGTTCGACAACCATTCTGGCAGTCACGATGTCAAACTTTTCTAAAGTATTAAAATCTTCAAGAAGTGACTGCACGTTTTCATGAGAAAGCTGGTTCTTTAGAACGTTTTCGTTGGGATCGACGGCTACCAATCGTGAAGCACGCTTCGACATCCTTTCCTCCAATGCACGATGCCCTGGAAAGAGGCGATTGCCACCGCCAACATCGAGCCAAGAGTCGCCATCTTTCAAACACTTGCCAACGATTCCGGCGTAATACTCACCCGGACGATAGTAACTATACCGCAGTCGGCGTTTTTGCCCCCAGCCAAGCTGTTCTGGTGCTTCAACGGTCGACAGGACCGTTGCATCGAGTTCGGCTCTCGACAAGGCTAACCCGGTTGGATCAAATTTGACATGACCGCCTTTTAGCCATGGTTCGCAATCACCTTCTAATTTGCTCACGATATTCCAAACATTATTTTGAGGTTGTTTTTTTTCCAAGGTTCATACACGGTTTGACTCACGTCGACAATTGTTATTGTCGTGTTGACCATTAATGACTTGAAACACTTATTCTCATGCAATCATCGATTGCTGCACCAGCGGAAGAAGACCAGGATGCGCCACAGCGCCGATGACCAATCACGCTTCTGGGCATAGTGTTCGTCCGCCATCCGTCGGAGGGCGTTTTCCTGAAAATACTCGCCCACAAATTCTTTGTCGTTGATCGCCTCTTCCAAAGATTCCTTCAAATCGGTGCGCAGCCAGTGACTCAGTGGAATCGAAAATCCGTGCTTTCGTTGAACGGTCACTGCGGGCGGTAGGTCTGCGGCGAATGCTGTCTTGAGTATGTGTTTCGTTTCGTTGCCGTGGATCTTCCAATCTGCCGGCAAGCGGGCCGCCAGTTCCACGATGCGATAGTCCAAAAACGGAGCTCGGACCTCCAACGAGTTTGCCATCGACATGCGGTCCACCTTCGTGAGAATGTCATCGGGCAAATACCACGTTAAATCGAACTGCGAATAGGGAGTGAGCGGATCGTCGCTCATCGCCCCTGAGGACGGCGAGGCGACGTCTTCGCTCAGAGTACCATCCACTCTCGCCAAAAATTCGGCTGAGCAGGTCTCTCGGACTTCCAGTTCGGTCATCCCGCCGCGAAACACCTCGATGTTTGACATCCCGAACGCTCTGACGGCGCGGCGACCTTTCGCCGCCCTCGGCATGACGGCGTAGGCGGCCTGGCACAACGGTGAGAGTAGCCTGCGAGTGCGTGGTAGTTCACGCCTGGCCAGCATCCTGCGATAGGATCGATAGCCACCAAAACTCTCATCACCCCCGTCGCCCGCCAAAGCCACCGTCACATGCTCACGCGTCAACTTGGACACGTAGTAGGTCGGAATCGAAGAGGAGTCACCAAACGGTTCGTCAAATTGGGCCGTGATCGAATCGAGCATCGATAACAGCGTGCGAGGCTCGACCGTGAACTCATGGTGTTCGGTCTGGAATTGATCCGCCACCGCGCGAGCAAATTCTCGCTCGCTATGCTCTTGGTGGTCGAAATCAATAAAGAAGGTCTTCACGGGCTTCGATGACTGCTCGGCCATCTTGGCAACGACGATACTCGAATCAAGTCCACCGCTTAAGAACGCACCGATGGGAACGTCGCTGATCATGCGGATTCCAGTGGCGTCGTCAAAGAGGGCACGCAGTTCACCGACCGCGTCATCCTGGTTGCCTTGATAGATCGACGTCGGCGTCGGGGACCAGTACCGTGTGACGTCCGTTTGATCTTTTGTTGCCACCAACATGCTACCTGGTGGCAGCTTGCGGATCGACGCATAGACACTGCGTGGGGCGGGGATGTAACCCAAGACAAGATAGTTGTAAACCGCTTGCGCGTCGAGTTCTCGGGAGGTTTGCTCGGCTGCTAGGATCGCTTTGATTTCAGAACCAAAAATTAGCGACTGATCTTCTTCACTGTAGTACAATGGTTTGACGCCGAGCCGATCACGGACGAGCACCAACCGCTGTTCATTCGCGTCCCAAATGGCGATCGCAAACATGCCATTGATCTCATGGACGAAGTCAAGACCATACTGCTCGTAGGCGCGCAGAATCACCTCCGTGTCGCTGTCCGTCTCGAATTGATGCCCGAGCTTTCGGAGTCGTTCTCGGAGTGTGAGGAAATTATAGATCTCGCCGTTCTGAACGACGGCGATGGATCGATCGGTACTGAAGAACGGTTGGCTGCCACACTCAATATCGATAATACTCAGCCGCCGCATGCCCAGACCAACGGGGCCATCGACATGCATGCCGATCTCATCGGGCCCCCGGTGCACGATGCTTGCACACATCCGCTCGACCTGCGCAGCATCGGCTGGCGTGGTTCCTCGGACGTGATAGATGCCACAGATACCGCACATGTTTTGTTAAGCAGTTCGATTGATGTTATTTGAAAACAATTGTTTTGGCTAAGGATCGAGCCGTTTTTCAGTGTCGTCTTGCGCTCGATCCTAATCTTGGACTTACGCAATTTCTTAGCATGTGAAGGCGGAAGCGAAGAAGTTGATGTGGTTTTTTGCCACGAATAGCACGAATCATCACGAATGGAAAATGATTTTATTCGTGCGAATTCGTGTTATTCGTGGCAAACAAAAACGCTTGAAGCCGCGAAAGCCGAACTAACAACCGGAGGCAGTAATGGGAAATGCAGAATCCCCAGAGTCTGCTGACGGTTGCGCAGTATTCGCTTCTGTGTTCGGGCAGTCTGAAATTACATTTCCGTCCGAAGAACCCTCGGTCACTCTAACGTGAGCAGTTGCGAATGCCAGCAGCCAATAGCCCCATTCATTATCGATGAAGTCACCAAAAACAGCGGTAACCAGGAAGGCAAAAATCCCAGAAATCAGTGCGACGCCGGTCAAGGCATCTTGATTTTGGTTTTCCGAGACCGACTTGCGCACTGATCGAATGAGCATGAAAATCGCCGTGCCAAAAAACGCGAGTCTCAGGATCAATCCCTGGATCCCCCAATCGGCAGTCTCGTTGATGTACCCATTGTGGACGGAGCGAGCTTCGAAGTCCTCACCGGTAACCTGCCGGATATATCGCATCCCATAGACGGAGTGAAACCCTGCGCCGCCCGCACCCAGCGGATGGTCCGCAATCATGTGAAGGCCAGCCTTCCAGTAATCCAGTCGTCCAGCGGCCGAAGCGTCACGCTCGTCGGCGTCTGCAAACGTCGATTTGAATCTTTCGATAATCGCCGCGTCTCCCATCAGCATGAACGCGGCAAACGCACCGAGCGCGATGCCCACGACTGCCTTGCGACGCAAACGGCCCGATGCCGCCGCTATAAACGTGAAGGCGGACATAATCGCGGCTAAAAAGGCCCCCCGACTATTACACAGAATGATGACGTTGAGCGTGAATGGGGCCGTGCAAAAGGCCATGATCTTCGTCCACGCCCGCCCACCGAGCAGGAAGGAGGCGTAGAATGGTAGGGTGGATACCAGCAGCGAGGCCAACTCATTGGCTTGTCGAGCACCGGGGGCCCCCACCCCCTCGAGTCGACCTCCAATGATCTTGCCACGTTCATTGATCGTCGCTTCATACCCGATGTAGGCCGCTCCCAACAGCACGACCATCATCACAAGCTGCATGTCCTGCCGGGTTTCAATCGCTGCCTCAATGAGAAAAAACAAGAGCACAAATTTTGCCAGCAGCGTGTAGACCTCCCAACTAATCTCCGCATTTCCGGCGAACAACACGTGCACGGCACCCGCATTGAGCAGGATGAGGATCGCGATTTTCCGCATGCGTCCAACGAGTGGAGGATCAGTTGACTTTGGGCCTGGCGACGATGCTTTGTTTAAGAGCACTGCAATCAGCAGGATCACGCCGCCGTACAGATTCCAACGGTAACCGGCCACCGGACCACCCCACCACCAAAACGGCGGACTGGCGTAGAACGTCAGCATATAAACAGCCACCCCCCAGGCCGCGCGTTTCAACGACAGCACCGTTACTGTGGCGAACAACGCCAACCAGATCAACAGCATCATCGACATGGATGTTGCTGCCCATGAGCCACGAGGCCATCGTAGAATGCCTGATAATCGTCGATCATCCGCTGGAATTCATAACTCGCGTGAAAACTCGCCAGTGCGCTTCTCCCAAGTTTGGTTCGCTGCGCCGGATTCGCTATCAAACATTGTAGCGCATTGGCTAGTTGCGAGGCGGAGCCCGAATCGACCACGATACCGCAACCCGGCGGGCCCGTAGCCAACAATCCGTTGTCGCCCACATCGGTCACCACGAGTGGTAGTCCAACGGACATGGCTTCGACAATCGACTGGCTCATGCCTTCGCTAAGACTCGTATTGATATAGATATCCATCGCCGCCAGCCATCGTCCAACATCCTCCTGCTTGCCGGCAAAATGAACGCGTTCCAGGACACTCAGGGTCGCTGCACGCCCTTGAAGAAACGACAGTTCGCCCCCGTCACCCACCAGCACGAGATGTGCTGCCGGGGATTTCGGGAGCATTGAAATTGCTTCCACCGCCAATTCAAACGCCTTGACCGAATTCAGGCGCCCCACGCTGCCGATCAGTACGGTTTCTGATGTGATCCCCAACGCACTGCGGACCGTTTCTCGTGCTGCATTCTGATCGGCCAACCGCAGCGATTCCACCCCATTGGGGATGACATGAATCCGATCCGCTGGATAACCGCAGCGAGCCTCGACTCGATCTCCCACCGAGATCGCATTGGAGATCACCGCGTCGGCCCGGTTCATCGCCCACCGCATTGCGCGGGCACGCAGGTATTGTCGGAAGCCTTTGCCAACGATGGATCCGCCCACCGTGCCGCGTTCGGCGTGAACATGGATGGGCACTTTCGCGATGCGCCTCGCAAGCGTCGATTCGATGAGGGTGCCCCAATTGTGCGAATGAACCAAATCGATCGATCTGCTGGACAACGTATCTGCGAGACGCCGAACGATGGCGAAATCGTTGCCCGATTTCTTGTCCAGCGTCAGCACCGGTGTGGATTGGTCATCGATCCAGCCCGCCGCTGACGTTTCGTTGCTCAGGCAAATCACGACCGGCGCAAATCGATCGCGATCCATTCCATTGACGAGACGAGCGATCGAGCGTTCCAACCCACCCATCGCAAAACTATTGACAACGTAGGCGATGCGAACCCTGGTTTTAATCTCAGAAGCGACAGCGTCTGCCGGAACGTCAATGGAGTAAATGTCGTTGGCCTCGCTACTCTGAATAATCATTTACCAACCCAGAAAGGATCATGGCAAGTCGCTCGTCCTGCAAAAACACTCGTCTCCGGCGTTTCTTTCCGAAGCCAGTCACGGTGTAGACACCAACTTGCTCAGCAACCTTTTGCGCTGACCTCAAACTCGATTCGTTGTCAAAATCAATGTAAAAATAAATATTATCAACTTTGCGTTCATGCAATTGCTATCGCATCGCCCGCAGAGCCGCCTGATTAATCTTCTTACCACGCCAAGCAGATGCGGTTAGGAGGTTCGTGATGTAGGCACAATCACCCGGTAATTCGATGGGGCCGTACTCCGGAAGCAGCATCGCCTTAAAATCAATCCAGCTTATGTAAACCAACTCACCATGGTGCCAACCACCAAAACACCTCAATTCCCGATCGAACTGAGTCAGCAAAGGCTTTCTAAATTCAATGACGACGCTCTTTGCGAGGCTGACAGCTTCGTTTTGGTCGATTAAGCGAAAAACTAATTCGAGATCCTCCGATCCGACTGCTTGCTCGGAATCGACAAGCCGAAAGAAATAGACACGTCGAAATTTGTAGACCTTTATTGTTGCCGCCAGAACACCCTTCTTTGCTATAACCCAGAACGCAGCTAACTTGTAAATCCGAAAGTCACGCAATACTTTAGACAGCATCTAACTTATCCTGTCGAGATTCGCTGGCGAGTAATAATACATAGACTTTGCTCGCTAACCATCGCGTTTACCCAATCTATTGTGCGTGAAAAACTGTTCGGTCAAGATTTTACTTGAGAATTTTAATTAATAAGAGAATTAAAATCTAAGATTGCTAGTTCAAATTCTGATATGGAATCTCTCGGAGTATTTCAGCGGCATCCTCAGGGAACGACTCGCATTTCTCCTTAATGAACAGTTCCTCGAACCGTGCTAACGCGGCCACACAGAGAAGTTTGCCGGTGTAGTTTCGCTTGCCCAAATAGTGATCCTCGATCATTTGGCAGAGCGGGCCGGACTGGAGGATTCCTGACAGTGTCGCGGGATCTGTCGCTTTCGACCAGAGGTAGTCCTTGAGTTCAGGATCCTCGCGGACATCTCTGGGCGAATCCTTGTGTTTGGCTTTTTTGGCACCGTTAAACCACTTGTCATTCACTCGCTCAAGCATCGCCGCGGAGAGGTAGGGATAAACCTTCGTGCCCGTAGCGGTGTAAGGCACATCTTTTAGTTTTGGATTGAGCGTGACGCAGGCCTTTCTCTGCCAAAGTTGCTCAAATCGGTACTTCATCGGCACCCTAAAATAGAAGTCCATCAAATCATTGTCGAGAAAGAAGTGCACGTCATTGAAATAGTACCCATTGACGGACGAGGAGTTGTAGGTCGCACGGGCTTCGCGGTTGGCGAAGAACCACGAGATGTAACGGTCGGCAAAGTGACCACCTTTGATCTTTGCGAACGAATCGCGGAACTCGTCATGCATCTTCGCTGACTGTTCTCTGTAAAAATCAATGTCAAGAAGTCTATCATTCGACGATCCCGTGCGCGTGCAATGCTCAAAGGCTCGTTCGATCTTCGTCTGTTCCGACGTTGGCAAAAAGGCAAAGGGGTAGAACAGATACGACGAAAGCACGGGCAGCGTCGATCCATGGGAGTAAGCGTGTACGCCGCGTTCGATATAAAATGGATGCAGCTTCGTCGATGTCAGTGGGTGGATCAGGGACGACCCCTCCGTGAGCCAAGCTAACAACGATAGGTAACGCGAATACTTGTAAACCCCTCCCGGCGAGACATACTGATAATTCGGAAATCCCAGCGCTTCCGCAGCCTGCTTTCCATACTTGAGATCTCGCGACCCGGGTATTCCGTACGTGATGGTTTCAGCTTTGATTCCCGCAACGTCCGCTGCGCCAGCGATCAGTCGACTGTCCAAACCACCGGAAAGGAAAATTTTGAGGTCACCGAAGTATTCGAAACGGGCCTTAGTAGCCTCGACGAGGCGGTGGTTAAAATCCTCCACGATTTCCCGAATCCCACACTTATAAAAGTTGCCATATTCGGGATACCAATACTGACTGATGTTGACGTTGTCTTTTGCGACGGAAGCTATCACCGCTTGCGGAAACCGCGTGATGCTTTCAACGAGCGTGTCATTTCCAAAAATGTATCCGAGTGAAAGCATCTTCAGGACGGACGACAAGTTAAGCTTTGGTGGATCATCCATGCAACGGATGATGGATCGTAAATTCGACGCGAACAAATATCCTTTCGGTAGTCGGTGGTGGTAAAGGTTGTAGCGTGAAGCCTTGCAGTTGATTATTGTAAGCGAATGCGTCGGTCTCTCGTAAATGAGCAGATTGAAATTCCCGTTCAATGAATTAGCAAATTTTTCGCCGGATTCGGCAAAACGTGCGGGAATCTCAGCAAGCGAAGAGATGTTGATGATATCGCCTTCGACAGCGACGACATGCTCGTCGGAAATCGACATTTTGACGCGCGGTGAATGGGAGCAGGAAACGATGCAAATGTGTTCATCCACAAATGTTTCCACTCTTTGGTCGACATTGGGAAGAGCGTTTACGTCTACGAGCGTCTGCTCCTTCTCACGAAGCTTCGCTTCACCGAGGTTTGATAGATACGCGGCAATTGGCATGGCTGAGCTAGTTTTCCGGTGAGTAGTGGGGTGTTGCATCTAAGATGCTGAAGATGGCGTTCCCATACTCAGTCGGGACTTGCCATTGATCGAGCGGTTCGAGCGTGTCGGGACACAGTCGAGCAACGCGTGCAACTTGCTGTGATTCAGACGTGCCACGTTTGGCGGTCAAGCCGACAAACAGTTTCCCATCGATACGGGCGAGCCCTCGGACAAAGCCATCGCAGGACTCAAGCGGCAGCACCCTCTCGACGACACGCTTGCCCAGGGTTTGAGTGACGGGGTCAAACTCGTACGCAATCACGCGGCGATTTTTGCAGTCGGTCACGTAGAACCGGTCGCCGGAGATGGTGCCGTCATGCGGACGCCCAAGATCTTGTGCAATGACCTTCTTGGTTTTGAGGCTGACTATCTGCCCGCTGCTAAACAGCGTGACCCACACGTCGTCGCCGACGCAAGCTGCGTGATTGGGGTGCAGGTAGTGTGGTCGAAAGTCTGTGTATCGCAAGTCTTCGCCACTCTCACGATAGATTGTAGGCGAAACGAGCTTTTTGAGATTTCGAAACGATGCCCTTTTATTGAGATACGAGTAGTAAAAGTAGGATCCTCGGAGCCTGGCCCAAGATCGTTTTAAATCCTGCAACATTAAACGGGCAACATATTTGGGTTGGCGACCGAAATCACGCACCAAATCATGGGCTCGTTGGTGATTCCAGTCGAGGTCGAACTCCTCGACCGTATCCAAGCCTGAGTTACATACCCAAATCCGATCGTCAGAAACGGCGATGTCGTGGGCATCGTTGAGGAAATCGAAACTGCGATGAGACCGCAAACGCAGCGGAGCGGGATCCAACTCCAATAATTCAACTTCGGTGGAAACGAATAATCGGCCGTCGTGCCATGTTGCCCCCGCAAAACCCTTGTGGGTTTCCTCGTAATAGCGATGTTCATATCGGAACGTATCGATGATCGAACGCGAGTCCCAGTCGAGCACGACGAGGTCACCGTGGGCGGCGTAATCAAGGCCGGGGGCCAATGTTAAAAGCAGCTTCATGAGCAGTGTTTGCTATTTAAAAAATAAACGTGGGATAGGCTTCCAGCCTGTCATGGCCGTATCGACAGGCTGGAAGCCTATCCCACTTGATAACTCGACGCCCCTCGCAACTTTTGCCTGCACATTCTCGCTGACGCGTCGGGTTGGGATTGGATGTCACTGCAGTTTGGCGGATTTTTTGCCGCGTGACCGTAACAGAAACCCAGTCAGCTTGCCGCCGGCGGCCGCAGCGATGGCTGCTCGTCGGGTCTCCGCCGAAAGACAGATGAAAAATATTGAAACGAGGGCAACCGCCATCACCACGCCCATTTGCAGGATCACTTTCCAGACTCCATCTGACGGAACGTTGACGGCGAGCAAGATCGCCACGCACACAACGGGAAGGCATGAGAGGATGGCGGGAAGCACACTGCGTTTGACAAATTCCGATTTCGGAATGCCAGTTATTTTGAGTAAATACCAACCTTGGGCGAGCCCACTAAATACTAAAGTTGTTAATAGGAGAGTCAGCGACATGCCGAGCATGCCGTAAAAATAGGTCATTGGGATGGAGATCGAGACAACGGCCACGGCCTCGATAACGGACATCGCCGCCGCAAAGCGAACTTGCCCCAGTCCTTGCAGAATTTGCAGCATGCTGCTCCCAGGGAGACTCGCCACCAAGGACAGGCTCAAGATACAGAACATCAGGTAGCTGCGGTTGGCAAACTCCTCACCAATCCAGTTGTCAACAAATTGATACCCGAATGCCCAAATGATTGTTATGAACGCGAACGCGAGTGCCAGCAAAATGCAGAGCACCTGTTCGGTCAATTCGGCAAGCTTGGCCGAGCGTTTTTCGGCCTGGAGCTGACTCGCCGTCGGCATGGCGGCTTGTCCGATCGGCTTTCCCAGCACTAGAAACTTGTCCGACAATGTCCGCGCAACCGAGAAGTAGGCCACCGCGGCGGGGCCGGCGATGATGCCGCCAATGATCGCACCAGAATTGCGAGCGAGCTGGCGTGCTGAGTTCGCCACGACAGTCAACAGGCCAAATCCCAGCATCATGTTGCGAGTTTCATAATCCGCATCGCGAAAAGAAAACTTCGGTAGGTGCAGTAACCGCACCGCGACTTGCCAGGTCAGCAGTTCCACGACAATACCGGTGCAAAAGATGGCTACGGCCATCGCCGCCAGCCCACCGCCGTTGCGAATGATAAGCACGATAATCACCGCAGTGGAAACTTGTGCCGCGATCGCCATCGTGTTGGTCACATCAAAGCGTTTGTGGCCGATAAGGAGGGCGCGATAGGTTGAACCCAATAGCTGCAGAGCAACACGCATACCGATTAAAAAAACGACAATGCGGACCGTACTCGGCGCGATGTCACCTGTTTTGAAAAGCAGCGGGAAGAACCAGGCAAAGACCGATGCGACGACTACCAGCACGGATGCCATCCGCACGTACGTCCGAATCGTCGTGGCGATGATGCGACGCACCGTGTCGCGATCGCCCACAGCGTCGTACTGGGCGACGTACTTAGCGGTCGCCTTGCCGAGACCGAGATCCGCCAGACCGTAGTAACCGGTCAGCGCCATCACGATCGACCAAATCCCGTAGCGGGCATCGCCCAAGCCATGGATAATGATGGGCGTGGCGACAAAAGTGACCGCCAGACCGATAAAGTGTGCGATCCAGCCGACGGCGACGCCGCGAATAATTGTTGTCTTGGTTGACATAATCTTTATGGGAGCGCGTGCAATCCGCGCGGACTTCGTCCGCTTGGGTGACAGCGTGATGCTGAAACCGATGTCGAAGTTAGGGTCGCCCCGTTGGGGCTAGGCGTGGGCTGTTCTCGGCAGACCCCAGGCGCCGCGTGGGGCTATCATAGCGGTGCCCCGGTGGGGCGGAAATCATGGCGAGTGAATTTGGTTTCAGCGGGGTGTTGTCCGTGACCGCTATCAGCTTGGAAAGCTGAGCGACATTGTCGCTCGGCTCTCCGAGCCGATTGCGTGGGAAAGGGCCGATCAACCGTTTCAAGCGAAGTTCGCACTCTCGGACGCCCCCTCTCCCGAGCGTCGCTAAAGGCTCCGTTCGACCTCTCCCCCAGCTGAGCTGGTGGAGAGGTGAAGAAAAAATTACGCAAGCCAGAAAAGCCCCAACCTCGAAGATTGAGCAGCCCAGGCTAGCGGCGTCGGCGTAGAGAGGCCTTTGGAACGCTCTACGATGAGTACCGTTTCCCATTAGTGTGCGATTAGCGAAGATTAGTGTTCTAAATTCGGACTTTTCAGGAACACTAATCTGCGCTAATCCTTCACTAATAAATTCAAACCAGCAGTAACTTCTTAGGTCGAGGTGAGTGTTCAGGCGCAAGGTCCCCACAGCGCGGACTTCGTCCGCTTGGGTGACAGTCGAACGGCTGAAACCAATGGTTGCTAGAAGCTAGTGGCTAGTGGCTAGCTTTTTTGTTCTTGGAGCAGGATTTCGAGTTCGGCGATGGTTTCAAAATCTTTCGGCCGACCGGCCGCACGTTTGAGCTGAATCAGGCGTGGGAGCGTGACAATGTTGATGTCTTGGTCGCAGAACCGGATGGTCTCGATCGAGGACTGCAAGTTTTCCCAAGTGCCGCCGCCAGCGACTTCGCCAAGCAAGTCGATGTCGCCTTCGCTGGAGGTGAGCGTGAAATTGAGGCCCGCCCTGAGCATGGAACGATCGAATTGAAACGGCAAACCAGGTGGTGCGCCGCGGTAGTAAAGGTTGATTCCATCGAGTGCCGCGACGATTCGATCGAGATTATCGTCAGCTCTCGCGTAGACGATGTCGACGTCATAGGTCGCCCTGGCAAGACCATGAGCGATTCCAGCCCCACCGCCGATGAGGACAAACTGCACGCCATAAGAAATCAGGCGAGGCAAGAAAAATTTGAAGTTCCCGGGGCTCAACCGTCTTGCTCCGACTGAACATTTCCCTGCTCGTGTTCCAACGAGGGCAAACTTCGTGACGTCTTCCGATGGGCCTCGCCTGCTGCCCGAAGTTCCATCAGGCTCTGCATGAAACAGTCGAATTTGTCAAAACGCTGCTGGGGAGTCAGGCGAAGGTTTTCAATCAACAAGGTTCGATCAACGCCGGTCTTGTAATAGTCGATGGGGGACATTTTGGGGGATTCTTTCCTGGGGCTCACGCCCCAGGCTAAGTGCTGCCGCCGCTCCGCGGCTTTCAGAAGCTAGAAGCTAGAAGCTAGTAGCGTCGGAAGACGTCTTGTACATCGAAAGCCCAACCGGCGACGGCTTGCTCGCAATGAACGGTTTCGCCAACGCGGTAGATCTCGATTTGTTTGCGTGAACGATAGGCATGGATCGTCTCGTTTTCGGGATCCACCAACAGCACCAACGGAGTGCCGGCATCTAGCCATCGGAGTGCTTTGGCTTCGACTCGTGAAAAACGGTCGCTTGGCGAAAGAACTTCCACCACCAAATCGGGAGCCAACGGGATGTAGGACACCTCGCTGCGAACGGTCTCGTACTTCAATTTAGTCAGGTAGGCAACGTCTGGAGCGAGCACGGTATCGGGCTGCGTCTCGATTAGAAAGCCTGTTTCCGCCGCGAACACGATCCCCAGTGAATGCTCTTCGACGTGCTTGCCAAGTAGATGCCCAATCCGCCAAGCAATTCGCCCGTGACGGCCTCCCGCACGTGACATCATGACCAATTCGCCCGCAAAAAGTTCGTAACGATATCCATCGGCAGGCTGAGCAAACAATTCAGCAGCCGAGGTAGGGGACAAAGAAACAAGGGTGGCCATTGGGGAGAGGGGGAGAGGGGGAGAGGGGGTCGGCGCGGACTTCGTCCACTTGGGTGACACCCTGATTCGAGTGGCACCGCTAAATGCTAGTGCAAAAAGTTCTATTCCTGGGGCTCACGCCCCAGGCTAAGTGCTGCCGCCACTCCGTGGCTTTTACTCGCTAGTAGCTAGTAGCTAGAAGCTAGTAGCTAGTAGCTAGTAGCTAGTAGCTAGTAGCTTTTTCAATGGCATCGGTCATCGTACCGAATTTATGGGAGTCGAGGAGGTGGCGGAGTTTTTGGGCGGTGCGGGGGAGGCCGACGTAGTGGCGGAAGCGGGTCTTCGCGCCCGCGCCGCGGATGCGTGGTTGCTGGGGGTCGATTTCCCAGGGGTGAATGTAGAACATGGCGGGCGGCGGGCGCGTTCGTGTTGAGTGATGGCGGCGGAGGTGACGCGGCGGGGGAAGAGGCGGAAGTAGCCGCCGCCGATGGGGACCGTGAGGCCGTTGATCTTGGACGCGGTGGGGGGAAATTCTTGGAGGTCGCCGTGTTTTGTGTTGAGCGTGTGGATCTCTTTTTTCGCGTCGGGCATGCCGTAGCGGTCGTGGCCGCGCAGCGGGAAAATGCTGCTGTCGTGGGTGAAGCCTTGCTCGGCTAAAATGTCCAGCGCCCATAACGATCGCTCGACAATCGAGAAACTGGGGGCGCGGTACGCGCTCACTCGGACGCCGCAGGCGTTGTGGATGGCGTCGACGGAGGCGGCGATGTCGGTGGCGAATTGCTCGGGGGTGAGGTCGTAGACGAGGCGGTGCCAGTATCCGTGCGAGGCGATCTCGTGACCGGATTCGGCGATCCGGCGGACGAGGCTCGGGTACCGCTGAGCGACCCAGCCGAGGATGAAGAACGTCGCCCGGACTTCGCACTGGTCAAAGAGCGAGAGCAGACGGTCGGTGTTGGCTTCCACGCGGCTCTCGTGCTTGTCCCAATCGTTTCGCGATACGCGGTGCTCGAACGCGGATACTTGGTAGTAGTCTTCGACGTCAACGGTCAATGCGTGGCAGACCGAGTTGCGGGTGAGCACGTTTTGCGGGGACAGATCGCTGGAATCCGTGTCGAGTGTCAAGGGGAGTGGGGGAGTGGGGGAGTGGTTTTATTTCTGAGGTAGCGGAACTCGCCAAGAGTTTCGGCAATGCCGGGAAATCGAAAGTCTTGGCGACTTTCGCTACGGGTGGATTCGTCGGCAATGTCGGAAAAACGAAACTCTTGGCGAGTTTCGCTACGGCTGGTTTTTCACACAGGCTGGAAGCCTATGCCACGGGGTGATCAGCGGGGGCGGTTTGGGTACGAGCGGTAGAAGGTCTCATCGCCGGGACCGGCTACGGACATTGCGACGGTTGACTGAAAGATGCCGCGTGAATCCGTCACTGCGTCCGAGTGAACCGCGCTTGTACCCGGACGCGTTGGCATCGCATCTTCGGAAACGTCCGATGAGCCGACACCCTTCGTTAAGTGAGTTCGGTCCAACCGCATCAGCTTGGTTACCATGCCGCCTTGGACGCCAAACAACCGCAAGGCGGTGGCGATGATCATCCGCAGATCGAGCCATAGGTCAGCGTTTTCGATGTAATGCAAATCCAAGATCTGTTTGCGACGCACATCGTCAACGGATTCGTCGGGCGGCAAGTTGATCTGGGCGAGCCCGGTCACACCGGGCTTGACGGCGGTACGGTCGTAGTAGCCGCTGATTTGACACGCGAGATCCTCGCAGATCTGTGGCCGCTCGGGACGCGGGCCGACGAGGGACATGTCGCCACGGCAGACATTGAACAACTGCGGCAGTTCATCGAGATGCAGCTTTCGCAACACGCGGCCGACCAAATTAACCAGCGAATCCCCCTTGACCGCCCATTGGGGCTGACCGGGCTTCTCCGCGTTCAAGACCATCGAGCGAAGCTTGTAAATTTCGAAAGTATTCCCGCCCAGCCCGACACGTTCCTGCTTGTAAAAGCCCGGACCACGCGAGGTCATGCGGACCAGCACATACAACGCGAGGATGAGCGGCGAGAACAGAAACAGCAATACCGCCCCCAAACACCGATCCATGAGATACTTTCTCGCAAAGAAGTCGGGCCGCGGGCTAGCGGCCGTGGACTGGTGATCATGAGCCGGATCCACACGGAGGCAATAGGCGGCCACCGCAGGTGACCTCGCGATGGCCCCCCACGCCGCCGCGACGCGAGTCAACCTGTGATTGCGCTGCGATCCAGTTTGTCCTGCATGAACCACCGGTTCGATCGCGTCCATTGAACCTTCTGACATAACGAATATCCTTCCTCTGGTAGCGGGTTAGCAGCATGCTAACGCGGGCGGGTCTGTTGGCAAGGGGATGAGCTTGCAGAATTAAAAAAACGTTCACGCAAGTTGGAACGTAACGGGGGTTAGGATGAACCCATCAATGGGTGGGTTCGCGGAAGGAAAGCGTCGATAAAATCTTTGACGGGCCGATTTCCCTCCTCACCGACTGGGCCAGCGACTTGGATTTTGTAGAGATTTTCGGTGAGCCAAAAGCGGGGCTGGTCGCGGGCTTCCCAGGGACCCCCATCGCTCCATCCGTACCACACGTCGAGACTCGGATCGGGGCTGGGGGAGACAGCGAACCGCACCGACCACAGGGCATCGTCGGGACCGGCGGTCG
>JBDNIG010000442.1:0-4513 GCA_041688415.1 Rhodopirellula sp. | reverse complement strand
GAGGGTGAAGTGCGTAAAGCATTTGGATTTCAATACTTAAAAGCCGCACGACCTCCGAAGCGGGGGAGAGGGGACGCAGGATGATTTTCGCTTCGCGTGGAACAAAAAAGCAATACAAAAACAATGCCCCCAGCCCCAAACATTTAACAACCGGGGCTAGCGCCCAAACGGCTCATTCAATCTGCTTGATCTCTCGCGCGAGGGAGGACCCGAGACGGGATAATGTTCGCGCAGGTGCCGAGTTAAAACTTATTGACCGGTGTTAACCTCACGTGCCGAATGGCGTGCGGACTCCAAAATCGCTAAACACAGCCGGGCTGATTGGAGGCCATCGCGAAGGGTAATTTGCGGAGTCGCTGTTCCGCTAATCGCATCGAAGAAGTGTTCGAGTTCCACATCATGCCCCTTATTCGGCGCTCGATGTTTCAGATCAATCCGGCTAGCGCCTCGAACGCTGAGTGTGCGGTAGTCGTCCATGGTAATGGCCGTTCCATCACAGAACGCTTCGAGTCGCTCCTTACCGATCGACGGTGACCCTTGCGCCGTGTAGATCAATGTGGCCAGCGATCCGTCGGCAAAGTCCAACGTCGCGGTGACGTCATCGAGCAGATTGGCGGCGGTCGGTGACCCTAAAGAATGTGCCGATACGCTTACCGCTTCTGCCCCGATCAGCCAGCGAAACAAATCCACGAAATGGCAGGCCTCGCCAACGATTCGGCCAGCACTATGGTTCGGATCAAAGACCCAGCTACTCTTGGGTAACCCACCGGCGTTGACGCGAAAATGAATGATTTTCGGACCATGGCAACGATCCAGGACTTCCTTGGCTTGCACGAGCATGGGTGCGAACCGACGGTTAAAACCAGTCATGCAGAGGCGATCCGAACCGGCACCGGCTTCCCGAAGCATTTCAATGTCATCGTCATCCGTTGCGAGCGGCTTCTCGCAGAAAACATGTTTCCCGGCACGGAGTGCTCTGGCCGACAATTCCGCGTGCTGCTTGTCTCGCGTGAAAATCATCACGGCATCGATGTCAGGATTTGCAAATAGTTCATCCAAATCGGTGGTCGCGTATTGGGCACCAAACCGCTGCCCCATTTCTTTGGCACTTTGACCGGAGGACGCCGCGAGCGTATGCAGGTTCGCCTTGCTACTTCGCTTGAGGTTGGGAAGGTGGAATTGTTTGGCAAACGAGCCGCAGCCGATGACCGCGATGTTCGGGACGGTTCGGTCGACAACCTTGACTCGGTCTGGTTGCGCGATCTCAATGGAACCTGCCCGCAAGTCAGGTTCCTCGTCGGGATACCTGAGCAGGACCGCCAAACACTCTGATGGGCGATCCATCAGAAGTTCATAGCCCTGCTGAGCATCATCCAATGCGAATTCGTGAGTGATCAGTGCTTTCACATCGACCTTTTTGCTCGCAATCAGTCGCAAGAACTCCGCCATGTTTCGTCGCTCGGTCCACCGCACGAAGCCAATGGGATAGTCAACGCCATGTTCTTCGTAACTGGGGTCATACCTGCCAGGGCCGTAAGACCGGCTGATCACCAGATCCAACTCTTTCATGTAGAATTCGTTTCTTGGCACGTCGAGCGAACACTGGCCGACTGCCACGACGCGGCCACGCTCACGTGCGATCTTGACCGCCTGCTCGATCACGGCGCGGTTACCCGATGACGCACAGATCATGACACAATCGACCCCTAATCCGTCGGTATAGCTGTTGAAGTTCTTGACCACATCACCACGCGCATCAAAGCAGATTTCAGCTCCGAGTTTTTGAGCGAGTTCGAGTCGCTCGTCCATCACATCGGTACCGATCACGCGCGCCCCGGCCGCCTGCAATAGTTGGCTGACCAGTTGGCCGACCAGCCCGAGGCCGAGCACGGCGACGACATCACCGACCTGCACATCGGCGCGTCGGACCGCCTGCATCGCGATACTGCCCAACGCGACGAAGGCAGCTTCCTGGGTCGTGACGTTGTCCGGCACGGGCACGCACAGGTTCTTGGCCGCGCGAATGATTTCAGCGTGCCCTTGCCCGGCATACGCGACACGATCACCAACACGAATGCCATCGATATTGGCACCCACTTCGATCGCGATCCCCGCACCACTGTAGCCCAGCGGCGTCCATTTCGTCATTTCGTACTGCACTCGGTCACTCGTCTTGGATACGCCATCCTGGACGAGCATGTCGACGACGCTCTGCCGGATATCAGGATCACCCAGTGCCTTCTTAACCATGTCCTTTTTCGTACTGCCGACCGCCGTCATCTCCGTACCGGCGCTGATCAGGGAGTGCCGATTGGCGATCAAGACGCTGCCATCGGTGCACTGCGGCATCGGCACATCCTCATTGCCAACCGCGGCGGCACGGAGTGCATTCTTTTGCATAAAGATCTGTTTCAACTCTCAGCCCTTTTTCGTTCGTTGGTAATCTTCGATCGCTTGCTCAAAAACTTCGCGGACGCTGCGCGCCGTTTTCTGCCAGCTTTTCTGTTCGATGTGCGCACGGATTTTGGCGCGGTCCGGCGTTTCGGAGAGAATTTTAATAAGGCCCGCCGCAGCCGCCTCGGCCGAGCGCTCCGGCAGGACATGTCCCAGCACCGGGTCTTCCGCCAGCAGCGGTGGGATCCCGCCCACGGGAGTGGCAACGGCAGGTAGGCCGCAGGCCAATGCCTCCATCAAAACATTCGGCGATCCCTCACGCGACGAATTGATGCTCAACACATCAGCCGCACTGTACCAGTATCGCAGCTCATCTTGAGGACGGTTCCCCGCGATGAGAACGTGATCTTCGAGACCATGCGCGTTGATCCGTTCCTGAATCGTTGGCAGAAAGTCTGCGGCCCAACGTGCTTGCCCGCCCACGATGGCCACCATGGCATCCGGGAACTGTTCGCGGATCTTGGGCAACGCATCGACTAACAGGTGGAACCCCTTCAGTTCGAGCCGATAACCGCAGGCGAGAATCAGCCGTCGATCGCTTGGTAGATCGAGATTTTGTCGGGCCTCGATCATCGGCACGGGACAAAATTTCGTCGTGTCGACGCCGTTGGCAATCACCGTAATGTGGTCGGGATTCGCGCCGAAGGATTCCATCCGATCCGCGATTTCTTGGCTCACCGCGATCAAACGCGTCGCCTCGCGAAGTGCTTGGCGGATTTGAGGACCGATCACCGGCAGATCGGGAAACCGCGCGATGTCTTCCCCTCGGCCCGTGATGACAACCGGTTTATCGAATCGCTTGCCCAGACGCACCGCGGCGACGCCGTTGGGATAGGCAAAGTGAGCATCGATGAGGTCAAAATCAAACTCGGGTTGTAGCCGCTGCATCGTTCCTTTGGCGGCCCCGTACACAAGTTTCCCGTGCCAGTAACCACCTATCTTTGGTAGCAGCAGATAACGCGGACGCGAAACCTGCAATCCATCAATGACCTCATGTCGCGGAATCTGTGACCAGGGATACCAGCGTTTAAACCGTTTGATCGGTGGGAAGTAGGGTGTCGGTGCAACTACCCGAGTGTCGACACCTGACTGCGCAACGAATTTCACACGTTCTTTGACAAATATGCCGTGAACTGGCTGGACCTTTGAAGGAAAACCGCCACCAGCAAGAACAACAACACGCCGTGTTGGATGGTCGCCATCGCTGTGACGAGATTCCGTGCTCGTGACGCTCATTTGGTACCACCGTTCGCGGCAGCTACGTCGCTCCGAAATCCAGTGCTCCGAAATTCAGATGGTTCATGCTCAACGACGACAACCGGCCAGTCTCCCTCTCCGGAAATTTCTCTGGCGTTGCTGAGTTGCTCAACGCCAGCAGATGGTGAACCAGCTAAAAACGTCCGTCTGCTCTCCCTGTCACCAACCGTCCAGGCGATTTCCGCAAAGCTGTTCTGAGCGATAGTGGGCAACTTACCTTCTATCATTGTCACCGCATGTCCGCCCACGGTGACTCGTTCCAGTTGGCAGGGCGAATGGGTTCGCCCAATAAACGATGTCATCAACAATGATCCTGCACAGGGGACGGAGAGCCTGAGCCGGCTACCGGGATGCTTGACACCATAACCGGTTGCCTCCCAGCCAACAGGGGAGGCGGCATTCGCAGCGGTCATTTCCCAGTCATTCATGGAATCCGCACACCACATCCGTACGGTGAGTCCGTGTTCGTTACGGAGACGGAGCGAGTCTGCCAGGGAAGCCTGGAAATCATTCGCACCGAGCTGCCAGTACCAGGACACGTCACGATTTTTTTTCGATTCAATCCAGTCGGTCACCCACATCCCACTGCGTGGGATCGCGAGCACGTAACGGCGGATGACAACGTCATCAAACGCGACACGACCGCGAGCCAACCACACGTCATTGTTGACCCGTGCCGCCAAAGTGGGCTTGGTAGCGACATTCGACCACGCCAACTGACCAGCGACTTTCGCGACCGCCGCGCCAGCCACCTCGAGGGTGTTGTGGGCGGCGGGACTTCGAAAGTAGTCGGCATGACCCG
>JBDNIG010000441.1:0-5925 GCA_041688415.1 Rhodopirellula sp. | reverse complement strand
CTTCATTCGCACCGGAGACGCCCTCTTTTGCATCGGCAACCCACCGCGCTGATGAAGTCTCTGCTCTCACGTAGAATTCGGCAACCTCACCTCGCCGGAAGTCGATGCCTCCCCGAAGCCGACTCAAACCAAGGAAACCAAATAAAAAAAGGAAAGTCGGGCTCGGACGTCCCGCATCTTGCTTCGGTAATCCCACCGACCGCATGAACAACGGTTGTTTCGTACTGGTGGTTACGTCGACCGAGGCAGCTTTGGTTCAGAGGCTCCGGTCGATGAAACCTGAGTATCGAGCCCGCAATCCAAGGCTGCAACTTCTATTTCGAAGGCAGAATAGAGTCCGCGCACCTATTCTTCTCTGAACGAGATCACTTATCGTCTGCCGCCATTTTGCTGTTATGGACGGCTGGAAGCCACCAACGCTAACACGCCGAAAGCGGAAAGTGACCAGGATATTGGTTGGCGGGCTTAAAACGGACTGGCAAAGGGCACCGTTTTAGCCAGTAACCGGGGGCCTCTGTACCGACATCGCCGCGTGAGTACAATAAACTTCGACTTCGATTACGGAACCTGAAATGAACTCCCGCGGATACACCCTTCTTAACAATGCAGACCCGCAGTTGCGGCGTGTGATGCTAGAGGTGCGTTTCTCGCGTTCTGGGGCGTTTTATTCGCGATTCGGCAAGATTTTAGACGTTCTTGCCGAAACCCGTCCCGATTGGTTCTTCAATCCCGATACGAAGAATGGTCTTGCTGGGAACTTTGTTTGCATTTCATCTGGTTTAGACGCATCCATTGGTGAAACGAGAATCACCGTGAATTTGTCGCCAAAACCGGACCTCGCTGCATACGACAGGGACGAGATTCATTCATTTGCTGCGGAATGCGACTTTTTGGCTGACGTCTATTCAAACAATGTTCAGCCTGCGGAGCGCACACGCATCGGTTTCCGTCAGTTTTACGAAGCCGACTTCGATAGTGAAAAACTTGCTAACGATTGGGTGCTTTCACTAGGGGTCGTGCCAGCGAATCCGGTTGTCGCCGAAGCGTTCGGCGGCAGCGTGACCGATCTGAATTTCAACATGGTCATCGACCAAGAAACACATCGAACTCGCCTCGCCGTCGAGTCAGGCAACAAGGACGCGCTGCTCGATCGAGGGGATACAGTTGCAACCGTTCGATCTCACATGTTGTCAAAGAAGCAAAAGGAGACGCTGCTTGAGGCAGAGCGGAAGAGTGCGTGGGTTCGTCGTCGTCGTTCGGCAAGTGCAACGATCGACATTGACTCCTACGTGGAGGCACCAACGGATGACGTGCTGACTGGCGAGTTTATCAAGACACATTTACGTACTGCATTCACGAACTTTTCCGATGCGGTGCAGAAGGCACAGAAATGAGCATCTACAGAACCGGCGAAGAAACAAGCGATGTTCTCGTCTGGGGAGACTCGGACTCCCGTGAACCGGCCCAGTCGGAAGTGACTTATGCGCGCGAGAAAGGCTGGGCCGAGTCGACCCGCCAAAAAGAGCGTCAGGCGACTCGACTAGCACCAGACGGTCGAGACACACTTCAGCCGACTACTCCATCCCCCAGCATCCGCAAGGAATTGAGGGAAACGGAGGATCAGCTCCGCTTGGCTTCGGAAGCAATGATAACGGCTCACGATGGCGAAGGTGTCGATGTCATTGAGCTGGCCAATGCCGTTGAGAACTACCGACAGTCCGTTGACGTCTTGTGGCGCTATCGTGAATTCGGGATGGAAGCGTGGCGAAGCGTCATTGTGTTTTGCCAGCAAGCCTTGTGCGAAAACATGCACGATGAAGAGATGACACTTAACCAATGCCGCGGACTCAAGACAATCGCCTCCGGTTACTTGTCAAACCGGCTGCTTGCGAAAGACGATGTCAAGGACGTCATGCAGTCGCTGACTTCTTCTGGCTTTGATCCCATGCTGTTCTTTAGCCAACCTTCCACCAAGACTGACAGGCCCATTAGTAAGTGACGGGTTACGGTGCAGCAATTTTCATTGACACGTCGGTACAACTGCTGCGGTTCATCGGCAGCAGAGATATCAAGGCGCAAGTCAATTCGCGGCTTAGCGGTTACGGTTTCTCGGTCACCAGCTTGGTCGTTCGGCAGGAATTCAAACGGAGATTTTTGACCGACGTTCGGTATGTTCGCACAGCATTGGAGAAGAACGATTTCGATCCAACCGAAACACTTCGGTACATCAATGCGAAACTTAGCATTCCGCACAATCGCCGAAAACTATCCATCTGTCTGAACATCCTGGCAAGCACTGGATTCAACGGCCACAACTTTCCCGACATGGGTGAGAAGTGTCATCTCATGCTGTCTCGATGGGAAGAATTCGGACTCGATCTTTTTGACGCCTCTGTTGGGCAGGTTGTGATGTATTCAGGCTGTGGATGCGGCGTTTCCACGAAGTTGGGGCCGACCAAGTGCGGCGTCATCAAGACATGCAAGATCAACGATTTTATTCGCTCTCGCCAAGTTCAAGCAGAGTGCATCTTGAATTTTTTGAAGAGTGCAACTTCTCCAACGAAAACGGCTGAGATTCAAAAAGCGGAGGCCACTCTTGATCGCTGGTTACTTGCAGGAAACCTACCTGATAGCGACAACCCTTGTCTTACGGTCGGCGATCTAGTCATTGCTTTGGAGAGTGATGGGATTCCAGCGTTTTACACTCAGAATGCACGCGAGAGCCAGTTCTTTTGCAACGCTCAAGAACAGACGATGATCGTTCAGCGAGAAGATGGCGACGAGGTTCGCTTCGCTGCGGACCGTGCCCACTGGCCAGCGTACAGCTAGACATCGTTTACTGCCAATGCTCAATAGACCGCGAAGCGACCGTAAAAAAATCAGGCTGGGCCGCCTTGGCGGGCGGCCCAGCGATATTTTATCGATTCTGACGTCAATTCGATGCTATTTCAGTAAGGCAGTCGACGCCTCCCCGAAGCCGACTCAAACCAAGGAACCCAAATTAAAAAAGAAAGTCGGGCTCGGACGACTCGCATCTTGCTTCGGTAATCCCACCGACCGCACCTAGACTGTCGAAGCACGCATCGCCAGCGTGAGTAGACAGATCGGTTCTTGGATTTAAATCCTGATGATATCAAAGCCCCTCTAAAAAACCAAAGTAAAGTCAATGACGATCCCCCGTTTCTGCATTGTGCTGCTGATCGCCTACTCCTCTGCCCACGCCGTTGTCCAAGCTGACGATGGACTCCGCGGTGAGACGCCAGGCGTCTGGCCCATCAAGCGATTGAAGTCGGAAATTCCCAAATTTCGAATCGAAGATCCTGCGGCGAAGATCCAGGCGTTGATCTACGAAGGAGAACAGGTCGACGGCCAAGCGACGGAAGTTTTTTCATTTTACGCCTCACCTAAAACATTGGGAAAAAGCGACGGTGATGAAACGTATCCCGGCATTGTGCTGATTCACGGAGGCGATGGAACGGCGTTTGCCGATTGGGTGTGGATGTGGGCCAACCGTGGTTATGCAGCGATCGCGATGGATCTCGGCGGCCGGCGACCTCCCGCTCCCCAGTTTGATGATGCGGGACAATTAAAGCCCTACACTGTTCCCACGTTGTGGGTCAACGGCACGCACGACAATCACTACGTGCTCGATAGCTATGCGAAATCGTATGCCTTAGTCCAGGGTCCACGAACGATGCGAATCGAACCGCGGTTAGATTCAAACGCGAACGAAGAAAAGCGTAACCATGCTGTCGTATCCGTTTATCACCGTCATCCGGTTGGGGTTTCGCAACTATCGGCCAACAACTTGACAACAACCTGGCCTGGCAAGTTGCCGCCGCCGATGCCGAACGCGACGTAGGGCCGGCGGATGGTGAACGATTGAGGACCGTTGGATTATCGCCCTTGATAAGCACCTGCTGATAAGTTTTCCGACAAAATGAGCCGTTTTGGCGCTAGCCACGCTTGTTAAAAAAAACGAGAAATTATCGACGGGTGCTTAATTCCCGTAGCTAGCGCCGTCGGCTCAATTGAGAACCGATTCAGTTCACGCCATTCGAGCCCCGAGTCCGTTTTTCCCAGCATCCACCAACATATCGTCTTGAGCCACGCATTGCAAAATCATTGGACGCAGGAGCACCTACCTCCCGAAAATGCAACATAGGGATGCCCCTTTGGGGCGTTGTTCGTGTTGGTTTTCAGCCCCAAGGGGGCGATCCTATGAAAGCCCAGGGCAACGCCCTGGGTATCGGTTTGGTTGATGGTTCGGTAGCCCTACGGGGCGGTCCTAAACGTGTTGTGTTCGTCGTCAGGTCGGGTGTTTCGTTCATTTAGGTCCGCCCCGTTGGGGCTAATCTTGTGTGGTTTCCTCATCGAACCCCAGGCGATGCCTGGGGCTGTCATAGGTCTGCCCCTTTGGGGCGGTAGGGCGGTGCCACACATTCAATCCCACACGTATCGTTCGTCGATCTCGATTCCGGCATCCTTGCACATGCGGCGGAACTCGTCTTGGAACGATACCCTTTTGTGGTGTGCTTCTTGGTGGGCAATATAGCCTTTGCAATTCGGCACGATGGATTGGCTGACCGAGAACACTCCGTACCCGGTCTGCCATGCGAATTCGTGTAATTCCGTCGATTGCTTCTTCAGCCATTTGCTGGTTTCCGTTTTCATCTCTTGGACAACATCTTTGATTGCGTAACTCCGACTGAGGTTGACCAATGCGTGAACGTGATCCTCAACCCCACCGATGATGATTGCGGGTGAATCGACGTTGTTTCGCAGGATGGTTGCCATGTAGGCGTACAGTTCGTCACGAAGTGGTACCGGTTTCAGCAACGGGTGTCGATGTTTGGTCGAGAACACGAAGTGCAACGTGACATTTGCGAGCGATTGTGGCATGATTGCATCCCCTTTTTTCAGCCCCAAAGGGGCGATTCTATGAAAGCCCAGGGCAACGCCCTGGGTTTCGGGTTGGCTATTGATTCGATAGCCCCAAAGGGGCGGTCCTAATGGTGTGGTATTCGGTCATTTAGGTCCGCCCCGTTGGGGCTATTCTTGTGTGGATTGCCCTATTAAACCCCAGGCGATGCCTGGGGTTATCATAGAGTTGCCCCGTTGGGGCGGAGTGAGGTCGCAATCTGCGTCTTCAAAGGGACATCCCAGACATTCTGTGGCCACGAATGGTCTAATCTCGGCGAATTACCGAAAACTATGTCATTCGTAAGTGCTTTCCAGGGTTGCACTTGCGAAACCACGACAGGGGTCGAATGGCATAGTTTGGCCATGAATGCCGGACAAACGTAGCGAACTATGCCAGTCGTCAAATGACTAAACGTGAACGAAGTGACGGAATTTAGACTATTCGTAACTCGTTGCGTGCAAGGGTGTTGCACGATCAAGAGCATCAGCGAATGACACAATTGTTGTCTAACCGCCATCATTTCGCTCCGGTTTAGACAATTCCCAGAAGGCAGCAGGCCCTCTTCCGCTGGGCGAGGCGATACCCTCGGCTTTCATCTCTTGAAGCAAATTGACGATGAACTTTACCTTCTGGGCTTCATCGAGATGCGGTCGGTTCGGCCGATAGTTGGTTCCCAAAACTTCGTGCGTTCTGTCTTTGACCCCAAAGACCAGCCACGCCCATGCCTGGGACTTCAGATTTGCTTCATTGCTGAGCGCTGAAAAGTATTGACCGAGACTATCGAAGTCAAAATTGTTTTCGGCTTTCTTGAATTCAAGCCATTCTGTCTCGGCAGGCATGGCCAACAGATCGGCGAGTTTGCTTTCCGCTTCGGTTGGTGTCATTCCGCACCCTCGTGCGTGGTGTCAATGATCTTCGAGAAGGTGAGGATGTTTGCTTTCATCGTTTCAAGCCTGCGCTACCGTGGTGGAACCGCGTTGGCGGATTGCTGTATCAACTAT
>JBDNIG010000440.1:0-11215 GCA_041688415.1 Rhodopirellula sp. | reverse complement strand
TTTCGTGGAAAGAAGATCGAAAAGGAGGACAATCAGTTCCACCGACTCGCTCAAATGGTGACTCAACATGCAGAGTATTTCGGTACGGGAAGGAGTTGGGGCGACAAGCAAATTAGCGATTGCGCGACGCTACGAATTGGGCCAGGCACACTCAGAAACTGGGTGAGCTACACCTTGAATCACCATCTAACGATCATGCCGCCTTTGCTCGCCAAAGTGGCCTAGCTCTCATGGTGAGCGAAACCAATGGTCCAAGTTGCTCAGGAGACAACGCCTCAGCAATCTGTTCCCGCATTCGCCGACGTCCCGTCAGTGGTTTCGTGTCACAACATGTTTGCAGCAATTCCTGGACTTCTGAAGTCCAAAGCAACTCGGCAATGGCGATTGATTTCCGTTGTGGCGACTCCTCTGCGTTTCGGACGATGTCACAATCACCCTCACACGACACAGAAGCTATTCCCCACCAAGGTTGTACTAGCCGAGGTGCGAATGCAAGCTGTTCTGGTGAAACGATAATCCAGTTTTCCAGAAACGTAAAGTCGTAGAATCTCAATCCAGTGACACCACGCTCGATTGATTGGGGCGCACAGCGATAACCAAGTAAGTCTCTTGAGAAACCAACAATGTCCGCATACGCTCTCCCGCCGCAGAGCATCAGCCTTGCCGCCCAGGCCTCACAATTGCTAGCAACGAATCGGGGGCGAGAATGTTCTGTGGATTGCGAGAATGCCAAAATTACTTCTTCGTTCGTTTTCATTCGTCCAAGACTACCACTCTGGACGGGCCTGTCGGAAGACTGATCTGCCAGTCCGCGAGATCGAACCAACCGAGCTTGAATCAGCTTTGTTTATTTGCTTGCCACGGTCATGCTTACGCCCATGTGGTTACCAAACTGGAAACCGAGTCCCTTGATCACCTCGATCTGGCCGAAGGTCCGCTTTGCCGCGATCGGCACCATACACATTGTGAAATTGGTCAAGCCATCATGGACGTCGGATATAGCGACTCTCGTTCGTGATGGCATGTGCGTAGTCAAGCCTCGACCATCGCATCTCGATTCCAGGCGGAGTATCTCGCCATCTATCTTTGCCGACGATTGTGAAATCTTGGGGCGTGGAGATGGATGTCGGGAAACCCGTTACATGACAATTTAGGCCATTTGGCAACTCCGCGCTACACCCAAGCGTCTTCCCCTTTGTGCGCATAAGCCCACTGACCTCCTGCTCCGTATCGTACCTAACAACCTGCGCTGCCATTTCACCCGGCGGGCCACCAAGTAGGACACATGATACCCTAGCAGGATGGAATACGCTTGGTAGAACCCATTCAACAAACTTGTCTGCCGGAACAGGTTTTTTTACTAAGAAGCTTTCTGAAGTAACAAAATACGCTTCCAGAAGTTCGTCATTCGGCATTGGAATGCAATCGAATTCATTCCGACTCGCGACGAATCGTCGTCCAAATAGGTACGCCTGATAGTCGATCGTCACGAGTGAACACAACTTTTCAAACTGCTCGAGCACATCGCGGTCTCGTGTCAGTATCGTGGTTGGCGTGCCGCTAAAAATCCCAATTTGAAGTGCGGCGGTAACTAACAGCTCGTCTGTCCACCAATTTGCATTCCGTCCTTGCTCGATCGCCTTTAAAACCATTTTGAGATCGCGATCAAAAAAATTCTTCTGGAGCAATCGGCGTGATTCGTCTCGTGTCGGTGGACGCCCATTGCACTTTGCAAAGTCTGCAACAAGTTCGAATGCCCGATCTTTTCGCGACGACAACAGTGACGCATAGTAGTGCAGGCCCAGTGTCCAGTTTCGCCCCCATTCTTTAGCTGAGTCAGCGGCGACAACGGGAGGACACTCCGACTCTTTAGATTTCGCAATAAGGGGCACCATCCGTTTGTTGCGTCTGGGCGATTGCATCCACGGCTCTAATTCGCGGAAAACCGAAGATGTGACTGCAATGCGTTTTCGCAAAATCGAATCCCAAAAGCAGTTTGGAATCTCGTGCGCGGTGAAGAAACAGGTGTCCGGGACAAACACATGGTCTTCAGGATCTAGCGTGATTGCTTCTGCAATCTCACGATAATCGCATGAGATCTTTTCGGTTGTAACAACGAATGAAAGCCGGTGCGCACCCTCGCCAACACTCGCGCGGTCAAGCATGTCGCGAATCGTCGGTGTAATATTTTTTGAGTTAATGGGCATAACTTTATCTCCTATGCGAAGGACGGGGCGTTGCGCATTCGACATCGAGCGGCGCATGGATGTTCGCCTGTGCACAGTAGGTTTGCGAACGTCCGTACGCGAGTCAAGCTAACCCGTAAGGTCACTTTCGTGAAGCATCGCGAGGGCTTTCAGATAGTTCGCCCGCGATTTGGGCAAGTTCTTGACCGACGGAACAATTCTCGTTGCCCCATCGCTGGGATGGTGCGACAGAAGAACGATGTTTTGGGCGCGAAATACATCCAACATCGGATCGCAACGATGGACGACATTTGCTGGCAGGACGACATAGCCGCGATGGGCGAACGAACGGTACCTGATCGCTTGGTAGAAGGCCCGCTTCCAGTCTTCCAGCTTGAACTCGAATGCGACGACCTCGGCTTCCGGCAACCCTGGCTCGCTTGCCAAGAACATATCTTAACTGCGTCGCCGTAGGGGCGGCTCGCAGCGAAAGGTGGCGATTTTAGTCGGTTTTCCGCCTGCTTCATGGTGTCCTCCGCGACTGCTAGAATGATCGCTTGCGTCGGCGAATTCAAGGTTGCTCTGACTTGCAGGTTCTACACTAAACGAAGCTCGCCCGAATTTCATTCCAACTTTTAAGCGAGCGCGGGCGGCACGATGACTCCATGTGAATTTCCAGACGGCCCCGCCGAAAAGTTTGTCGTTCGATGGGAGAAGTCCGGCGGTGCGGAGATGGCCAATTCGCAGTCGTTTCTGAAAGAACTGTGTGATTTGCTGGGCGTCGATCATCCTGATCCGACGCAGCAAGATGTCGCCTCGAATCGCTATGTCTTCGAGAAAGCGGTCGAGTTTAATAACGGCGATGGCAGTGTGTCACACGGCCGCGTCGATCTGTTTCGCGCCGGTTGCTTCGTTCTGGAGTCGAAACAGGGCAGCGAACGAAAGACAGCGGAAGCGGCTCAGGCGTTGGCGACGGTGACCAAGACCGCCAAGAAACTCGCCGGCACGGCGGCGCGTGGCACGGCGGGTTGGGATCGAGCGATGCAGGCCGCTCGCAAACAGGCCAAGGGGTACGCCGAAGCGATCCCCGATGAATGGCCGCCTTTTTTGGTAGTCGTCGATGTCGGCTTTTGCTTCGACCTGTACGCCGACTTCACCGGCAGCGGCAAGAACTACGTGCCGTTTCCCGATCCACGCTCGTTTCGGATTCCACTGGGTCGGTTGCGCGATCAGCACATCCGCGAACAACTCAAACTGCTGTGGACCGACCCGCACTCGCTCGACCCCAGCAAACACGCCGCTGACGTGACGCGGGACATTGCCATGCGACTGGCCAAGCTGGCCAAGAGCCTCGAAGGGGAACATGATCCCGAAGTCGTCGCCGGATTCCTGATGCGTTGCCTGTTCACCATGTTCGCCGAAGATGTCGAACTGATCCGCAAAGATTCCTTCGCTGAATTGCTGCTCAGCCTGCGGTTCGAGCCACAGAATTTCAAACCGATGGTCGAGTCGCTCTGGGAAGCGATGGACGAAGGCAAGTTCTCGATAATCTTGCGAGAGAAGATTCGGCACTTCAACGGCAAATTCTTCAAAGACAAGACGGCGTTGGCGCTGACGAAGGACCAAGTTGAATTATTGGTCGAAGCCGCCGAGCACAAATGGGATTTGGTTGAGCCAGCGATTTTCGGAACGCTGCTCGAACGCGCACTCGACCCGGTTGAACGTCACAAGTTGGGCGCTCATTACACGCCACGTGCTTACGTCGAGCGACTAGTCATGCCGACGATCATCGAGCCGCTGCGTGAGCAATGGGACGCGACTTATGCTGCCGCGATCCAGTTGGACGAGGAAGGCAAACGCAAAGACGCTGTGAAATTACTGCGCGAATTTCACGGCAAGCTGTGCGAGACCCGCGTTCTCGATCCGGCTTGCGGTAGTGGCAACTTCTTGTACGTGTCGATGGAGTTGATGAAACGACTCGAAGGCGAAGTCGTTTCGGCGATGGCCAGTTTTGGCGATCACGTGTTGCCTGGCATCACGATCGACCCACACCAGTTCCTGGGCATCGAGATCAACCCGCGAGCGGCGGCGCTGGCGGAGTTGGTGTTGTGGATCGGTTTCATCCAGTGGCACCGGCGCACGCGGAACGAAATCGCCCCGCCCGAACCGATCTTGAAAGATTACGAGAACATCGAGTGTCGCGACGCCGTGATGACATGGGACAGCATCGAGCCGGTCGTCGATGAAGAAACCGGAAAGCCTGTCACGCGTTGGGATGGACGCACGACAAAGCCGCACCCGGTCACGGGCGAAGAAGTCCCCGATGAAGACGCCCGCGTCGAAGAGTTGCGATACATCAATCCAAGAAAGGCGGAGTGGCCTGAAACTGATTACATCGTTGGAAATCCACCGTTCATCGGCGCTTCACGAATGCGAGATGCGTTAGGCGACGGGTATACAAAAGCCATTCGTTCGACATTCAAGGAGTTGCCCGAGTCCTGCGACTACGTCATGTACTGGTGGCACACCGCTGCCGAAAAAGTTCGCACACGTGAAGCGGTCCGCTTCGGCTTGATCACGACGAACAGCCTACGTCAAACATTCAATCGCCGAGTTGTCACACCGCATCTGCAAGCCAAGAAGCCGCTGTCGATCTACTTCGCGATCCCTGATCACCCGTGGGTGGATACGGCGATGTGTGCCGCAGTGCGAATTGCAATGACGGTCGGGGTAGGCGGCTACGAGATTGGAAATCTATTTCGTGTGATTTCGGAAGAAGCAATCGACGAGTCTGACGCAAAAATAGAATTCGAAACTACGCAGGGCTTGATACTACCCACCATCTCAATCGGAGCGGATGTTGGTTCAGCGACACCGCTTAAAGCAAACGAATTTTTCAGCAACACCGGCGTGAAGCTGCATGGCTCAGGATTCATTGTAACTCACGAAAAAGCCGTCTCACTCGGGCTTGGATCGGAAGATGGATTGGAGCGACACATCCGGCATTATCGAAACGGAAAAGATCTAACCCAGAAGTGTCGTAACGTAATGGTGATTGATCTTGATGGGTTGACAGCCGAGGACGTTTGGCAACGCTATCCACAGGTCTTTCAGCACGTTTACGAGACGGTAAAACCCGAGCGAGATCAGAACAACGAGAAATATCGCCGCGAGCATTGGTGGCTCTTTGGACGAAGGAACACGGAACTACGGAAAGGTTTAAAGGGACTTTCGCGTTATATCGCAACCGTTGAGACGGCAAAGCATCGTTTTTTCGTCATGCTCGATGAAACAATCTTGCCTGATAATATGTTGATCGCGTTCGCCGTCGATAATGCATCCATCCACGGGGTTCTCTCCAGCAAGATCCACGTTTGTTGGGCGCTTGCTGCCGGTGGTCGCCTCGGCGTTGGGAACGATCCTCGCTACAACAAAACCCGCTGCTTCGAGACCTTTCCATTCCCCGTCACCGACAATGCCACTAAGAAACGCATCGGCGACCTTGCTGAGCAACTCGATGCTCATCGCAAGCGTCAGCAAGAAAAACATCCGACGCTTACAATGACCGGTATGTACAACGTGCTGGAAAAATTGCGTTCGGGCGCGAAGCTCACAGCCAAAGAACAGACGATTCACGAACAGGGACTCGTCTCGGTCTTAAAGCAAATTCACGACGACCTTGACTCGGCGGTTTTCGATGCTTACGGCTGGCCACACGACCTGGAGGACGAAGCGATCTTGCAGCGACTCGTCGACCTCAACCACGAGCGAGCCGAAGAAGAGAGCCGAGGCATCATCCGCTGGCTCCGCCCCGAATTCCAGGACCCGAGTCATGGAAAACAGGGCGGCGCAACTCAAACCGCGTTTGCAGATGACGACGTTGAAAAAGCCAAACCCATCAAGAAGGCCGCCGCTGCCAAAATTAAGAAGCAACCGTGGCCCAAGTCGCTGCCTGATCGAATGGTCGCCATCCAAACCGCGTTACAACGCCACGCCGCCCCAGCCGACGTCACGCAAGTCGCCGCCTACTACACCCGAGCCAAGAAAGAGGAAGTCACCGAATTACTCGAAACCCTCGTGGCCGTCGGCAACGTCCGCAGGCTCGAAGACGGCCGCTTTACCGTCTATCAATAAATCAAATGCAATGCACCAAGGAAAGAATGAATGAAACTCGTATGGTTTGAAGTCAAAGGATATAAACGCTTTGCTACGCATGAGAAGGTTAATCTGAACGAAAAGCTGGTTGCGATTGTCGGGCCGAATGAAGCCGGGAAGACGTCCTTGCTGCGATGCTTGCTCCATTTCAACAACGACGACGCATTTGTCGACTCTGGTGGTTCTCAGGAAATTAGCCGCGGTGTGGAGATCGCCGATGATGACAAAGTCGCGGAATGGTCGTTCGCTCTAGATGCAGATGATAGAGTCGCATTGGCGGATGTTCCGGAAGCAAACGATGTTCGATGGTATTCAATTGAAAAACGCAAAAACGGGAAGAAGTACTACGATCTCAAACCAATGCCAAAGCGATCGTTAGAACTACGGCAACAGACAGCGACACAACTTACGGTTTGCATCGGACGGATCACTGCTGAAAATGAGGCGACGAAGGCAGGCGAACCGGAGTTGCTTGAAGAATTGAAAAAACTGGCGAAAGGTCTTGCCAGCCAATCTGACGATCTGAGCAAATCTGTTCTGGATCAGATGTTGTCTGCCGTGAAATCGCTAGATGACACACCATTCCGTGAACTTGCAGGATCCGTTGAACAGTTACACTCGCATGAGTCGGTCAAATCGCCTAGCGAGCACACCGCATCTATTCTGTCGGACAGAGAGCCGAAGTTTCTTTTTTTCTCTTCTGAGGATCGAAATCTTAAGTCGGAATACGACCTCAATCAATTCTTCAAAGAGGAGGATGCCAAGAAAGGAATCACCCGACAGAGTATTCCGACCTCACTACAGAACCTTGCTCACGCGACGAACCTGGATCTCAACTTGCTGCACACGTCTCAGGCGAACGATGATCGGGGCAAAGTCAAAACGATTTTGGAACGAGCGGAAGGTCAGATCACCAAACTCATTCAAGATTCGTGGACGCAATCACGCCTTTCGATCAGTTTGGAACTTGATGGGTTTCGACTTCAAGTCTTGTTGCGATCAGAAGAGGGTGAATATGTCAAGGTGGTAGAACGGAGCGACGGACTTCGCCAATTCGTCGCTTTGTTGCTATTCCTTGCCCGCCAACCGCCTTCCGAATGCAAGCCAATTTTGTTGATCGACGAGGCTGAGAGTCGCCTTCACTACGATGCACAGGCGGATCTCGTTCAGGTATTGGCGAAGCAAGACCTGGCTTCGAAAGTTATCTACACGACTCACTCGATCGGTTGTCTGCCCGAGGATCTGGGGTCGGGCATCCGAATGGTTGCGGCCGACGACCCGTACAGCAAGATCGAGAACTACTTCTGGAATTCCAAACGCCCCGGCTTTTCTCCGCTTCTGTTTTCGATGGGCACGCAAACGTTGGCATTTCTTCCCATGCGATATGCGGTGATCGCGGAGGGCGCAGCGGACTTGATCTTGCTTCCTGCGTTGCTTAAGGGCGCATTGGGAGTTGAGCACCTTGGCTTCCAGGTCGTTCCAGGTTTGTCGAGCGGCGATTCGTCGGAGATTGCGATTCTTGATAACGAATCCGCTCGAACCGCCTATCTGACGGATGGAGATTCTGCGGGCAGGCGAATGCGAAAGAAGATCAAGGAAGCGGGCGTTGCTGAATCAATGATGCTTTGCCTTCCTTCGATTGACGGAGAAGAAAGCGTGATTGAAGACTATGTGCCCGCGGATTCCTACCTCGCAGCGTTGTCGGAAGAACTCAAGCGGTCAGGCTGCGACGCGAATATCTCTGAAACTGATATTTCACGCCCCAATCGTCCTAAAAACCTTGAGCGTTGGTGCAAGGCAAACAACGCTCGCATCCCCAGTAAACGCGCTGTCGCGTACCAACTTGTTGAGAACCAATTTGATAAACCAATTGTTGACGAGCGGTTAGTTCCGCTCCTGAGCGAACTCTACGGCCAGGTTCGAATCGCGTTAGGGATCTAGACCTGCAAGAGTCCGCAGTTGTGACGCGATTTATTCACCATTGAGGCTTTGACTGGTACGGTTCGACGAGAAATGTCCGGCAATTATGTGCAAATGATGGTCGATCGAATTGTTCGACAGCGAAAAGGAGTCGAACAAGAATTCTTGCTATCCCGAAATCAAGAATAGTTCGCAGCCCTTTGTTACAGCTTCCCATTCTGAAAACTAACTTCTATGACACCTGGCACTGTCGTTGTCGCTGCGATTGCAAGTTGCAATTGCAAGAGCACGCTCATTCACATGGATATCATTGCATGCAAGCGTGATCTTCCCTCCACTGTGGTGCGTTACTTGGATGCCGTTGCAATCCAGACGCATGAGCCCACGAGCGATGCGTTCTTCGATTGACATTGGGAATGGTTCCATCAGTGTTGTTCCGCAAGCGACAAGGGTTACTTGTTCAGTTTTGCCAGGTACTTGTCGGGATCAGCGAGCAGTTTGTCTTTGCAGCCGTCACAGCAAATCCAGACCGTCTGGCCATTGACGTCGATCTTCTCTGGCGCGCCCATTACGCCAAGCATCTCGCCGCTGACGGGGCAAAAGTGCTGCTTCATCGCCGACTTTCGATCTTCTTCCGGCATATCGGCAAGTGCTTCCATCATCTTGTCCATGTCGGACTTGGCCGCTGGAGTCTCTTCGGCTCCTTGTTGCTCGCTGTGTGCTGAATGATCGTGACCATCCATGTCGTGATCGTCATGGTTCATGCTGTCGTGGTCTATCTCGGTTGACACTGGTGACGATTCGGAACCGTCAGTTTCGATGATGTCGGACGGTTGGCAGCCAACCAAGCCGAGGAAAAGTATTGCCGTCGCGGCGATCGGAAGGGTCCATTTGAAGAAATTCATTGAGTGGGTTCCTCGGCTGATAACAAGAATGAAGCGGACTTGGCTCGTTCGCTTGGATGCGTGCGAGCGTGCCAACCTTCACGGAATCTGCTGGAATGACGAAAAATCATTCGCCCAGTCCGATGGATTCCTTGAAATCCACCGGAAATGGTGAAGGAATTGGCACGCCATTGCATCAAAAGAGTTGTCAGGTCAGCGTGTTCGAGCGTACGGCCTGCAACCTCGATTTGATGCGTCCCGCTTGCAGCCTGAGGCAATAACAATGAACTGCATCCACACCCAAGAACTTCTGTCGTCGTATTACGATGGCGAACTTTCGACCGACACGCGAGTGTCGATCGACGAACATCTGCCGCAATGCGCCGCGTGCTCTGGGATTCTGACTGGATTTCGGCGACTCAGTCAGGCATTTTCAGTGGCCTCGGTAGGGGCCGTGCCAGAACGGATCTGGGCTAACATCGTCGAAGAGTTGGGTCGAGCTGGCGAGTTGCCCGAGGAGCCGAAAGTCTTGGCGACTTCCGCTACGGAAGTTCGGCGACCGTGGTTGACCCGTGCAACGGTTCAACGCTTTACTATCGCGGCCACGATGTTGTTGGTATTGGGGCTGAGCGTTTGGCTTCGACGTGATGCTGCCATGACGGAAATGCATAGCGGCCACGGGGCAGAGTTCGTGGCGACGATGAATCATTACCTGGAAGTGTTGCCAGAGAATCCCAACCAAGCAGAGCAATTTTTGCTCGATAAGTACGATGGCAAGGTGGTAGCGCCAGAGCAAGCCATCAGTTTAGTTGGCTATCGCCCAACCGTTGCTGACGGGCTTCCCGAGGGTTATACGCTCACGTCCACAAGTGTCCTGAAGATGCCTTGTTGCACTTGTGTCAAAGCGGTGTGTAAGCGAGCCGACGGGTCGACGCTTGTGCTCTTTGAGCACGATGACGAGACGGCCGCTTGGTTTGGTGAACGTCCAACAAGTATGGCGATGTGCGGTGACAAGGAGTGCTGCCTCGTGGACTTGGATTCAAGTATCGCGGCGACATGGCGACAAGGAACGCGGAGCGTGACGGCGGTCGGCGCGCGGGATCAAGCTGAGGTGGCAAAGTTGGTTGATTGGTTTGGGGAGGGTTGAGTCTGGGAGTCTGGGAGACACGGAGACACGGAGACACGGAGACACGGAGACACGGAGACACGGAGACCATTCAATGCTGATGCTCCGCTCCCGTACTCCGTGTCTCCCCCTCTCCCCCCTCTCCCAGACTCCCTCTTCCACTCCCACATGTTCGTTTAAAAAAAGATAAACAATGAAACAATTCATGAAACGACTAATCAAACAAACGTGGTTCTTGCAAGCAATCGTGTTTCTTGTGATCGGCTTCGTGGTTGCGCGGACCAAGCGGTCCGCCTGCATCGTCACCGACAACTACGGCTGACGCCTTGGAGAGCGATGGTGCTGACGTAGCCGCGATTTGGACGTGCAGCATGCATCCACAAATCCGGCGTGACGGGCTTGGTAGTTGCCCGATCTGTGGCATGGATTTGGTGCCGGTGAAGAAATCAGTGGGCGGTGTTCGCACGATTTCGATTAACGCTGACATTAAGAAATTGATGAATATCGAAACGGTGCCCGTGTCGCACCGATACGTGACCGCCGACGTTCGTATGGTTGGAAAAGTGGAATACGACGAAACAAGGTTAGCCCATATTACCGCGTGGGTATCAGGTCGTTTGGATCGGCTGTTCGTTGACTACACCGGTGTGGAAGTCAAGAAGGGCGACCACATGGTCTCGATCTACAGTGAAGGGCTTTACACGGCACAGGTAGAACTGATTTCGGCAACACAGTCCAATGCCGAGCGTGCCTCATCGCGTTTCATTGACTCCATTGACCTCGCGGAATCCGCACGCGAAAAGCGGCTCATCCGACTAAAGCGTACTTTTTTTGATGGAGGGAGTAGAGTGTAAGTTCAAAATACTCGGAGTCGCGAATGCCGTAGGATTGTCGCTGTACGGTTTTGATCTTGTTATTGGTGCCCTCCATCGATCCAGAGGAAA
>JBDNIG010000439.1:0-2614 GCA_041688415.1 Rhodopirellula sp. | reverse complement strand
TCGTATGGTGACACGGTGCCCACGACGGGTGACATGCTTATTGCATGTGATCGTTTGATCCAACGGAGGAGCCGTATGAGGTAATCCTTCAAGTACGGATCTGTGCGGGGGGCGGCTGGCAACAGCCGTCCCTACCGCGATTCCCTTAGATGAGCAAATTATCCGATGCACCGAAGTAAAACGACGCCCAACGAGGCCACCGCAAGGTGGCCTTTTTCATTGGTGGGCAGGATGCCCGCCATACTCTTCGGCGGGATGCCGACCGCTTGCATCTGCCGCCCAACACTTGCACGCACTGGAGCGAAGCGACGACAGGATGTCGTCGCAATCTTCGGCACGATGCCGCCACGCGTGGATAGATCGCTGAACGACGGCGACACGGATGTCGCCGCATGACGAAGCCCGGTGGCAGGATGCCGCCCGGCGGAGCGGGCAAGGAAGGCCAGCGAAGCGACGCCGACGCCCGATCCGCCGGGTCGGAGCGACGGCAGCGCAGGGAAGGCGGAGTGAGGAGGCTCTGCGACGAACGCAGTCCGCACCGTAGTGACGTCAGCGGAGACCGGGCGTCGTGAGCGAAGCTGAGCGAACGCGTTAGCGGTCGGGCAGCGCAAGCGGTGAATCACCAAACGACTTGCAAGGCGGCGGCAAGCGTTGACGTTCCGTGGGGAAAGTGAGTCCGCGAACGGCCCACGGTACGTCAAAAGCGCAGTCCGTCCGCAGTTGACGTGTTGCATCTCGCGATAGCGCTTGCACGTTGGAACTACCAGAAACGCTAGCGGAACGGTTGTCGGTGCAGCGAGTCTTCGAGCAAACGGACAACCGTGTAGCGTTGAACTTGCGATGGCCTGTTGACGCTCCGCCAGGGACCACGCACCGACGATGCCAAGCCCACTTGTTTCGCTCGTTGCCAGTCTCCAACTCCAGCGGCCCCCAAACGCCGGAGCTGCCTTCTCATGTTTTTTTGGCTAAGTGAGTCCTCGGAGTGTTTGTCTCTGTCGCCGCTTCGTTAGAAGCCAGCGGCGACAGAGACAAACACTCCGAGGACGGTGGCGCAATTGCGTTTAACGCTCACCACCCCAGCCGACCGAACAAGAGACGCCGCACCAATCACGACGCCATCAACTCTTGAATCTTTCGCTTCGCCAAGAACGCATCAATCAACGTCTTGACGATTCGCTTATCGTCGTCGTCGAGCGTCTGCAGCTCCTGGAACTGTCGCAGTAGTTCGCGATCCTCGAATGTGGCGCGGGCGACATCATCAGTGGCACCATCAACCAAATAATCCAGTGACACGCCGAGCGTTTCGGCCAAACGCCGGAGTGTGTCAGTCGTCGGCTTCGCCTGTCCGCGCTCGTAGCGACCGATGTGCGTGTAGTGAACGCTAAGGTGTGGTCGCTAAAAAACGATACGCTACCTGCTTGCTAAATCCATGTCGAGTCGCTGAAAAATGATGCGTACTCGCATCACAAAGAAATATCTCAAAATTTTGGAGGAAAACAGCCATGGCACGATTCGACGATAAAACGCTGACAAAGTTGAAAACCGAAACCGATACTGTGGCTCTGATCGAGAGCTACGGGACGAAGCTCCGCGATCGTGGCAAGGGCGGAGAAATGATCGGGCTGTGTCCGATCCATGACGACAAGAACCCGTCGCTCGTGGTCAACCGATCTAAGAACGTCTGGAACTGTCTCGGCGCGTGTGGCTGCGGTGGCGATGTAATCCAATGGGTCATGCACGCTGAAAAGGCTTCCTTCCGTCATGCTGTTGAACTGCTTAACAATGGCGCAACCGGCAGCGCGGGTGGCAAGAAGTTCACCACCGAAAGAAAACTCGACTGCCCGCTAACGAGCGATGCCGACGATCAACAAGCCCTCGTCAGCGTCGTCGATTACTATCACTCACGCTTGGCTGAATCACCGGCGGCAATCGAGTACCTCGGAAGAAAACAAATGCGTCAAACCCAATAGAGAAATTTAAGGTGTCCAAGAGAAATTTAAGGTATCCAGTACCGATTAACCAAACGTTGCGCCGGAGAATGCCGTAGGCGGACAGGAAGTCCACTATCTTCTGCGGCACGAAGCCGCCCACGCTGAACTGTTACCGAACTCAACTTTTTCTTCGCTAAAAATATCTTTAACGAACGAGTCATCGAGAATTTCCGTCAACGGCAAATCCTTCGACTGAATCATCGATCGCTTGAAAAGACTGAAGCAATCCTTCGAGCCAGCTGATAGAATGGACATGAACCTTCCTTGGTCGAATTCACGAACAGTCATCACCAAGGAAGGTCATGCCACTGGCGAATTATATCGACCAATCGGGTCGCGCCAATCTCAACATTTATTTTCGGTGGCAATTCAATGAAATTTGGAAACGCGAAGGACCGCGGTTTTTGGTGCTGCGCGGACGCCGGTTGCTGATCGCCAAAACCATCAAAAACAGCGTAGACAATGCCATTCAACGCAGTTATCGTTAGCTAGTGTCTGTCCGGAAATCGGCGAGATGGCCTGTTTTTCAGGTTTTTTCGGTTCCTTGGTATGGCGAAGAACTGAGTCATCCGGGTTTCTCGGCTGTCGAAATGATGTCGGAAGTCGTTTTTTGATACCAATTT
>JBDNIG010000057.1:0-2733 GCA_041688415.1 Rhodopirellula sp. | reverse complement strand
TCGACAGCAGCGGCGCGATCGTTGAGCAACTGCCGGCCGGTGAGGCTGGCGAAATCGTCGCCACGCCAAAACTCGACGACCGTGTCAGCACTTACGTCCGCCTCGGGGCCTGGCCGGCGGGCGTGATGGGCGTTTTGTGGATCGTCGGATTGATTTCATGCCTGTCGCAGGGCATCCACAATTGGCACCGTCGCCGCTTGGATCGCCGGCGCAATGCCAGCGGCAATGCCGACGAGCAGTGATACGATCGTACCCGTCATCGCCAGTCCGAACGACGGACGAAAGGCAATCGTGGCACCTTCGGCACCGATAGCAAAACCGCCCAAGCTCAACGCCGTCAGTGCGACCACCGTGCCCGCGATACCGCCGACCACACATAGAATCATGCTCTCGGCCAACACCAACCGCATCGCACGCAACGGGCGCACGCCAATCGTCTGCAATACCGCATACTCCTTGATCCGGTCCTGGACACTCATCACCGTCGTGGTCGCGACGAGCGATAACACCAACGCGACGCAGGCATAACCCAACCAGTGCGCGAAGCCGATCAGATCGACGAGATCCGATAACGTGTTCGCCTGAAAAGCGCCTTTGCGTCGCGTCTTGGTCGCGACGGTACCCGAACGCAGCGCCGCGTCGATCTCAGTCGCGACACGATCGGCGTCGGCATCCTCGGTGAGCAGCACTTCATGCTGCGTCACCAACCCCGCCGCGTTGAGGCCCCGCGTGTACTGCAAAAATAGGAGACTCGTATAGATCAGGTTTTCTTCGGACGGCACGTTCGACGTGAAAATCCCAGCAATCTTGACCGAAACATCACCGATCGAAAACTGATCGCCGACGGATAAACGGCGACGTCGGGCAACGTTGCGGCCCACGATCGCCGCGTCACGCTGCGATGCAAACGCCTGCCACGTTCCACTGGTCAGCGTGATCGGCCGCGTCTCCTGGATCTGCGCCGGATCGGCGCCGTTGAAGACGACGATATCGAGACTGGCGCGGCAGTTGTTTGTCCAGACTTGAATGGGCATCACTTCACGCACACCCGGCATCTCTTTGATCTTGCGGGCGTAATCCTCCGGCAACCGACTGCTCGTCGGACAGAACCGATTCTCTTGGAATACGATCAAACTTCGGTTCGCGTCCGCGCCCGTCGTTAACCGGCGCAGCCCTTCCTGCACCGACCCGACGAAACAAAAGACGAACATCGCCACCGCCGCACCGGAGATCGTCAGGAGCGTGCGGGCACGATGCCGCCAAAGCGTTTTGAGGACGTAGGTGAACATGACCGGAGAGGGGGGAAAGGGGGAGAAAGGGAGAAAGGGAGAGGGGGGGCTACTAACACTGATTTCAATTGACTGCCTCTAATTTTTGACTTTGCTCGTGTTGCTCATCTCGGGGCAAAAACTTGCCCCGGTCGAGCACCAATTGCCGAGACGCGATTTGCGAGACGTCTTGGTCATGAGTCACCATCAACAGCGTGATGTCGAGTTCGCGATTCAAACGCTGGAGCAGAACCTGGACCTGTTCGCTGGTTTCCGTATCCAAGCTCCCGGTCGGTTCGTCCGCAACGACGACTTTCGGGTGGACCACGATTGACCGCGCGATTCCGACGCGTTGTTCCTGACCGCCGGAGAGTTGTCGCGGATAGTGATCGGCGCGATCGCTCAACCCCACCGCTTCCATCGCGAGTTCAACCCGTTGCCGACGCTGGGAGGACGACAACTTCAGCAGCAAAGTCGGCAGCTCGACATTTTCGTATGCCGTCAGCACCGGGATCAGATTGTGCGTTTGAAAGATGTAGCCAAGATTCGCGGCCCGCCAATCGGCGAGCTTGCTTCGCGACAGTTTGGTCACTTCGGTTCCCGCAACCGTGATCGATCCCGCATCGGGATGGTCGATTCCACTGACGAGATTCAGCAACGTGCTCTTGCCCGTGCCGCTCGGCCCCATCAACGAAACGAACTCGCCCGCTTCGATGTCTAAATCGATATTGTCGAGTGGCGTGATGGTTTCATCACCCTTGCGAAAACTCTTGCTGACGCCTCGCAGTTCTACCAAAGCCATTCAATTCACTCCCATCGATGGATCGTCTCCCGTCACATTCACCGGGCTGCCTGATTCCAAGCCGCTAATGCCGGTGGTGATCAATTTGTCCGTCACCCGAAGACCCGATTGAATCTCCACGAGTCCATCGGCACTTTCACTACCGGTTTCGATGGTTCGTTGCTGGGCCATACCTTGCGCGTCGACAATCCAAATGAACGCTCCGGATTCGTCTTCTTGCAGCAATGATTTTGGCACGAACACGCGCTCGGTTGCCACGGATTCTTCGCTGGGTTTATCCGTCAGCGGCGCCAAGAAGGTTGCCGTCACGAGCATTTCAGGTCGGACGGTGGCGGGTGGATCAATCAACTCAACCTTCACCTCGAGGGTGTTCTTCTGAATGTTCGCCGAACTTGTTGATTGCAGGACACGCCCCTTAATCACACCTTCACTCGACGCGGTTTCAACTTCGACATCTTGCCCACGAGTCACCAACGGCACATCTTCCAATCGCACGTCAGCGCGGACCTGGAGTCGGTCGGGTTCGTACATTTCGACAACGGTACTGGAACTTTGACCGGCAACGGAATCGAGGCCCATCACGCGCGTGCCCGGGGCGGCAACCAACCCGAGGACGCGACCGCTGACCGGAGCGAGCACCACATTTCGCTGCAATTGCAGTTC
>JBDNIG010000438.1:0-32929 GCA_041688415.1 Rhodopirellula sp. | reverse complement strand
ATTGCGTCGTCGTTGGCAGGGGAGCAAACAGGCAACTGCCGGTGCCGTCAATCGCGGGCAGACGCAGTTGGCTGCAGCCGCTGCAGGCGACCATGACCACGATCGCCCACAACGAAAATCCACGCAGCATACGTGCGGACACACGTTGCTGGTTGCGTAGATCGTCAATGATCGCTGTGAGGTGCATCGTTCCATCGGTCGAGCGGGGAAAAAACTATTCGTCCGTAGGAACGCTAGCACGCAGACTCACCAGGAGCGGGGTTGGCAAGGGGTAAATGCAAAATCTCGGTAGAACGCGTGTTGCCGATTGCGGGTTGTGAGCATTGCGACGAAGATTGCGGCCCGACGCAGCCCAAGTCCTGTTTCCCCTTCCCTCGAAAGTCACCCCCCCATGCCCTTACCACCCATTCGCTTTGGCGTTCTCGGCACCGGTCGTATCACGCGGCGGTTGATCGCCGATCTGCAGTCGACACCTGGCGCAACCGTCTCGGCAATCGCGTCTCGATGCGCCAAGCGGGCGCGTTGGGCCGCCGATAGTCATGGGATTGCCGCGGCTGTGGAGGGCTACGACACATTACTATCTCGTGACGATGTTGACGCGGTGTACATCGCGTTGCCCCCGTCACTGCATCACCAGTGGACCGTCGCCGCGTGTGCTGCCGGCAAACATGTCCTATGTGAGAAACCGCTCGCCCAGTCGGCTGCGGAAGTCGCTGAAATGATCGACGCCGCCAACCGCGCCGACGTGCGATTCCTCGACGCGACAGCCTGGCTGCATCATGAACGCACCGATCAGTTCCGAAGTTGGCTAACGACAGCGACGCCGGCACCGGACGCAGCGACCGCGGCGGCCAAACAAGACGAATTGTTTGCCGACGAGTCGGACGCGCTAGACGATCAGCCATCGTTTCGACTCGGCCCACTGCGTCATGTCAGTGCGGCAGTCTCATTTCCCAATCCGTTTCAAAGCGATGACCATCGACTCCACGCCGATCTGGGTGGCGGTGCGCTGTTGGACCTCGGTTGGTATGCCGCCGGGATGATTCGGTTTGCCGCTGGGCGGCTGCCCGTGCAGGTTTACGCGACCGCCGTGATGCGAGATAGCATCGACGTTCGAATCTCGGCAACCATGCGTTTCGCAGATGAAATGACGGCGACGTTGTCATGCGGGTTCGATACGACGACGCGGAAGTGGTGCGAAATCGCGGGTGAGGAAGCCTCCATCGTGTGCGACGATTTCACCCGCCCCAGGGCCGATAAACCAGCCCGGAGCTGGGTGCATGAAGCATCTGGGAAGGTTCACACGTTCGTGCCACCGAGTGAACCGGAGCAAGAAACCACCGACGATGCGGCCACGCCGCTCAATACTCCCACGACACGCTGTCATCAAGAGCGAGAAATGATCGCACGCCTGGTCGACTGGATCCAAACCGGTTCGCCCGCCGACGCGGAACCCCCTTGGCAAGCGTTTCACGAGCAAGCACTGCAAACACAAACCCTGCTCGATGCATTAGCGAAGTCAATCCACACCGCCGCACCAACCGACCTCGTCTAAAATGAGTAGCCGAGTCTCTCCGAGACTCGGACGTGCGAGTCCCAGAGGTGCGAGTTCCAGACGCTCGAGTTCCAGACGCTCGAGTTCCAGACGCTCGAGTTCCGGACGTGCGAGTCTCGGACGTGCGAGTTCCGGACGTGCGAGTCTCGGAGAGACTCGCCTACTCAGGTTCCCTCTCCCCTGTCAGTTGAAATCAAAGCCGTCTATCAGGGTCAGCACATGTTCCCCGGCACACTCGAATTGGACCAGGCGATGCGAGACCGATTGACTTCGGCAGCCCGACGATGCCCCGTTCATCAGAGCCTGCATCCCGATACCGATGCCCCATCGAGTTCCAAAACGCCTGAGTTTCGCAACTGCCGCTGCGATTTCACGTGAAAACCCCGTCCGTAGGCTGGTTAGCCTCAAGCTGGCCGATCATACTGAGCGGTCAATTCCGGCGCCCACGGCTGCCCCGGACTCCAAGTCACCCCCACAACCCCCAAGTTTCGCCCCATGAAATCGTCCGACATCGTGATTACCGGCGTTGGCATGGTGTCGTCGATCGGGGTGGGCCGCGAAACGTTCACTCGCTCGCTCCTGAACGGCCTCAGCGGGGTGCGACATTACGATGAACAGGCAGCCACGACCAGCGAAGACGTCGTGCTGCAGTACCGAAATGTGGATGGTGTTCCGGAACTGGTCCAAGAAACCGCCGTCGTCGCGGACTTGGTTGACTTCAATGCGAAAGAGTTCGTGACGCCTCGGAAGGCCCTCAAGGTCATGTCCCGCGAGATTCAAACCGCCTACGCCGCATCACAGTTGGCAGTCAAGGATGCGGGATTGCAACCATTCTTACCCGCCGAACCGGCAACGAAATCGGAAGCGACGCCACAACGAGTCTGCTATACCGATGCTGGCAAAATCCAGAGCGCACGGATCGGCACCGTGTTCGGTAGTGAACTGTTGTACGGGCCGCCGCTGGAATTGAGCGAAGCCTTTGCCGACAGTGTCAACTCCGCGGGAAAGTTCGATCCGAGTGAATTCGGTAATTCGGCGATGCGACATATCACACCTCTGTGGTTGCTGAAATATCTGCCCAACATGCCCGCATGCCACTACAGCATCGTCCTCAACGCCCATGGTCCGAATAATACGCTGACCCTAGGCGACGCGTCCGGAGCCGCGGCACTGATCGAAGCGTGCGGGTATCTAAAACGGGGAATCGCCGATTTTCTAGTCGTCAGTGCCAGTGGGACGCGGCTCAACGCGACGCGCGCCTCGTTCACCGAAGATCAACCTTTGGCCGAGGTGGTCGATCCCATCTCGCGGACCAGCCGTCCGCACGCAATCGATGCCGATGGATTGGTTCGTGGCGAGGGTGCCGGTGGATTGGTGGTCGAACGCGCCGATACCGCTGCGGCTCGTGGCGCAAAACCGATCGCCCGCGTGCTGGGATTTGCATCGCGTTTCATGGGATCGCCCGCCTTCGTCTCCGGCGACCGGAATGCCGACATTCGTCCCGACGCCGGTCGCGGTTCCGCCGCCGCCATCATGGCAGCCATGCGAGGGGCACTGGAGTCCGCTGGCATGGTCGCCGAGGACATCGGCGCCGTCGTCGGCCACGCGGCGGGAGATCCCGTGCTCGATGCGTGCGAGCGGGAAGCGTTGACCAGCGTTCTGCCCGCTGCCCCGGTTATCTTGCCCGCCACACTGCTCGGCCATACCGGCGCCGCCAGCAGCATGATGGGGTTGTTAGCGGGTTGCGTGACGCTGCAAAGCAGACGAATACCGCCCGTCCCCCACGCCGACTCGTGCCGGAGCGAAGACGCACCGAGCCTCAAACCACTCAACGTGAGCGATCGTGTTCGCACATTAGAAAAACGCATCGTGATGGTGATCTCGCACACCTCCCCCGGCCATGCCACCGCCGTGATCTTGGCGAATTAAGCCCAAACGGCGGATAAGTTCGAAATGTCCGGGATTGAATGAGTTTTCTATTCAAAGTGGCGCTGTCCAGCGAGAGGCGGCCGAGGCCGATGATTCACCACGTTGGAATCAGAGCAAACACGGAAGTGCGAGAGCCCCTTTCACATCGCCTGCACTTTGGTCAGCAACTCTTGTAGCTCGCCAACGATGTCGGGGCGTTCGCTCCAAAGGTTTTTCGTTTCCGATGGATCGTGATCGAGATTGTAGAGTTGCCCCGTTGGTTCACCCGTTTTTGGGTGGATTTCGCGCGGCGCCGTGAAGCCGCCGGAACCTCGCGTTGGGATCAACTTCCACGGGCCACGTCGTATCGCAAACGCTCCCCACAATGAATGGTGGACGGCGTAGTCACGCACGGGTTTCTCATTTCCATCGCCCAGCATGATGGGCAGAGCATTGCGGCTATCTTGGCCGTCACCTGCGGAGAGTTCCTCGCCAACGATGGCGGCAGTGGTCGCGAGCAGATCTGTCAGTTCGATCAACGCATCGGACGTCGAACCCGCTCTGATTTTGGCTGGCCAAGTCGTGATATAGGGGACACGGTGACCGCCGTCCCAAATGTCGGCTTTGGTGCCACGCAGGTGTGCATTGCCCTGATGACCATAGGCTTTCATTTGCCGACCGCGACGACTTGGCTTGTAGTGCTCGATGTCATCGGCCTCTTCGGCCGACCAATAGTGATAGAGTCCGCCATTGTCCGATGTAAAGATCACGAGGGTATTGTCGGTCTGTCGATGCCGCTGAAGTGTTTCGACGATCGCGCCGACCGTCGCGTCGACTTCGCGGACGAAGTCACCATAGGGCCCCGCCTCACTGGTCCCCTGAAACTCAACATTGGGAACCACGGGCAAGTGGGGTGCGGTCAATGGAAAGTACAGGAAGAACGGCTGATCGGGATTGCTCGCCATGTGATCGTCGATGTGCCGTATCGCCTGCCCAGTCAGCGTCGGCATCACACCAGCAATCGTAAAATCGGGCGAACGGATGCCCTGATCCACCGCGATAAAATCGGTCCGAATTCTTGGCGTTTCAATCGTCGGACGAATCACGGGCCGATCATCAGCGAGGTAGCAAAATGGAGACATGTTCAGTGACGCCGAGATGCCAAAAAAGCGGTCGAACCCGACGTCGATGGGTCCGCCGGTTACCGGCACAGCATAGTCAACGTTTCGACCGTCGCGCGGCGGCGTGTCGCGATCGATCGAGACCGCTGGCATTGGGTTTCCATCGGTGTCGGTCCACCGCATCCCCAAATGCCATTTGCCAACGCAAAAATTGGCGTATCCGTGGCGGCGAAGCAATTTAGGAACCGTCAAACGGGTCGGCTCGATCAAGGGCGGATCAAATCCATCGAGGACTCGATATTTCAAACGGGTTCGCCAGCAATAGCGTCCGGTCAGAATCCCATAGCGTGTGGGAGTGCACACGGCAGAGGGCGCATGCGCGTCGGTCATCCGCATCCCACGAGCGGCCAGTCGATCGATGTGCGGCGTGGCAATTTTTGACTCAGCGTTGTAGCAAGACACATCTCCGTAACCCAGGTCATCGGCCAGGATGTAAACGATATTGGGCAACGATTCGATTGGCGCGACCTCTTCGGCCAGTCCACACGGCGATGACAGGCCGGTACCCAGAAGGAGGGAAGTTGCAGCCCAGAAAAATCGAATTCGGTTCGCCATGTCATTGCTCCGTGGAAGTTGCCAAGGTTTTTTTATCGTCTACAAACGTCGTTTGGAATCGCGATCGCGATTCCGCGTCTCCCCGAGAAGTCGCGGTTTCAGCCCGTTGTAACACCCTTGTATAGCACGCGACGAACCTGGACGATTGAATTCAGTTTCACTCTGCTAATGCAATCTCTTCGCTTTGGAGCCCCCACCGTTCCAAACGTCATACTTGGGATCGGCATACTCTTGGAAAAAGGAGTCCAGGTGTTCCTTCATGCTTGACCGGATGTCGTCCAGTCCAGGTTGCCCATATAAATTGAATCGCTCTTGAGGATCGGTTTGCATGTCGTAGAGTTCGTGCGGGCCATCGGGATGCCGCATCACTAATTTCCAACGATCGCCACGGCCGGCGCGGCAAGTCTCCATCTCATAAAAGACCATGTTGTTCCATTCCGTTTCTTTGCCGATCAGTGCTGGAGAGTAATCTCGACCGGGGAGTTTTGGGGACGTGGGAAGTTTCTCGTCGAGTCCCAAATAGCCCAGGATGCTGGGCAGAAAATCGTAGTTACTGACCAAAAAATCACATTCCTTTCCCCGGGGGATGCGTCCCGGTTGCCGAAAGATCAGCGGGACTTGCATCATCAATTCGTGAGCACCGATCGGCCGGGTATGATCGCCCATGCCCCACAAGCCGTTTTGTCCGCCCATCCAACCTTGATCAGCCGTGTATACGACCAGTGTGGACTCATCGAGCCCTAGTTCGGCAAGCGTCTTCATAATCTCCCCTACGCCATCGTCAACACCGCTTGTTTCCGCCGCCACGCGTTCCATGGCAACCTGCGAATTATGAAACTGCTTGTTGTGAAACTGCCAAGGATGCATCCGATCCCGAGGAAAACTGGCGAACCGATGATCGCGATAGAAATCCGCGTGGCGATTTCGAGCCGGATTGAGCATCAGATTCCCCAGTGAATAGGGGCCGTTATAGGCCAGCATGAGGAAGAACGGACGATCGCGGTTCTCGCGAATAAATTCGACCCCTCGCCGGGTCCACAGATCGGTTGTGTATCCCGCTTCGACACGCAACTTTCCATCTTCGATCACTTTCTGATCATAGAACTCTCTTGTCCCTCCATCCGGTTTGGTAACCCAGTACGTGAAACCTTCGGACGGGGTCATGTTCGCGCCCAAATGCCATTTGCCACTCAAACCACAGGTATAGCCTTGGTCGCGGAGGATTTCGCCCAACGATGTGAACTCCTCCAGCGTATTGTAGGCCTCGGGCCCCATCATGAACTTGGAGTCGAGAAAGGAATGCAAACCGTGCTGTGAGGGAATCAGGCCGGTCAGAAAAGTCGCTCGTGTCGGTGAGCAGACGGGATTGCTGCTAAGTGCGTGGGTGAAACACACCCCCTGTTTGGCGAGTTGGTCGATATGAGGTGTGCGAATGTCGGGGTTGTCGTAGCAACCCAGCGTCCAGGCTCCTTGATTGTCGGTCAAAATGAAAACCACATTCGTCGCGACCTTCGGTTCGTCGGCCCACGTCGGCCATCCCATCAACATCAACATCAACATCAAGAGCAAGGCAGCGATTCCAGAGGTCTCTACCCGTCTCAGTCGCCGACCCACGCCGTCTTCATCAGTCACCATGATCATGATCCTTCGAGGAATTGGCTTGATTTAGATTGCTCAGCGTACGCAACCGGAACCCTCCATGCAAACAAATACCTTGAAGAAGAAACGCATCGCCGCAACCGCCTACGTTTGGTTTGTTCCATTCACCGGATTGTGAACAAGTCCGAGTTCGTCACGTTCGTTGGACGGGTGACTGGCCCACCCAGTTACCGGGACTCGAGATTTGGAACGCAAGCTGACTTCGGTGGCTCGAGCCCCCTACCATTCTTCTTCCGATGTGGAAACAGCTTCAACCATCGGCGGGCGACCTAATGGGGCCGTCGTCAGGGTCGGTTGACGAAAATTCAAGAGGCCAAAGCAGCTTCTGCAACTCTCGCAAACTACCTGAATTCAAATCTGCGACGCCAGACGCTGCGATCATCGCCGCCGCGCATGTTTTTTCAAAAATCCCGTCGAAAAATGAAAAGAGGGGGTTGCCGTTCCTAGGACACACAAATATAATCAGCAAACTGGTTGATAGATTGCGTGGATCAAACCATCAACAGTGCCCGTGTTTCGTAATTTTTTTCTTTCAGTTTTCACGAGATTCCAATGGTTCTTGCTGTCGATCGGACATACCGCACCCTGTACGTTGGGAGATACGTTTACACAGGTCTGGCTGTTTTGCTGCTCGGATGCCTCAGCGGCTGTGGTGCTGACACGGGAGGCCGAGTTCCGCTGGGTGGAACCGTCAATTTGGGCGGGACGCCGCTCGACCAAGGGACGATAGAGTTTCATCCTCTTGGCGAAGGATCGATCACCGGCGGACCGATTCACGACGGGCGCTTCGATGTTCCAGCAACACAAGGAGTTCTCCCAAGAAAATACGAAGTGCGAATCTACTCGACTGATGCCGACGCTGCCGCCGCCGTCGACGGACCGCCTGGGCTCGAATCCGAGCTGCCTCCTTCGCCGGAGCGGATCAATAAACGCTATAATGTCGAATCCGAATTGACCGTGGATGTTCCTGAAGGGGGTGCGAGCGATCTGTCTTTTGACTTGGATGCTTAAACCCTTTGCGGTATTCCGAGCATGAGCAGCACCCTTTTTTCGGAGTTGATTGGTCGAATGCTTCTTTTCTTTTCCTTTTGTGAGTAGTTAGATGAATACAAAACGTAGACAAGGTTTTACACTGGTAGAATTACTGGTGGTCATCGCGATTATCGGAGTGCTGGTAGGCTTACTGCTGCCGGCGGTCCAAGCGGCGCGCGAGGCGGCGCGACGAATGTCGTGCGGCAACAATCTGAAGCAGATTGGACTCGCAATGCACAACTACCATGACTCGCTGGGTAGCTTCCCTCCTGGGGCGTACCCATCCTGTTGTTACGGTACATGGGTTTCTCTCTTCCTGCCTTACATGGAGCAAGGAAACCTCTCGAAATTGTACGTCGACTGGGGAAATACCTCCGGTGCCCGTTATAGCAATGCTCCCAACACGACCAATGTGACCACCAAACGCATCAAGGCGCTTTCCTGTCCGAGTGATATCGATAACGCACCATTTAGTGGCCTTACCAACCATAGCTACGCGGTGAATTACGGCAATACCGGTTACAGCCAGCAATCAACACTCAATGGCGTCACTTTTCACGGTGCTCCGTTCGCACGCAATATCACGAAGAAAATTAAGTTTCGAGATATTCTTGACGGAACGAGCAATACTTTGATGGTTGCCGAAGTACGGCAAGGACAGGCAAGGGATCTTCGCGGATTTTTATGGTGGAGTGATGCGTCAGGGTTCGTAAGCTACCTGGCGCCCAACAGTCAACTTCCTGACCGCATTTACAGCCTCAGCTACTGTAATCCAATAGTTGGAATGCCATGTGATAAATCGTCGAGCAGCAACCCGACGATGTTCGCTTCACGATCGCTGCATCCAGGTATCGTTCAAGCGGTCAACTGCGATGGTTCGGTGAGTACTTATTCCGAAAGTATCGATTTACTAGTTTGGCAGGCTCGAAGCACTACTCAAGGTTCCGAAGTGATCAGTCCCGATTGATCGCACAAACGTGATCGCTAACGGACAACGCCATCAAGGCTAGAAGAATTATCTCTTCTAGCCTTTTTTGATGACTTTTCATGAATGCCGTTCTCGGTCCGGAAGCAAGTAACCGTTGACGGGGCAGATTGTGGATTCAACACTCAGGCGAATGCTTGAACTGCAGCGCAAGCCCGCGATTCTCGCGGCGGACGAGTTGTCCGCAGGCCGCATCAATGTCGCGGTCGAGTGAGTAGCGAACGGTGGTTTTCAAATCATGAAATTTTAAACGCGCAGCGAATTCGGCAATCTGCGCCCGTTCAGTTCCCACAAGATGCGGGGCCTCGTCGATCGGGTTGTAAGGAATCAAATTCACGTGCACCGGTATCCCAGCGAGCCATCCCGCCAGCCGATCGGCGTCGCCCATCGCATCGTTTAAATTACGCAGCATCAGATACTCCACCATCATCTCGCGGCCTTGAATCCGTTGGCATTTCACCAGCGTTTCTCACAGGTCATCGAGCCGGTACCGCCGAGCCAATGGAATGATGCATTGCCGCGTCGGCTGGTCAACACTGGGTGGAATCCACGTTCTGGCGAACGTAGCTACTCGCTTTGTTCATTCGCTGGCGTTTAGGACGATACCGTCGTGAGTTCTATCAGTTGCAGGCAACGGCTGCGCCGATGCCGTCGACGCGCGGATCGTGGGCGGCGGTCAACACGCCTGGCGTCGCCTGCTCGATCGCTTGCGCCACGCCGATCGTGAACGGTTCAGACAGTTTGTGTCCTCGGTCGCGAAGTTGGTCCACGGTAGAGGCTGCCGCCTGTGGCTCGAGCACTAACAGGTTGGGGCTCCACTGATGATGCACACGTCGTTCTGACAGTGCCCGCTCGACCGTCATTCCCAGGTCCAAGACACGCACGATGCACTGCAAGACCGTGCTGATGATTCTCGGGCCACCGGCCGCACCGCAGGTCAGCCGCGGCTTGCCTGCGGCATCGAGCACGATCGTCGGGCTCATGCTCGATAACGGTCGTTTGCCCGCCTCGATGCAGTTCGCTTCCGCGCCGATCAAACCGAAGTAGTTGGGCGTGCCGGGGGATATACTGAAGTCGTCCATTTCGTTGTTCATGACAACGCCCGTTCCGGGTATCACCACGCAACTGCCAAACGTCGTGTTGATCGTGTTGGTGATCGCGACCCAGTTCCCATCCATGTCGGCGGTCGTGAGGTGCGTCGTGTGTTGCCGCGAGAAGAGATCGCTCTCCGCGCGCGGCGGGGTGCCATGAGATGCGACAGGGGATACTCGATCCAGATCAATGCTCGCGGCAAGTTCCCTGCAGTACTGTCGATCAAGTAACGCTTTGGGCACGGCTGCGAAGTCAGAATCACCTAGCCAATGAGCGCGATCAGCAAAAGCGCGTCGCATGACTTCGGACAAGAGGTGCAAGCCTTTGGCGGAACTCTCATGAAAGATCGACTTCACATCAAACTCTGCCAACATCATCAGCATTTGTGCGACGTGAATTCCGCCCGAACTCGGTGGCGGGAAACCGATGATCTGCCAGTCCCGATACTGGGTACGAAGTGGCTGTCGTTGCGGCGCGGAATAATTGGCAAAGTCATCGGCACGCAATAGGCCCCCATTATCACGCATCCACTGATCACATTGACTCGCAAACGGACCTTTATAAAACCAATCGGTTCCGTCTTCCGCGATCGACTCCAAGGTCCGGGCGAGGTCGGGCTGCTGGAATCGATCACCGATCGCTGGAACCCCATCGGCCGCGGTGAGGAACTGAGACGCACTGGCGGGGTAGCGGCGCAACAGATCCGCAACACACGCAATCGCCGAGTGCGTGGAGATTCCGACAGGAAATCCTTCGCGAGCGACTTCAGCGGCCTCTCGCAGGGCACCGTCCCAGCCGATTCGTCCGTACAACTTGCTCAGCTTCGATAACGCGTGAACTTGTCCCGGAACGCCCGACGCCAACGGCCCCGTTTTGCTCGCCAACGTATCGACGACGCCATCGCGCAGGTACATATCTCGATGTGCCAGCCCCGGTGCGGTCTCACGTCCGTCGATTGCAACGAGCTTTCCATCGGCTGATCGAGCAAGTATGAAACAGCCACCGCCCATGCCTGAATTGTGTCCATCGACAACCCCGAGCATGAACGCGGCGGCAATCGCGGCATCAAACGCATTGCCCCCGCGCGCAAACGCATTTTTGGCCGCGTCAGTGGCAAGCGGATGCACCGTGGCGACGGCATATGGATGCCCAGGCGTGGAATTGAGCTGCCGGGGCAATGTCGTCAGGTCGATCGCCATCGGATCGTTCACTGCCGTTTTCCCACCGACGGAGCTTGTCATTGAGGTGCTCGCTAGTCCACCCAATGTCAACCCAATTGCCGCGCGTCGATTCAATTGTCCCGTCGTACTCTCGTTCGCCCGCATTGGAATTCTCCGTGTGGTTTTGGCCAGCCGCGTAAAAGCACCCGAGCATGAATTTTTGGTTTAACCGCACGGGCATCGCCCCTCGCGTGTGCTGGGAAATACGCGGCTCGATGGGCATGCGGTTCAACGAATTATACGCCAAAATTTGTGCTTAGGATCGTCAGAACAATGAGTGGCGTAAGCTTCCAGCTTGCGATTCAGAAAACGCAAGCTGGAAGCTGACTCCACGGCGAGAGACCGTCAGTTGTCGTCCCGACGATCCTTCAGTACTTCGCACAGCGACTCGCGGGTGATGAGTTGGTCGCGTAGTTCGGGGGCCCGTTGCGGACGTTTCATACCGCGATGCTGGAGAGGAAAAACGCACTTGTGATTGCGCGGGTGAGACTCGATGGGATCAAGAATCTGTCGGCGGACAGCCACGCGGCTCAAACGCGTTGGACCGCCCGCAGCCGCACGTAGGCCAGAGGCGCGACGACCAGCAGCGGCAGCCAAGCGGCCAGTCCCGGTGTGAGCAATGTGCCGCTGCCGCCCAGGGCTCCGGCCAACGTTTTGAGTGCAAAGAAACCCAGCACCAGGCCGACGGCCGATCCGATCAAGACGAAGATTTTGCGACCACGGGCGTTGACGACCAGCGGCAGCACCAGCATCACCAACGCAAAATCGAGCGGAGCGCGTACGATTCGTTCGTGAACCTGAGTCTGTAACGCGAGGCTACTGTATACGGCTGGATTGCGAATCCGATCGCTGAGTTCCCACACCGAGGCGAGCCGCGTGGCGGTGTCCTGCGTCTGGAGCATGTTTGGATGCACGCTCGTCGCCACGAAGCACTCGTCTGCGGCCAGCCAGTCTTGATCAGCGGGTGTCAGCAGAATCGGCTGGCCGCGGCGTCTCGCCGAAGGGATTGTGTTGATCCTTTCCGGGCGTTTGACCCCACGCATCAGGTAGCCTGAGACGGGTGGGCCGCTGCCACCTTGCTGGGCATCCATCCAAACCGCTTCTTGGGCAATCAGGACATCGCCAAATCCTGCGTACTCGGTATCGATACGAAAGTTAGGCTTTTCGATTTTGCGAGCTTTGGTTTGCAATTGGGAGCCCTCGATCACGATCCCTGCAAACAGGTCGGATGTGGGCCGGACGGCTTGTTCGATTTCGCCGTTGAGGTCTTCGGCCTTCATCGTCAATGAGCTGCGAAAACGCGGGATCACGCATTCCCGGCACGCCAACTGCGCCGTGATAATCACTAGCGACGCGATCACCATGGGCCGAAAAATGCGGCCGTGCGAGATGCCCGCCGAGAGCGTCGCGGTGAGTTCACCGGTTCGCCGCAGCCAGCCCACCGTGAACAGGAAAGACATGAGCGTGATGATCGCTCCGGTCATGTCGAACAACAGGATTAAGTAGGGGCCATAAAACCGCACCAGCACCGACGGCAGGCTATCGCCGGAGCGAGTTTGGGCCACCAAGTCTTCAAACGCCGTGAAGGCGTGAAACACGATAAAGATACCCGCCAGGGACAGGAAGCACACCATCACCGTGCGGAGGAAGAGGATCAGAATATAGCGGTCGATCTTCGTCACAATGTGAAAGCTCGAAAGCGTGTGGTCTCAGGGAGGCGCGTCCAGGGATCTTCGTAGCCCCTGGCGGGTTGCCACCGCAAGTCGACTTCCCGTCTTTTGATTGCGCCGCCGTCGCCACCCGTCAATCGCCAACCCCAATGTCCTCGTCGAGTGCGTCGAGGATGAGTTTCAGTTCGGCTTCCTCGTGGTCATGAAATTGCTCGAGCAACGCATCGAGACGGTTGAGTATTTTCTCCTGCGCCGTCGTCACCTCGGGAGTCGTCCCTTCAATGGGTGCATCTCCGGTGTGGGCGTCGGCCGCCGCTTCGGTCAGATGTCGAGCTTCCTCAAACAACACCGCGTGTTGCGATCGCAGCTTGTCTGCCGTAATCGACAATTCCGCCTCCGTACCGATGGCTTCATCGAAGTAGCCGTACGCTTCCTCGAGTCCAAAGTGCAGCGCGAGCTGGTCACGCAAATCAGCAAAAAGAGTGAGCAACTCAGGCCAATGATTCGCGGCGGCTTCGCGTGGTTGCGTGAGCACACGGATGCGATCGATCAGAATTTTCAGATCCCGGTTGTCGTCCTTGATGTCTTTTAAAAAAGCGGCATTGACCGTTAAACGGCGAGATTGATCAGTGTTGCGCGACATCGGAAATTTCCTGCTTTGGAGAAGTGAAAGCTACGCGTAGTGTAGCTGATTTTATGCACATGGGTGAAGCGATCTTCCGGCGCGAGATTGTCGATCGGCTGGCCTTGATCTGGACGATGAAATTTTGGTAGTTCACGGGTTAACGTTTGATTCCGTATGCACCGGCCAGGTTGACTCCGAGCCCGTGAAAACCGACCGCAGGAAAGCTGTTTCCATGATCAAGATGCCAATGCGCCGAATGTTATGTGACCGATCGTTCGCCTTGCTTGCATTCCTCACTGCAGCGGGCATCTCGTCCACGGTGTGCGCCGAAGGGCCGTCGCTGCTGCGAATGTTCTCGCGCAGCAACGCTGCCGTCAGCGCGGATGCCTCGAAGTCCTACGCGTTGACGCCTGAAGACGGTCCGTGGATGGTGCTCGCTCACACTTTCGTGGGCGAAGGATCGAGCGAACGCGCCGATCGACTCGCACTGGAGATTCGTCGTGACCTCAATCTTCCGGCATTTGTTTACGAAGAAGACTTTGACTTCTCCGGTGCAGTCAAGTCCGGTTCTCCGATCCAGCGCACCGGTGGCAGGCATGGTCGTCGCCGCATGAGGTATCAGAATCAAATTCGCTACAAGGCGCACGCGGTGCTGGTGGGCGAATACGACCGCCCCGAACACCCGCGAGTCGATGCGGATTTAGAGCGAATCAAAACCGCGTCGTGCGCCGTCTTTGACGATAAAAAAGAGATGGCCGCTGAGACGGATTCCCACAACCCGGTGACCGCGGTCAAAGCCCTTCACAAGCGGCTGACCGAACGATTTGCCGACAAGGAACGCGGTCCGATGGGCAACGCGTTTCTGACCCGAAACCCAATGTTGCCCGAAGATTATTTTCAATCGCCCCAAGTCGATGCGTTCGTGCGTAGCCTCAACGATGACAAACCCAATAGTTTGCTGAGTTGCCCGGGAAAGTACACCGTGGTCGTTCGCACGTTTACCGGTTTCAACACGATCGTCGATGGCAAAAAAGAGAAGGGGTACACGGCCAGTGCGGAGCGGATGCTCAAGTGTGGTCTCGATGCTCACGAGATGACGGCTTTGTTGCGTGCCGAAGGTGTCGAAGCGTATGAGTTCCATGATCGGAACCAATCCGTTGTCACGATCGGTAGTTTTGATTCGCTCGGCAAAGAACTCCCTGGTGGTGGGTTTGAGTATCTACCGGAAATCCAACGTGTGATGAACGAATATCGAGCATTTAACGTCGATCCGAAGCTGGCCGATCATGTCAAACATCAAACGAGTCGGGGCGTTCCGGTGAACTGCGTCGCCGAAAAATATCCATTCGATGTCGACCCATTGCCAATCGCGGTTCCCAAGGCCAGCAAACGCAGCCTCTATGGCTCCCGGAGCCGGTGAGGTCACCGCATCACTTGTTCGCGACAAACATCGCGGATACTGGCGTGGTCGGAGAGGTGCGAAACGTGAATCTTTTCCGCCAGCAGTGGCCCCGCCAAACGAGTGTAGTCATCAATGCTGACCGCATTGAGCACAACTGCCACCGCCCACCCACGCCGTGAGAGTCCGACTAAAGAAGCGACCGTTTCAGGTGGCGCTTCTTGCAGGATCACCAACAACGTCGTTTCGCTCGACAGTTTCGGTTCGGTCTCGATCAAGAATTCCGCAAGCGTCAGACCATCGGTGCGTTCAATCCTCGCGAGCGTCCGCGTGATTTCCTTCAAGTGCTGGGGACCACGATCGATGCCGATCATCACGGGTTGCAGGCGATCGCTCTTGAGTCGCATCGCCGTGGCGCTGCCCGCGGACCGCCGCATGGCAAAGAAATCGCCGATGCGATGGTCCCCACGAAAGCCCTCGGTGCGCACACGATCAGCGGCGTCGCGGCCGTTGGTCGCCATTCCAAACGGCTCGCCCGCTTCGTGCAGCGCCGCGACGATCGAGACCGCTGCGGTCACGCTCAAATCGGTTCGCACCGGCTCATTGCGATCGGGGTTGGTCGAGATATGCAGATCGATAACGATCGTCGCTCCGATCACGGACGATGGCTCATAGATCTTCGTGTGCAGCGTCCCAGTTCGTGCCGTGGCCGCCCAGTGGACGCTGCGCATCGGATCACCAGTCTGCCACTGCCGGATGCCGCGGATGCGCGTTGGATCCGGCATCACGTTGGCACGAATGCGAATTTCACCCATCGGGCGGCGCGAACCGATGTCATAATTCGAAATCAGTTCAATACGCGGCAACACCGTGATAAACAGGGGCGGAGTCCCCAACCGGTAGCGACGAAACATGCCAGCGGGATCGCCGGTTTCCAGCACCGTCGGGCCGATTTGAAAGTAACCGCGGCGACGACAATGGACACTGTATCGAAGATACTTCGTCTGCCCGGGCAGCAGTGCCAATACGGCCAGTCGAGCACCCTCCACGGTGAGCGGTGGCATCCGGGTCCGCGAAACGAGATCCTCGTTCTCTTTGACTTCGTCGACGGCCGCTCGCGGCAGTAGGTCCTCGGCGAGCACCCAGGCAACCGGCAATCGACCGGTATTCGTTACGGCAACGCAGACCGGTACGCGGGAACCAATCAGCACCTCGATATCGCGGCCTTCCTCAGGCAATTCCTCGCGCGCCGCAGTGACGCTGAGCGACCACTGCGTCGATACAAACGCACCGCTGCCGATCACCAGCGCGACCGCGACCGCCGCCACCATCCAGAGCCCCGCTCCGGCAATCATGCCGAGCACCAGCACGGCAGCACCGATCGCAATGACAGTGAACCAGGGCGGTGAAGGCGGCGCGGAATCGGCGGGGTTCGATGGGAGTGGGGCGTTCACGTCAGTTGATTTCACGCCTGAATGGTCGGAACGGCAATCTCGCCAAGCACTTCCTCCAAAACCTTCTCCGCCGTCATTTTGCGTAGACGGCTCTCCGGACGCAGGATCAAACGGTGATTCATCACGGGGGCGAGGATCTTTTTAACATCATCGGGCAGCACGAAGTTGCGTCCCCGGATTGCTGCCATGGCCTGCGAACAGCGGTAGAGGGCAATCGTCGCCCGCGGGCTGCCACCGAGTGCAAGGTGTTCATTGTTGCGAGTTTGATGAACGACCTGCAGGAGATACCGCTGCACGCGAGGATCGACATGGACCTCGCGGATTGCCGCTTGCGCAGCGACGAGTTGATCGGCCGTGGCCACCGGTTCGAGCGAGTCGATCGGATGGCTGCGTTTGAGCATCGCGAGCATCCGCAGCTCTTCTTCGACAGTCGGATAACCGAGTGAGAATCGCATCAAGAACCGGTCGAGTTGGGCCTCGGGAAGCGGAAATGTGCCCTCGTGATCAACTGGGTTCTGGGTCGCGATCACCAAAAACGGCGGTTTGAGCGTGTAGGTCTTGCCATCGACCGTCACGCGTCCCTCGGCCATCGCTTCGAGCAGCGAGGCCTGCGTTCGCGGAGTCGCCCGGTTGATCTCATCGGCGAGTAATATCTGCGTGAACACTGGCCCACGGCGAAATTCAAACTCCGCCGTCTTTTGATTGAAGATCGACGTGCCCGTGACATCCGAGGGCAGCAAGTCGGGGGTACACTGCACCCGCTTGAATTGACAGCCCAGACTTTTTGCCAGTGCCCGGGCCAGCATCGTCTTGGCGACGCCCGGAACATCTTCGAGAAGAATGTGCCCGCCGCTCAGCCAGGCCACGAGCGACAAGATTAATTGTTTGCGTTTTCCTACAATTGCGAGCTCAACATTTCCGATAACCCGTTTGGCGATGTCTGCAACCTGAGCAACATCCGTGCTGACCGCCGGCGGAGTCGGTGTCGGGGAGGCGGGGGGGCCGGAAGGGCTCAACGAGATCACTCTGACAAAACGAGGGTCGGCTGTGTGGGCCGTTTGGGCGCTAGCGGTCTGTCGATCGTTTGTAATTTTAGTGTGCAAATCATAACCCGACGCGTTAGCGAGGGACCAAATCAAATCCCTCCCTCACGCGTCGGGTTACTAAATCAACAGGCCACTAGTGCCAAAACGGCTAACCCGAAAACGAAAGATTGACGGACCATTCGAATCGGCAACGGGACAGTTGCTGCGAGGGGCCCGTCCATCATACCCTAACGGACGCGCATCTGTCCGCTTTGAATCGACAAACCCCCTGGTGAATGCTCGTTGACTCCGCTATCATCCGCCGAAAATCACGCATTTTGCGAATTGAACACCCCCTTACGATGCTGGAAATCTCATGGGAACCAAAACCAAGACCCACAAGGGCACCAAAAAGCGATTCCGTCTCAGTGCGAGTGGCAAAGCGATGCACCGCCAAAGCGGCACGAGCCACCTGGCCAAAGGCCTGAGCAAAAAGCGACGCCGTAACCTGCGTGGCACCACATCGTTGGACGCCTGCATGGAACCAACCATCCATGCCGCTCTGAACGGCTACAGCAACTAAACACATTCCCCGTCAATCTTCACCCTCTTAGGAAATCGCCCGGCAACTCGATTGGGCAAAACTTCGGCATCTGCTTGCCGGGGCCTGAATCGAGACTCGGCAATGACTGAAACTCTTCCACAAGGAACTTCGAAAGATGCGTACACGTAAAGGTGCCGCTCGGACACAAGCTAAAAAACGTCTGTTCAAACGTGCAAAAGGCTTTGTTGGCGGTCGTGGGTCATTGACCCGTTCGGTCAAAGAAACCCTGCTCCGCAGTGGAGCGTACGCGTTCCGCGATCGTCGGGTGCGAAAACGTGAGTTCCGCAAATTGTGGATTATCCGGATCAATGCCGCCGCGAAATTGCATGACCTGCGATACAGCGAGTTCATTTTCGGCTTGAAGAAAGCCAACATCGGCTTGGACCGCAAGTCCCTGTCGGAAATGGCGATCCACGATCCCGCCGGGTTCAAGGACGTGTGCGACGCCGTGAAAGCGGCGATCTCAGCCGAAACGCAAGCAGCGTAAGGCCGTTTCTCGCCATGTCGCTACACAATTTCCTCAGTCGCTTGGATCAGCTCCAAAGCGACGCTGAGTCTGCGTTCACGGGCGCTTCGGATTCGGAATCGCTCGAGCAGGCGCGCGTCGCTTTCCTGGGTGCCAAGAATGGGCAGTTCAAGGACGTGCAGAAACTGCTCGGCGGCATCGAGTCGAGTGACAAGCGGGCAGCCGGCATGCGGCTCAACGAAGTCAAGAACGCCATCAACGAAGCCTTCCAAAAGGCGCAAGAGGGTGTGGACGGGGGCGACGAGGCTCAAATTGATCCGACGTTCGATCCATCCCTGCCTGGGAGTCGCCCGACCCTAGGGCACGTCCATCCGATCACGCAAACGATCGACCATCTCACCGAGATCATGGGCCGGATGGGCTTTGAAGTAGCCGAAGGCCCCGAGGTGGAGGACCCCTGGCACAACTTCGTCTCGCTCAATATCCCCGAAGATCATCCGGCCCGTGATCCGCTGGATAATTTTTACCTCGCGACTGCCGGCGTCAACGATGCCGAAGCACCTAGCGAAACCGGCGAAGGCAATCGGCTGCTTCGCAGCCAAACCAGCACGGTACAAATTCGGGTGATGAAGTCGCACCAACCGCCAATCCGAATCATTTCTCTCGGCCGTGTTTATCGGCCGGACGCGCCCGACGCGACGCACTTCCCGATGTTCCATCAAATGGAGGGCTTGCTCGTCGATCGAAATGTCACGATGGCCAACCTGAAAACCGTGCTGCGGGTGTTCGCCAACAATTACCTCGGTGACGACGTCGAGATTCGTTTCCGTCCTTCGTTCTTTCCGTTTACCGAACCGAGTGTCGAAGTCGACTTTCTGTGGAACGGCACCTGGATCGAGTTCGGTGGGGCGGGGATGGTTGACCCGAACGTCTTCGAAGCGGTTGGCTACGACCCGGAAAAGGTCAGCGGATTCGCGTTCGGTTTGGGCGTCGAGCGATTGTGCATGCGACGTCACGGCATCACTGATATCCGCGACCTGTACAGCGGCGACCTGCGGTTCCTGCAACAGTTTTAGGTAGTGTGTTCGCTCGGTAGTGGATCTTGCGAAAGATCCTTCGAGGAGGATCTTTCGCAAGATCCACTACCCTGGGCCGGACTCTTCCTCAGCGAAATCCCGATAGCACTTTTTCCCTCCATCTTTCAAACACACTCCCCATGCTCGTCACTCTTACTTGGTTGTCGCAGTACGTTGACCTGAAACTCACCCACGATGAGTTGGTGGATCGACTGAGCCTCTCGGGACTGAACCATGAATCGAGCGAAATGGTTGATGGCGAAACCGTCGTGGATCTGGAAGTGACCAGCAATCGCGGCGATTGCCTCGGACACATCGGCGTGGCTCGCGAGATCGCGGTATTGACCGATCAGAAACTGAAGCTACCCAAGATCCAGTACACCGAGTCGCAGGGGAAGGTCGGTGACCTGCTCGATGTCGTCAATCAGTTTCCTGGTGCCTGTCCACGCTACACCGCTCGTGTGATCCAGGGTGTGACCGTTGGCGAGAGCCCGGAGTGGCTGCAGCGGGCGCTGCGCTCCGTTGGGATCGGCGTCGTCAATAACGTCGTCGACGTGACGAATTATGTGATGATGGAATGCGGCCAACCCCTCCATGCGTTCGATGCTGCCGCTGTCCAGGGTGATACAATCGTCATCCGTCCCGGACGCCCGCAAGAAAAGCTGCAGGCGATCGACCACCACGACTATGATTTGACGGCCCAAACGTGCGTGATTGCGGACGCTGACTCGCCGCTCGCGATCGCCGGCGTGATGGGCGGCGCCAGTAGCGAGGTATCAGAACGCACCACCGATGTGATCATCGAAGCTGCTGACTTCACACCGCTGGCGGTGCGGCGTACGGCGCGACGATTGAAACTGCACAGCCCATCGTCGTTCCGGTTTGAACGACGGGTCGATCCGCGCGGCATCGATTGGGCCAGCCGCCGAGCCTGTCAATTGATCACTGAGATGGCCGGCGGGTCCATCGCCGACGGCTTGATTGATACCGCTCCGCCGGTCGCCGACCGCACGCCGATCCTGTTGCGATTGTCACAATTGCCGCGTGTGCTCGGAATCGACATCGACGCCGCAACGGTACAGCGGATCCTGTCGGGGCTGGGATGCCGGGTCGATCTCAGCCATGACGCCGCCAGTGACTCCAGCTCGGAAAAACACGCATCGAGCCTGCAGTGCGTGCCCCCTTCGTGGCGTCATGACCTGACTCGCGAAGTCGATTTGATCGAAGAAGTCGCGCGCATTCACGGCTACGACAAAATCCCCGAAAATGCACCGATTCCGGTCGCACCGAGCAGCAAGCGACCGTTTGATTCCGCGATGGCTCGCCTCCGCGGTGTACTGACATCGGCCGGGCTCAGTGAAGCGATGACGCCGAGCGTGGTGACGGAGAAACTCGACGCGTCGCTGTCGCCGTGGACCGATCGCGGCGCGATGCAAACTCGCACGACGATGCTCGAAGGCTCGCGTCGCTTGCGCCGCTCGTTGATTCCGAGTCTGCTGCAAAGCCGCGCCGCGAACTGGGCGTCGGCCTCCCTGCATGCGGACCTGTTCGAAATAGCTCATGCCTACCTGCCGCCACAACGCGACGGTGACGGCGATGCATTGCCAGCGGAAACGTATCACGTCGGGATGATCATGGGTGACGATTTCTTTGCTGCCAAGGGAATCATTGAGACCGCATTGGTGCGACTGGGAATTCGCGGCCGGCTCAACGTCGCATCCGTCGAGCGAGACGGTTTTGCAACCGGCGGACTGGTCGCATTGACGCTGACGGGTGCTGAAAGCGACGAGGTGTTCGGATATCTCGGCATCCTGGACGATTCAGTGGTGCGTTCGTGGAAATTGCCAGGCAGTGTCGTTGCCGCCGAACTGTCCGCCGATCGCTTGGTAGAACTCTCGCACTTGGTCCCACAACAGCAAGCGGTCAGTGCATTCCCGTCGATCCAGCGAGATCTGAACCTCGTATTACCCGAATCGGCTCGCTGGGACGCACTCTCAAACGTGATCGAGTCCGCGGCTGACGAGCGACTGACGAACCTCTCCTATCAGGAAACCTACCGCAACGAGAAACAAGACGGCCCCGATCGAAAACGAGTCTTGTTCTCGATGGAGCTACAAAGTTTGAACGAAACGCTCAGTGGCGCCGACGCTGATGACATGGTTGAGAAGATCGTTGCCGCGTGTGAACAGAAACTCGATGCCGTGTTGATGCGATAGCGGCCTGTCACGCTAAGTCTGAGCGTCGTGTGACGTCGATTTAATTACTGACCAATCCACCTGTAGCGGAAGTCGCCAAGACTTTCGTTTTCCAGCATTCCCGAAACTCTTGGCGAGTTTCGCTACGCAGTAATTCAATCGACGTCCCTCGACGCTTGTGAAAAATCTTGTCGGTGTGAGGATCTTTCGCAAGATCCACTACCACCAACCGGGGCGGATGGGCCGTCGGCGGCTTGCCAGTGCGTTCACCCAGCTTCGCTTCGGTGGTCCGCATCACGGGCACCAAAGCGATCGAAATTGTTTGGTGAGTGCAAATATCGAGCAGACCAATGACTCTTCGTGCGATCGCAGTCGTACCATCGACCAGTTTTTTGTCGACACGGTTAACAAATTCGCAGCTTCCAGGTTGAACTCAGGTGAATTTTCATATTCGAAGGTGGATGGGAAGACAACGCTGTGGGGACGTCGATTTAATTACTGCGTAGCGAAACTCGCCAAGAGTTTCGGGAATGCGGGAAAACCGAAAGTCACGCGCGACTTCCGCTACCGGCAGATTCGTCAGTAATAAAATCGACGTCCCTGAAGCGTTTTGGTTCGCCGTTTTGGCGTGAGCGGGCCGTCGAACGAGACGACGTTTGCGGCACCGTGGTGGGCGTTTATTAACTCCACACAGCAATACCAGGATCCAATCCAGTGAGCGGCAAGGCGCTAGCCGCCGGTATAAACCGCAACGAACCGACGCTAGCCCCTTGTCGCTCACAAAAGGATCGCTGTCGAGTTACTCTCGCAGTCAAGCTCCTGAGACTCTGGCTGCCGGACTGTGGAGGTAATAAACAAATGCAATGGAGGAACACCGCATCCTCCTCATTCTTTTAACAGACCAGTTGTTGCTAGACGCGGTACGCAGGCTGTATTGGCACTCTATGTGCTAACGATTTATCGCGGTGGTCTGCCCCCACGGAAGCTCATCAATAGTAGGAACGCGGCGAACGATATCTCAAGCAAAGTAGAAACCATGTTACCACGATCGACGCGAGATGCCTGCGTAGCATGGCTTGCAATGCTGCTACTCTCGATCCCAATCAGTCTGCCGAATCAGGCCAATGCACAAGACAAAGGCGGCGCAAAAATTGGCGATGCGAAAATTTGCCCGTGGGTGGAGGATGCACTCCGACATGACGAGCGTGTCGATGCTGACGCGATCAAGGTGACTGCCAAGCGGGGTATCGTCACGCTCGCCGGATCTGTCCCGACGTTGGCCTCGGAGGCCTTCGCGGTTCACGAAGCGGAAAAAATAATCGGTGTCCGCGGGGTCACGAACGAATTAGCGCTCGCGACAGAATCCCGCGACGATGCCGATATCGTGCGTGATGTCGAGCAACGAATTGCGCACAACTCCACCATTGTTTCCAAGGATCTAACGGTCGGTTGCCTCGATGGGTATGTCACGCTGTCTGGCGACGTCGCCGACTACTCCGAAGAACTCGAAGCGGAGTTGGTCGCCAGCGAGGTTCGCGGCGTCAAACAGGTACAAAACCATTTACTGACCACCTTTATTCATAAACACAATGACGCTCAGACGCAGCGAGATGTTACCGCGAGACTCGCTCGTGACGTCTATCTCACTCAGCAGCCCGTTACGGTGGCAGTCAAGGATAGCGTTGTAACATTGACCGGTCGGGTGGGGTCTGCCTATATCCAAAGCCGGGCGGGGGACGACATTCGCAACATCGACCATGTCCAGTCCGTCAGCAACCAGCTCACCGTTGACCCGTCCATCAATCGGGATAAAGAGCACCAATCGGTGTGGCCGAGCGAAGAGGATTTGCAATCGGCTTTAAAAACCGAGTTGACAGATGACTCGCGCGTCGACGCGACCAAGATCGAAGTGACGGTGCAGTACGGGCACGTCGTCCTGGACGGTGTTGCACGCACCCACCGTGAGAAGCGCATCGCGGAGCTCGATGCCAGGGGGATCGTCGGCGTCCATTCGGTCGCCTATAACTTGGTCGTCAACGGACCTCAGCGAGATGATACGGAAACTGCGGCGGATGCGTCGCTCGATCTGGAATCCGACGCGATGCTGCATGATTTTGATTTGAAAGTGAAAGTCAAAAACGGCACCATCACGATCTTGGGCGATGTCGAAACGCTCTATGAACGGATGCATGCCGAACACGTCGTGGGTCGCGTCCGTGGGGTCCAAACCATCGTCGATCAAGTCAACGTGGATCGCAACGACACCTACGACGACGCGCAACTGGGCAAAGAGATTGAGATGCGTTGGAAGCACGACAAAGAAACACGTAGGTGTCAGCTCATCAAGGTTGAGGTTGTCAACGGCGTCGCCGTGTTGACTGGCACGGTCGACTCATGGGCCGCCCATCAGGAAGCCGCACACGTCGCGTTCCTGACCGACGGCATTTGGAAAGTACAAAACAACATCGTCGTTGAAGGTTTTGACTATCCGTGGGAAGACCTGCGTGAGGCAGGTCATCGTGATTTCGATCCCGCTGATCCCCAAATTCACCAATACTTGTTTGGCTGAGTTTTCACCTGAGTATTCCAATGAAAATCTTACGAACACTTCTGATGGCCGCGATAATTGTCGTGCCCGGTAACTGCCACGTTTTGGCAGCGCCCGTCGCGAGACCGGCGACGAACGCTGGCGTCGAGCGCGGTGATGCCAAAGACTACAAAGGCGACAAGTTCAAGGGCACAATCGCCCAGGTGGGTGAAGGCAAAGTAACGCTTCGCGACGAAGATCAAAAGCTGACGGATTTTTACGTGGTTGCTAAAACCACGTTCATGCGAGAAGAAAGGCCTGCGAAACTGGACGATCTGCAACGCGGCGATGTCGCCGTCATTACCGCCCGAAGAGAAGTGGGACACTTCGTCGCACTGCGAGTTTTCGTGATGCCGCCAGAGTAGGCATTACTGTCTTCATCGCCGATCGATGGCAGCGTTTCTCCGTGGACCTCCGCCCACGGAATCGAGCGAGAACGAGAACCGAGAAGCGGCGATAGAAACCCGATGCTATCGCCGCTTTACTTGACGTCGCTCGCCGGGAGGGTCTTGAAAGCAGCACGTTCTCAACGCGTTTGGGAGACGAGCGTGACCATGGGGCCGATTCTGTCCCCTTTTCCGAGCGCGGCGAGGTGAGTAGGCTTTGGCGGGCCTGAAAATCGCGCAAAGGGATCCATTGATGCGTTATTTTCTAGGAATTCAAAATTTCGACCACTCTCCACTGACCCCTCGGCACGGTTCATGACAGCCACGACGACTGACCTTCCGACGTTGGCAATCGACACCATTCGCACGCTCAGCATGGACGCCGTCCAGACGGCCAACAGTGGCCACCCGGGCACGCCCATGGCGCTGGCCCCGATCGCGTACCAGTTGTATCAAAACACGATGGATTTCGACCCCGCCCGGCCCAATTGGCCCGGGCGAGATCGTTTTGTGCTGTCTTGCGGCCACGCGTCGATGCTGCTCTACAGCACCTTGCACCTGATCGGCACGAAGGCCACCGACGAAAACGGGAAACCGACGAGCAAGGAATCAGTGACGCTCGAAGACATCAAAAATTTTCGTCAGATTGATTCGATCTGTGCCGGGCACCCGGAATATGGACACGCCGCTGGAATTGAAACGACGACGGGGCCGCTCGGTGCTGGCGTCAGCAACAGCGTTGGCATGGCGATGGCCGAAAAGTGGCTGGCCGCGAACTACAACACCGACGACTTGACTCTCTTTAATTACAACGTCTACTCCGTCTGCAGCGACGGCGACATGATGGAGGGCGTCTCCAATGAAGCAGCGTCGGTGGCCGGACACCTGCAGCTCGACAATCTCTGCTGGATCTATGACGACAACCACATCACCATCGAAGGCGAGACGTCGTTGGCGTTCAGCGAAGATGTCGGCAAGCGGTTCGAGGGCCTCGGTTGGAATGTGGTCAAGGTCGCCGATGCCAACGATGTCGAGGCACTCGGCAAAGCCGTTGCTGCTTTCCATGCATGCGCCGGCAAACCGACGTTGATCATCGTCAAGAGCATCATCGGATACGGGGCGCCGCACAAGCAGAACACGGCCGGCGCCCACGGCTCACCGCTGGGATGGGACGAAATCGCCCTCGCCAAAAAGTCGTATGGGGTGGCTGAAGACAAAAAGTTCTTTATCCCCGACGGCGTGATGGAACATTTCGCAAAGGGTGTGGGTGCCCGCGGCGCTGATGCATCGGCAACCTGGGACAAGGTTTGGGAAAAGTACCAATCCGCTGAGCCTGAGAAGGCTGCTGAGCTGCAAACAATGTTCGACGGCAAATTACCGGATGGATGGGACAAAGACATCCCGGTCTTCGACGCGAGTGAGAAGGGTGATGCGACGCGTAATAGTTCGGGCAAGGTCCTCAACGCCATCGCCGCCAACGTACCGTTCATGATCGGGGGATCGGCCGATCTCGCGCCGAGCACCAAGTCTAAGCTGACCTTTGAGGGTGCTGGCGCGTTCCTGTCGGGCCAGTTCGCGGGTCGGAACCTGCACTTTGGCATCCGCGAGCACGCGATGGCTGGCATCGCCAACGGGCTATGTCTGTCGGGACTGCGAGGTTACGCGGCGACGTTCTTCGTGTTCACCGATTACATGCGCGGTGGCATGCGGCTGAGCAGCATCATGCATCTACCAACGCTGTACATTCTCACGCACGATTCGATCGGAGTGGGCGAAGACGGCCCGACCCATCAACCCGTTGAGCATTTGTCGGCCTGTCGCGCAATTCCTGGACTGAACGTCTACCGGCCCGGCGACGCCAACGAGGTTGCCGAGTGTTACCGCACCGCGATGCTCGATAGCCATCATCCCGCGGCGATGGTGTTGTCGCGGCAAAGTATGCCGACGCTCGACCGAACGAAGTATGCATCGGCGGCGGGCTGCAATCGCGGCGGCTATATTTTGAGTGATTGCGAAGGCACCCCGGACGTGATCCTGATGAGCAGCGGCAGCGAATTGTTCATGGCCCGCGACGCCGCCGAGACGCTCACCGCGGCCGGCAAGAAAGTTCGCGTCGTCAGCATGCCGTGCATGGACATCTTTGCCCAGCAAGATCAGTCCTACATCGATGAAGTGCTGCCACCGGCGGTCACCAATCGCGTTGCGATCGAAGCAGGCATTCGCATGTCGTGGGATCGTTGGATTGGATCGGCGGGCAAGTTCGTTGGGATGGACGGTTTCGGCGCCAGCGGCCCCTATGACGCCGTGTACGAACATTTCCACATCAACGCCGCCGCCGTCGTCGAAGCAGCAAAATAAGATGGAGGGTTCAGGAAAAGGAAAGGGTTCAGGGTTCGGAAAGAACACGACCCAGGCACGCTTTTTCTGAACCCTGAATTCTGAACCCTTCTTCTCTCTCTTTTAAGGTTTTTTGTTTTGTCCGGTACATGCGTGATTGGATTGCAGTGGGGCGACGAGGCCAAAGGCAAACTCGTCGATTTGCTGGCACCTCGTTTTGACTGTGTGATCCGCTACCAAGGTGGTGCCAATGCGGGCCACACCGTCGTCGCTGGTGACGAGGTCTACAAACTGCACCATATCCCGTCCGGGATTTTGCACAGTGACGTGCAAAACTTCATCACCCCCGGTGTGGTGATCAATCCCACCACGATGCTGCAGGAGATCGACGGACTCACCGCTCGCGGGATCGACGTTGCGGGTAACTTGAAGGTCAGCGATCGCGCACACCTCGTCATGCCCTGGCACATGATCGAAGACGCCACGATCAATGCCGTGAGCGTCAAGGGCGAGTCCATCGGTACGACCAATCGCGGCATCGGTCCGTGCTATCGTGACAAAGTCGGGCGGACCTATGGGATCCGGATGACCGATCTGATCCAACCGTCACGTGACGAACGCATTGCCACCGTGGCCGAACAGAAATCCGTACTTCTGCGACAACTCGGTGCGTCCGACGAAGAACTCGCCACGATCACCCCAGAGAAAATGGTTCCCATGGCAGCGTCATGGGCCGAGCGTCTGGCGCCGATGATCGCCGACACGACCGACCTGATTCTCGATGCCGCCGAAGCAAATCAGAAGCTCTTATTCGAGGGCGCGCAAGGTGCACTGCTCGATATCGATCACGGCACCTATCCGTTCGTGACCAGCAGCAACAGCAGCGGCGTGGGTGTTTGTGCCGGTGCGGGCGTCCCTCCCAAATGGATCGATCACGTACTCGGTGTTTGCAAAGCCTACAGCACACGAGTCGGCGGCGGCCCGTTCCCAACGGAACTCAGCGATGAGACCGGCGACAAGATCCGAAAACTCGGCAATGAGTTTGGCACGACCACCGGCCGGCCGCGACGGTGCGGATGGTTCGATGCGGTCGCGGTTCGTTACACGGCACGCTTGTCGGGCGTCACGCGACTGGCGCTGATGATGATGGACGTGCTCGCTCATTTCGAAGAACTGCAGGTCTGTGTCGCCTACGAACTCGATGGCGAAGAGATCCATCACGTGCCCAGCCACGCCGATCAACTCCGCCGCTGCAAACCGATTCTCGAAACCATCCCCGGTTGGAATTCACCGGTCGACGACGTCCGCTCGGTCGGAGATTTCCCAGCGGGCGCGCTCGCTTACGTCAAACGGATCGAAGAGCTCGTCGGTGTCCCCGTTGGTATCCTATCGGTCGGTCCCGACCGCGCCCAAACGATCTTTACCGACGAAGCCGTCGGCATGGGACTGGCGTAGTTACTCACTGGCCTCTTCGGCCAATTGCTGCCGTCGCTTGCCGAGACGCCAAGCGACGGCGGCCCATAGGATCTTGATTGGGATCGCGATGAAGTTGAGTGATGTGAGGCTGACGCCGAGTCCTCGCAGTCCGCCAAATACTTGTCCCGATACCGCATCACCGCCCCGGAGCACCACGGTGTCTTGATGTAGGCATAACGATAGGTGACCCGGGATATTTGTTCTCAAGCTGCGAGTGAGAGTTGAGGGGCAGTCAAGCAAGCGGTGAGCAAACAAGATAGTATTACGCGAAGGATCAGTCGCATTTTTGTTTGTGGAGTCGCTACGTGAAATGGAAAAGTCGGTTTCAATCATCATCCCGACACTCAACGAATCGCAAACGATCGAAACCGCGCTCCGTTCAGCGGGAGCATTGGGCGGTCTCGAGATTATCATCAGTGACGGTGGCAGCGGCGACGACACCGTCGCTCGAGCGCGGCATTTCGCACATCATCATGAGGGTGACGTGATCGTAATCGACGCGCCTCGCGGGCGTGGTCGGCAACTGGCCGCCGCAGCACGGATCGCCCATGGTGAAGTGTTGCTATTCCTGCATGCCGACAACCGACTGCCCGCCAGCGTGATTCGTCAAATCGAGCGAGCAGGTTGGCCGGTCTGGGGTGGATTCCGTCAGCGGATTGATGCGCCGCAATGGCGGTTTCGTGCGTTGGAAATCGGCAATGCGCTGCGTGCGCGCGTGCTCGGACGTGTGTTCGGCGATCAAGCACTCTTCGTCCACCGAAGTCAATACGAGGACGTGGGAGGGTTCGCCGAGGTTGAGCTGATGGAAGATGTCCTGCTATCCTCGCAGCTCTACCGCCAACATCGTCCGCGGATCCTGGCCGGACCAGTCACGGTCGATGCCCGCCGCTGGTTGCGCCGCGGCGTGATCCAGCAAACATGGTTGAATTGGCAAATTCAATACGCTTTCGCACGCGGTGCGAGCCCCCAGGAACTGCGAAAACGTTATGGTTAAAACTCGATTCTCGCACACTGCGGAACAGGTTGCACAACCGCAACAACCAAACCAAGACGCGGTGGATTCACGAGGGCGATCACTTTTTCGAAATAAGGTGCGCGGCGACATTCAGTCTAAAAGTGTGATCGTGTTCAAAGCGGGCCTGTTCCTCGTGCTAGGATGTTTGTCCGGCGGCCTGCTGCTCAGCTCGATCGTCACGCTACGCAATCTGATTTTGTTGGCGTTGACAATCTGGAGCTTCTGCCGCTGTTACTACTTCGTTTTTTACGTCATCGAACACTACGTCGACAGTTCGTACCGCTACCGAGGGTTGATCGACCTGGTAAAGCACTACTGGACGCGGTCAAAATAAGCGTCATGCGGTTGCACGAGCGCGTGTTGGCAAATTTTACTCGGGTTCGTCTTGTCGTGGCGGCGCCAAATTCGTTATCCCCAGCAATCCTCACGTTCCTTCCGCGGACACGTCGGTGTCGACGCGGGGGAAAGATCGTCAACTCGATCCGGTTCCACATGCAGGGATGCCACGATGACGCTCGCGTCGAAACCCACAAAATCTTCTCCGGAACGCTCCAGCGTGACGCCGACAAAACGCGGCGAAAACACTCACGCGGAGCCATTGCCGCCCACGCTACTGCGTTTGCCTAGTTTGCATTCGACTGTCGCGATGGAGGAAGCGTCTTCGTCAGACCAGACGCTCCCCCGCGAGCCAACACACAGAGTCGCTGCGGACGCACCGGTCGACAAGCCAATCGATGCCCAGCCAACACCCGTTGGAACGACGCAGTCGGTTGCCATGAAACAGGAAACCAAGACGCGGGATGCGCAAGTCGTGCCGCCCGCACCGCAACGTCCAGGCTTGATGGAGCGCGCCGGAATACGCGACCTCAACGTCGCCGCGTTCGTGGATCGATTGGCGACTCGCAAGACCTTGTCGATCGCCCTCGTCGTCGTTGCGGTGCTCGCCATTTGGATGCCTCGTTCGAGCGACTCTCCAAACACCACGGCGCCGGGTCCGCTCGCAGGTTCCAACGGCGACGAAACGAGCGAACCATTTTCGCTCTCAAAGAATCGAGTCGGTGATCCCGACGCGATGACTGCGAACGCGATCCGACCGTCCGAAGGCAAATCCGCGTCGGCTGATGACTCTGTCGACAATCCGCAACGACGTTCGCGTTTTAAACCAGAATTCTCCGTCGCGACGTCGCCGATAACGTCCCCACCGATCGAACCGGTGTCGCACGAAACGACAAACAGTCCGCGAGAAAGTGCCGCCTACGTGATGGATCCGTTGGCCTCCGAAGCGAACGAACAGATTCGCCGCATGGATGCAACCTATGCTGACCTGCCGTCGGTCGCGGCGATGGATGCAGCCGCATTCGATCCCGACCCTTCATCCATCGCCAGCGATGACGATACGCCTCCGCTCCCCAGCGATGACGAGGAAGGATCTGCGATGCCGAACCTGGTAAAGAGTCGCACACCGAATCCAATCAGCAACTGGGCAGAATACTTGCCGCCCGCGAACGCACAGAATTTTGCCGGGCAGACCGTCAGCAGCTCGGCCTCACCTAGCGAGTCCTCCACGGCGGGTCAAACGGTAGCAGACACGAACGACAACGGTTCCGTTCGCACCACGGATTCGCCCGTTGCCCCAAACTTTGGCTTTGCCTTGCCGGGCAGCGAAGAACTCATTGACGCCGACGCTCACGTGGCCATGCCCCCGCTTGATGGCACCGACCAAGTCCAGGTGCGTTAGTTCGCCGCACTGAAATCGAAGGATTCGTTCCCCCTCGCTCTCTTCTTCAGCCGAAAATTCATCGAGATCGTTCATGTCATCGTCCAACAGTCCGTCCCAAACAATCGTTCCTGAACCGTCCGCAGCGATGGCGGCGCAGTTGCTCCGCGACCGGATCGGCCAGGAGAATGTAGCTCAATCCAGCGTGCTGGCGTCGCGTCGATTGGATGAGGCATTGTTGCGATTCGAGCGTGCCAGCGACGGAAACCGAATCACCACGTCTCAGGCTGCATGCTCGTCTGAGCAGGCCCAGACGGTGGAGAGATCCGAACTGCCCAACGAGTCGGCTGCCCCGGCCCCGCGAGCACGAACTGAAACCGCGCTGGACGATCCCGCCGCGCAGACCAACGAAATGTCGACCGACGCAATTGAATCGTTATTCGGCAAGCCGATCGATGTCATGGTTCTCTCGACCAAGGCAAAGATCAGCGAAGATCGCGTCTTCAAACCAAGCGTTACGCCGGACGCGAGGCAACCGACCGGCCGGACTGAGCCCGCTACACGCGAACACTCAACACCCGAAGCGGAGCCCACACCCACTCCCGCCACTCCCGCTCCCGTCAGCGAGTCTCACAACGACGATAAGCCCGTCAGCGAGTCGCCAATCGATTTTATTGCGGCTTGGCAGGTGGACGAATTCATACTGCCCAGCACGATTGATCAACTATTTCTTGCCGATTCCATGGCCGAGCAACTCGCCGGGCGGTTAGCCGAAGCTGGCGCCGATGGCTTGCGGACGATTGCGATTACGAGCGTGACGCCGGGCGAGGGACGTTCGACGGTGGCGATGGGTTTGGCGCTCAGCATCGCCTTCTCAGGGCTTCGCGTGGCGCTGATCGATGCGGATCGCAATGGCGTTAAAATCGCGTCTGATCTTCAACTCGATCTCGATCATAGTTGGCCCGAGGCGATCCGCAGTAGCTTGCCCTTGGAAGAAATCGCCGTGGCGTCGCAGGCCGACGCGCTGACGCTCCTGCCGTTACTGGATCGTGAGGGTGGCGCGGACTTTGAATCTGCAGAACTCAATCAGGTATTGATGCGGTTGCGCCAGTCGTTCGACATGATCGTCGTCGACTGTGGTGCGGCGGCGATCGATGAGATCATTCTGTGCGGAACGGCCTTGATCGTCCGCGACGAGCAGCGAACCGAGGTCAGCGAGGTGGAAACCCTCTCCCAAACGCTATGCCGTCGTGGCGTGCATGGCGTCGGTGTGATCGATAATTTCTGCGACTAAAAACGAAGGCAGCGGAGGTTGCGAAACCTCATGCCGCCATGGGATCTTTCGCGAGATCCCTTACCGGAAATAGGGCACGAAACGGAATTGCGCCCACGGGTCCGGTCCACCGTTTGTAGGAACCGGAGCGGGTAGTTATTCTGTCGCCATGGAAGTATCTCAACAATTGACCGATCGCTTGCTGCGATGGGTCCACGCGGCGGAATATCGCCCTAGCAAACCCAAACAAATCGCGACCCATTTGCACCTCGATGGCGATGGATATCGCGAATTGCGGCAGGTGATCAAGCAGCTCGCCAAGGAAGGGCGGCTGGTCTACGGCGGAAATCATCTGGTCGTGGCGGCGGCAGCGATCGGTGGCCCGTCCGATAGTGTTCGCGGCAAGTTTCGCCGCGCCATGGGTGGTGGGTTTGGAT
>JBDNIG010000437.1:0-2727 GCA_041688415.1 Rhodopirellula sp. | reverse complement strand
TCGCACGCAAGATTGACTTGGCTGAGTATCGCAAAGCAAGACGCGGTCCGAAGAAGAAGAAACCGCACCGATCACGAAATGTCGCGTCATCACACGTCTCGACCGCCAAGCTACTTGGCTTGGCATGACCAATACACCCTTACAGCCCTGACGCTGAGGCCCGTCGACTTGCGTCTCATGCGGCCCGAAGTGCCGGGTGTCGACTAATTCTTGTCATCGACGAGTGCGGGGCTGACGCCATCTACGAAATTCGGACTGTATTGGCGAAATGTACTGATCGAGTTCGCGTGATTGCGATCGAGCATTTGGAACGCTTACGAACTTCCCAGGTCTACGATCCTGGACGCTGGCTTGAAAAAATGTCGCCTGGCGTGGTTCAACAGATTTTGGAAACCAATTTTCCCGAGATTGATGAACGCGACCGGCGGTTTGTGACCGCTAAGTCGCATGGTTCCATCCGTTTCGCCGCGTTGATCTGCGGCCATCGCGACACGATTGATCTTCGCGATCTGACACAATCCGCGACGTTCGTTGACGATTTCCTCGAACGCTATCTTGCTGACGACGATCGAAGGAGCCTGCTGGGGTTGCTTGCGCTCTTTCAAAGAATCGGATTTCGAGATGAGGTCGTCAATGAACTAGATTGCCTACTCGAAATTTCGGGAACTGACAAACGGCAGATGATACAACAGGTTGATCATCTGAAACGTATTTCCGGGTTTGTTCTACAAGAGGGCCGGTATTGGTACGTAAGTCCCGAAGTTATTCTGCCCTCGTTATTCCGACACGGTTGGCGCCAGTTCGTCGAATACGATCTACATGCGTTTCTGGAGAAGCTTCCCGCGAACATGCTTGCCCAATTGTACACTCGTGCGAGCCAATACGGTGGTGAGGAGGTGACGGCGCAGTTGTCGGACTACTTTCGCGACACCATGAGCAACCTGTCGATTACCGATTTCCATAATTCACGGATCACAGAAATCGCTGTAACGGTCATCGAGCTTGACCCCGACCGGTTTCTACCAAGTTTGACTTTATTGCTGGAGTCGGCGGATGATACCGCGATCGCAGCATTGGACCAGTACGATTCGACGGGACGGCATGGAGGTCGCCGATACCTGGTTTGGATGCTCGAAAAGATGGCATGCTTCCCCGAGTACTTCACAGAGGTTGAACGCTGCCTATTCCGATTGGCCCAGTACGAAACTGAGCCGAATATCGGGAACAACGCCACCAAGACATGGGCCAGCTTATTCCGCATTCGTGGTTCAGGAACATCGTTGCATTTTCGTGAACGTCTCCCTGTGCTGGCGGATCGGCTTGCGTCATCAAACAATGGCGAGTTGTGCAAATTGGCGGTTGAAAATGTTCTTCAGCGTCCCACTGGCAAACCGATTCCTCCCGAATTCTACGTTGGTCGCAGAGTTCCTGACGCTTGGCGACCAAATGGTGAAGATGAGGATGCTCAGCTTTTGGTCGACGGCATTCAAACGATTGCAAATGTGATAAGTCAGCAAACAAACCAGGTCGCAATTCATCTGCTCGATGGATTGCTCGACAGCTTATTCTGGCCGATCTCGCGTGGCGTGATCAGTCCGTTTCGAGAGGCTTTAGCTGGCGGCGTGCTTTCTGCTTCACAGTCCATGCGTCTACGAAACCGTTTAATAAGCATCGACACTTCTTTCTACTCCGGCGATCAAATGAATACGCCACCGATTCGCGATCAACTCCTGGAATGGATTTCTGCGTTACAGCCTGCTGACTTTGGAGGCCGACTACGGAGTCTAATTTCCTGTGATCTTTGGGACGACCGATTCAGGGCCGAAATGCAAAACGAGGAAGGTGAGCTATCGGGTCTTGCCGACGAAATCATTCAGACACCAGCGTTGCTAGTCAACGAGTTGGAGTGGCTGCACTCCGAAGAAGCATTGTCCGCAAATCGGATCGGATTTGCGATTGGCAAACGTGACCATGAACAGAAGTTAGCGTCGCCGATTGCCGATGCGGCTGTGTCGAGCGGCAATGTCGAATTCATGGCTGGGTATTTCCGTGGGATTTGCTCGTTACCTAACCCGCCGCAGTTCACAACCGTCTTGATGTCTGCCGTAGATCGCTTCACCGAATCACACCCGAAGCAATCGTTGCAGCTACTGATTTCGGCAGGCGATCAAATTGGCGCATTTGATCGGCTAATTCGTCTGACCAGTACAAGAGAGGTTGGTCCGTGCGATGTCATCAATTTTGCCTATCACTTCGGGCATTCTGTGTTAAGCGTTTTCAGATTCAGGACGCTTTTTCGGTCGCTTTATGCTGCGACAGATGGAAGCGAACGGGATTCAATTTGTTTGATCAAACTGATTCACGTTTACCAGCTATCGTCGTCTCGCGACGGAGCGTCCGAAAGTACTTACGATGAATCGTCATTCGCCGACGAGGTAGCGTCGCTATTACAGGACACCATCTCGATCGCGGACGGTCGAATTGCGGGCGAGTGGATAAATATTATCAGAGGTTTAATTGAGTCCGGTTACACAGACACGTTTAGCATTCTTCAAGAGTCGCTGTTATCGGAACACTTGACGCTCACTAGACCTCAATCAAGCGAACGTCGATTGCAAAATTCATAAGAGAACTCGAAAACCCCCGGCGTTTCCCGTATGATTCGGAGACAAATTCAAATTCCTTTCATACGCGCTAACGAGGGTTTCGAGTGAACGCTAAATTACG
>JBDNIG010000436.1:0-11397 GCA_041688415.1 Rhodopirellula sp. | reverse complement strand
CTTTGGATACTTGAGCCATCCCTCAAAAACCTCCGGCGCACCCTTCCGTTGGATCAGCCGACGAAAAAAAGGGGAAAGGACGAAAAAAAGGGGAAAGGGGTCGTTTTCCAAACTCGCTGAAACGACCCCGTTCCCTTTTTTTATGCACGTTCCCTTTTTTTATGCATTCTCCTTTTTCATGCACGAAGTCAGCCGTTTTGAAGTCATCCAAGGTTGCCGAAGAAATTGAAAGCCTATCGACGGGTATTTAGACCTTGGTTCTGCGCCTTTGACGATCTTCAAATCTGATCGAGACGGTGTGTTTCAGTTTCTCGTTGGCAATTGCCGGCTGGGCGAACCGCCGCTGCTGCCGCATAATGGCACAGTCGCCACATAATGGCACAGTCGCCACATAATGGCACAGTCGCCACATAATGGCACAGTTGCCACAAACCACGGTTGCCATGAGCGTTCCTGCACTGGCCCTTCGGGTGTGATTGATTCGTGAGCGGGCGGCGAACGCCATCTCCTGATGGGCTGATCCCACATTCGACAATCAACGAGTTTCTTATCGATGTTTCACCAAAAGACGTCACAAAACGCTATCGCCGCCGTGAGTCGCTTGACAGAGCTGTTCCCATCGGGTGCGGTCGAGTCGAGCAAGCAGATCGCCGAGAGCCGCAATCTCCCGGCCCCACTGGTTGGCAAGATTTTGACGGAATTGTCACGCGGTGGGCTGGTCACAGGTTCTCCAGGGCCCGGTGGCGGCTATCGTCTTGCCAGACCTCCGGCTGAGATTTCGCTCAAAGACGTTGTGGAATTGTTTGAGCGCGAAAGTGCGGGAATGTGTCCGTACGGTCCTGGTTGGTGTGGCGTGAAGGAGCCTTGTCCGCTGCATAATTCGATCTCGGAGATAAACCAGATCGGCGATGATTTCCTGCGAAATACGAATTTTGCGGTGTTTCAAAACCACTCAACCCAACCGCCAACAAATCAAAAAGAGTGAATGAGCTGCCAAGGGCGGCATCATTCACGTTGACACCGCCTCCGTCGCGGCGAATAGCCCCGATGCACTGCGACAACTGAAGTCCGCTCGCCGCGTATTTTACACTCGTGCGCTCATCGGTGGCGGTTTCGGTTGCGTGGCGCTGAGTGGCGCGTGGCGCTGAGTGGCGCGTGGTTGTTGCTGTATTCCGAACCGAGTCAAAACCGCAGTTTTCCTGACGACTACAATTGGAAGTTCGGTGTGGACCGACCGTTCGCACCCAGCATGGCGCATCTCGAAATCTCGAACTGGAAAGAGAACTTCCAACAGCAAGTAGCCGAGGTGTTTGGCGGGCAGCATCGTGATGTTGTACGGGCGGCATTGAGCAGACGACCCGAAGAATCACGGGGGATTTTCGAGCAAGTTCGCAACCTTACCCGCGTCATCATGTGACCGGACTACGACGGTGACGGAAAGGTCGATCTTGCAATTCAATCGCATGGTGGGCACCTGCGGTTATTGCACAACACGACGCTGGATTCGGGGCATTGGATTGACATCCGGTTGCGGTAACCCAGTGGCAACACGGCGGCACTCGGGGCATGCGTGCGAGTCCGCATCGGCGAGCGGGTGTTGATGATGCAAGTCGGTGCGGAAGGTTCGTATTTGTCACAGAGCCCTTCGACGCTACATTTCGGACTCGGTGAAGCGGAACAAGTTGATTCGATCACGATCCGCTGGCCCGATGCCATCGAAGAAACACATGAGAACGTCGCGGCCGACAAGTTGATCGAGTTCAGTAAGCGAGAGTAAACGTCATTCATTGTCAGTCAAATGTTGTTTGCGTTGATGACGGATATCGTGCGACGGATCAGTTGGGGTCTCCATCAAGTCGGTGATGATCTGCTTCGCGTCGCGCTGACAGTTGTGCTTGGTATAAATTCGCGGGTTGCAATCGCTGCGGCGAAATCGGTTCGAACCAACGACCATCGATATCCAATACTTCGGGCTCGTTCGACTCGACGCCGACGAGGTTCATCAGGTCTGGCCCCCAACCCTTTGGCCACTTCTGAGGTCGGCGTGAGCGGATGCACCAGAAAGTTTCCCATGCGCCGGAGTGACGGCCGAGTGCCGAACCACCACCGGATTGGAACATGCGTGTGCCCTCACCCAAGTCGATGTTCGTGAACAAGTTGGCATGCAGGGCATAGCAGTGATGATCAAAACAGAGGTCGATGCCCCGGCCATCGGCTGCCACGTTGCCGGTCGATCCTCGCGTCACCGTGATGTCGTGCATGAAGCGTGTGCGATAGTCAAACTCCGTGAGTAGATTATCTTGGCCCCCAAGGGTGATTCCGTGGTGCCCCGTCGCCTGGCGAGTCGGTTCGACGGGCCGCTCCGATTCCAGCACGATTTGTTCGAGCGTGATATTGGTGCCTCGCAGAAAGACACCGCTATCGCAATTGGTGATTTTCACGTCGCGTGCCCAGCAATGCCGTACGTCGCTCATGGCAATCGCGTTGAAACCTTGTTCCGAAAAATGTCCTTCGTAGGGTGTTTGCGGAAACTCGAACCCGAGTCGCTCGATGCCCACTTCTTCGACACTGCTACCGGCAGCATAAATCGACGGTTTCCAATCAAGTCGCACATCCGTTCTCAGTGCGCGATCAAACTCAATCTGATTCGATTTTTCGTCGATGCCAGTGATTCTCGCAATGAACACGGTACTCGCGTGACGCCCCAGATTTTTGAGCGGACCAGGGTCATTTGCATACAGGTACTTCGCCAGCGATTGATCGTCGCGATCGGACATTTTCAGTCGAATTTCATCGCCAACATGAAACGCCCCTACCGAGGAAACGACGAGGCTCGTCGCGCCACGGTTGGCGGGTTCGGTAACCTTTGCCAATCGATCTGGCGACACTGCGCCGACGATGGAGATGATACCACCCGACCAAGAATAGTTACTCGTTCGCTTGCCCGACGTCGTCGCACCCCAATTGGGCTTGATTTCGTTCAGCGGTGTCGGGAACTTCAGCACCGATTCCTCGGCGCCATCACCTTGCAGGACCGTTCCGCTGCGCCGTATTTCCAGCATGTCGGTGATCACGTAAGTGCCCGCGGGTATCGCAATCGTCTTACCGGCAGCTTCGCGAATCGCAGTTTGAAATGCGTCCGTATCATCGGTCTTGCCGTCGCCAACGGCACCAAAGTCCTTCACCGAAACATCGGCGGTCAGCCGCGGCAATTCACGCTCACCACGATGGTAGCCCGCGTAAGAGAAGTCGGGCAAACGACTTTCCGCAGTCCATCGTTCGCCGTGTGCACCCCATAGCTGAGAATGCGTTGATTGAGGGTCAGCAGCAAGTGCGGTTCCGACCAGTAAATTCGCTAAAAATGCGAAGTGAATCATCATCATCCATTTCGGATACCAATTCCGCGACATTCGATTTCTCCAATACGGTTCGTGTTCTGGTTATGCATGGACTGTTAAGCAGGTTCAGGCACCGCGGTCATTTTGGCCAACGCCTCAAGAAACTTACTCATATCCTTGTCGACGACATTGCCGACCAAGCAATCAATCAGGGCCGCACGCTGCTCGGGGAATCGCTCCGCGAACGCGCCGAAACTGAATTCGGGATCGTAGAAAGCATGGATCAAGCGGCGGATCACTTCAATCCCATTCCACAGCGACCCGCTAAATGAACCAAGGACCTTGGCCGACAGATCGTTGGTGGTCAAGCCTGTGTGGATGCAGCCCGCAGCCAGTTCCCCGGACGCCAGTGCCAAGAACAGTCCCGACGAATAGATCGGATCGAGGAACGCAGCCGCGTCGCCGACCATGACCCAGCCATTGCCAGCCACTTGTCGGTTGCGATAAGCCATCCGGCGCAAGCCGTGAATGCGTCCTTCGCGAGTTGCACCTACGAGCATCTCTTGCAGTGGTTCGCAGTGCTTGACTTCACGGTTGTAAGCGTTTTCAAAATCGCTGTCGTTAGCGAACAGGTACTCCGGCGAAGCGACGACACCGACACTCGTTTTGTCATCAGGCAAGGGGATGTACCAGAACCAACCACGCTCGGGGATCATGAACACAGTCGTCTCACCCGCGTCGATTCCAGGCCAACGCTTGGCACCTTTGAAATACGTCCACACCGCAGCTTTGTCCAATCCGTTCACGTCGGTTTTCAATCCCAATTGCGATCCGATGATCGTCGATCGTCCCGAGGCGTCGATCACAACGCGTGCGGAAATTATTTTCGGTTGGCCGCCGCGTGATTTCGCTTCGACACCGATCGCTTGGCCCGAGTCGTCAAACAAAACGGACTGCACCTGCGTTTGCATTCGCACTTCCACTCCGTTGTCCTGCGCATGATCCAAGCATATCTGATCGAAAGTGGCGCGTTCGACTTGCCACGTTGTTGCCTCTTCGCCAGGAATCGTTTCCGAGAAATAAAACGGATCGGCGTGGCGTCCCGAGGGCGAGACGAAGCGAACGCTGCGCTTGACCGGAAACGCCGAGGCCTTCATTTTCGGCAGCAAACCCAGCCGATCGAGGGTTCCGTAGGTATGCGGGATCAGCGATTCGCCGATGTGATAGCGCGGAAAGACCGTGTTTTCGAGGATCAAACAGCGATGTCCTTGACGCGCTAAAAACGTGGCCGCCGTCGAACCCGCCGGCCCGCCGCCAATCACGACAACATCATAGCTATGAGGGAAGCTGGGCATGGCGGTGTTCTCCACTTTTGGTTGAAACGTGAGTGCCTGTGGAACGATTGACGAATTACAGGGTGGTGATTCTTCAATTATGAGGATAGAATGATTCGCGGCCCGTGACAAGCAGGTGGCGCTGTCACATATGCGGCCTCACTCGTACTCTCCCCCTGATTTCCGATGTACCGAATGTTCCCAACCATGAGAATCCTCGCGGCTGTTCTACTCTTGAGCATTGCTAGCAATGGACTGGCCACCGATCCGATCACGCTTCAACCCAATGGCGGGTGGTGTTGGTTTCAAGCGGAGCGGGTCGTGGTCGTCGATGGCAAGATTGTTTTCACGTCTGTGGCGGGCGATGATTCTGGCGATTCGGATGCCGGTGATCTCGTTGCGACTTCGTTCGACCCCGCTTCGAAACAAATCGAGCACTTTGTGTTGCATCCGAAATTTCAACGTGACGATCACGACGTTGCAAGCCTCTGCGTGCTGGCCGACGGGCGACTGCTGGCGGTCTACGGCAAGCATGGCAGCGACCACTTGCAACGCTGGCGAATGACGCAGCATCCGGGCACGATCAACAGTTGGACGGAGGAGCAGACGTTCGATGTTGGCGCGGGCTACACGTACGCTAACGTGTTTCGACTCTCCGGCGAGAACGATCGCATTTACAACTTCCACCGTGGACGTGGCTTCAACCCCAATTGCACGATCTCCGATGACGGTGGTGAGAGTTGGCGTTATGGATGGCGGTTGCTCGAGTGGACGCGAGACGACTTGAAGGACGACCCCCGATATACCGGACTCGACGGCACGCGCCCCTACGTTGTCTACAACAGCAACAGTCGCGACAGCGTCCACTTCATGCTGAGCGACGATCACCCGCGAGCGTATGACAACAGTATTTACCATGGTTTCTATCGCAATGGCAAACTGCATCGAAGTAATGGAGATGAGCTTGCGACGGAATTGGGCGCTCGATCTACGCTGAAACCCAACAGCTTCACCGAAGTTTTCGCCGGCGGGGCAGATCGCGTGGCCTGGGCCAGCGATTTAGAATTGGATGAAGCTGGCAACCCGTTCTTGGCGTTTTCGGTTCAGGTCGATGGCGCCGCCTCACGCACCGGGCGCGGTCAAGGCGGCCAGGATCATCGCTACTACTACGGACGTTGGGATGGTGCGCAGTGGCACGTTCACCAGATCGCATACGCGGGTACCAAACTGTACGCGGGAGAAGACGACTACACCGGTTTGGTTGCGCTCGATCCGCACGACCCAAATGTTGCCGTTATCTCGACCAACGCCGATCCCACCTCGGGCAAACCCATCATTTCCGCCAGCGATGGATTGCGGCACTGGGAACTGTATCGAGGCCGAACCGGTGACGGTGGCAAAACATGGAAGTGGACAGCGCTCACCAGCAATTCCATCACCGATCAATTGCGTCCCGTGATCCCCGCGCAAAACGGAACACACTTCGTGTTATGGGCCCAAGGTCACTTGAAATCCTACACGAACTTCCATCTCGATATCGTCGCGATGGAGTTCAACGACTGATGCGATCCAGGTTTGCGATTTCCCGTTGGGGATCTTGCCAAACATTCCATCGTGAAAGTATTTCGAGCAATATTCACTGCCAAAACATGCGCGGCGATATGTCGCAATCTACGGCTTCATCTGCATGAACGGGTGCGGAACTCTCGGGTTCCCATTCACGCTCTCGTCAATCGGGACGGCAGTGTCGATGGATTTTTCATGGTTCAATGTGCTCCTTTGGATCGGCGGCGTGGGCATCGAGTTCGTCGTGATCGGATGGAGACTGCTCGAAACGAAGGGTCGCTCGCCCGAATCGATCGAAGAACTGTTCGAAGATAAATACAGCTAGGTAAGGTGTGAAAATTCATGTCGCATTCACTGTATGAGAACTTAAGGATCGCGCGATCAAGACCCATTTTGGACACTTATTTCTCGCTCGAATCTATGCGACACTGCGGTCATGTTTCGTGCTGTCTTGGGCTGACGCCAATGGACACTGTGCCGCGACGCCTGGCATGTACTCGGCGGTGCTCGAATCGCCGGGCATGTTGGTTTCATAAAATGTAGGAGGTTCGTAGGTCCAGCCGGCCACCAGTCGCGATTGTTCGCGGCGCAGTTTGTGCAGCAAATAGCGACCAGCGATCGGAGCCGCCAAACGCGATCGCCAGCCACAGACTTGGTAAAGTTCGCCCAGCAAATCGGTGACCTGCGTTGCCAAGAGTGAATCATGCTGATAGGCCTGTCGCGTGGCCCATAGCACGCCCGCATATTTCACGGGCAAGTTGGCCGCCTCATAGGCGAATCTCGCGCGAATTCGTGCGTCGGGATGTTGCCGATAGCGTTTCCAACCCATCAAGTTGGCTCGAATGATACGGATCAAGCTCGGACCGTTGACTTCGAAGTCGCGATGGAACGCGCGAAGCAGGAATTCCGTCTCCTGTCCATCGTTAATATGTGGATGGTGGAAGTTGAATTTAAGTTGCCCGTGGATGTCGGGGATGGAAATGTCGGCTGGCTTTAGCAGCGTCCCGTTCTGTTCGTGCTCTCGGAAGAGTGCCGTTCCAGGAATCGGAGTGTAAAGCATGAACTGATGGAACTCCGTTTGATGCTTGACGGCGTGTTCAATGGCTTCGTCGATATTTTCCGGAGTATGCGTCTCCAGCCCAATGATGCTTGAACCCAACACCCGAATGCCATGCTCACGCAAACTCGCGACCAGGGAGCGAGTGTCGGTACCAGCCAGCTTCTTGTATTGCGAATCCTTGCCTTCCAAGCCCATCCACACCCAGCAAACGCCCAGTTCAACGAGCTGTTCGACCGTGTATTTTTGCAAGATATTTGCGGAGCTAAACAGATACAGCGACCAGGGCTTTTCATGTTTCTGCATCAAGTCCAGCAACTCCAAGGCCCGCTTCTTGTCGACCAGGAAGTTCTCGTCCATCACAAAGAACGCCTTCACACGCAGGTTCGATTCCAATTGACACATGATGTCAAACAATTCCTGGCCCGATTCATAGAATTTGATGGACTTGCCTTTCCCACCAAACATGGCAGACGTCGAACAGAAATTACATCCCAGTGGACAGCCTGCCGACGGAATCAAGGTGGCAGCGACATCGCCGGGATGATTCCTCAGATTGACACCCATGATCCTTGTGCCGATATTCGCTAGGACCTGCGGGTGCTTCAGCGCTGCGCTGCCGTCTTCGCCGACGAATTCACGCATCCAACGCACTCCGTCGCCAGTGACGATATGATCGGGAGCGCACCATTTGTCTAGCCCAGGCAAGTTGGCGATGTGTCCTCCCAGCACGAGAGTTGCCTGTGGCTGATGTTTACGGATCAACTTGCACATCTTGCGAACTTTGAGCAGGTTCGTTTGGATCGAACTGATGCCTATGATGTCGTATGGGTTGGTCTTGATCTCCTCTAGAAAACGTTGTTCGCTGGGAAAGTCGAGTAGACGGCAAGGGGCTTGCAGATTGGCTTGGATGAGCATCAACCCCCACGAGCGTTGAAAGGTCCGCAGCGAGTAAGCCTGTTGGACACGCGTTACTTGATTGTGGTATAGCTCCATCGGGTTGATCACGCGACTGCCAATTCCATCGTCCTGAGCATAGGGACCAAAGACGCTGGTCAGTAACACACGGGCTTTCGAACCGAGTTCATGGCGTGGTTGATTTTGCATTGCGATCTTTCTTTGTATGGGACAAACCGGCCGTAGCAGACATCGCCAAGTTTTTCGGCGCATCTCCCAACGCACCGAAACTCGTGGTGAACTCCGTTCCATAGGGGTGGAGGCGATTAGACAGATACCTCAGCCGTTACATCTGACATTACCGTTACATCTGACATTAAACGCTCGACGACGTCGGCGGCGGTGTAACTGGTCGATTCGGGCGAACGGAGAAATTGCGTGATGTTGGTAACGTCGTCGCCGCACGTGATAATCGCCGGTTCTTGAAAACCATCTCGGCGAGATTGGGCAAAGCCGACATTGGCGATCAGACCATTGCAGATGCACTTGCGTCCAACCGTGTCTTCAAGCTTGCCACCTTTGTGCGTGTATGCTGCCACCTTCTCACCGGGGCAACGCCAGCCGATCGTGCCGTCGTCTTTTCGATAGGCCTGACGCAAGAATCCTAGATCACAAACTCGCTGGCGGCTTTCATACACCGACTGCTCGGACATCGAACCTTCCATCCGCAAGACTTTAAATGGGAATCCTGTCGGCGATGCCAATGGATCGGTGACCACGTCGGCTTCGCCACGAACGCACAACTCGATCGTCCGTCGTTTTAACTCCGGCTGGATTCCTGATTCGTCACAGAATGCGAACGCCGTCCCAACCTGCACTCCGTTTGCACCGCGTGCAACCGCGGCGGCAACTTGGTCTGGCGATCCATACGAACCCGCCAGCCAAAATGGCATGCCTAACGCTGCGATCGCGTCGAGGTCGACGGCATCACGGTCGCCGTAGATCGGTTCCCCGCGATCATTCAGGTCCATCTTGCCGCGCGGTGGGGCGTTGTGACCGCCCGCCGTTGGGCCTTCGACGATGAAACCGTCGACTCGCCCGCTCGCCTTCTTCGCTAACACGCTGGCAAGTGTCACCGAAGCGACGATCGCCAAAAATTTCGGTCGTTCCAACCACGGAATATCGCCACCACCAAACGCGATCGGATCAAATCGCGTTACAAAATGGTCCTCTTTCGTCGCATTCTCAACATGCAGCGGATACTCCACGGCCAGACCCTTCGCCAGCCGGTCCAGAACACCGGGGACGGCCCGTGGGATGCCGGCACCCATCAACACGTACTCAACGCCCGCCAACATCGCACCGAACAACGATGGCAAGATCGGCGTCTGGATCTTCTCCAAGTAGTTGATGCCAACGGGGCGAGCGTGTCCTTCGCCAGCCAAGTAGACTTCCACGAAGTTCGCAACAACGACAAGCTCGAGTTGCTCTTGCGTCGGCTCGGCAGGCAACACCGGGGTCGGCTTGAATGCCGCCGCCTCCGCTTTGCCGCCGGGAATGAAGTAGCGATCCAGTATCCGCTGCGCCATCGAAGCGTAGGGGAACTCCGCGAGTGCCCGTCGCATGTGACCGTCTGGGTCGCCTTGTTGCAGGCGACGGGCCAGGACGGCGTCAATGGCGGTGCCCGAAACAACGCCAAGTTGTCCGGTCATCGAAACGGCTCGTGCCAGCTCCCAACCGGAAACGGCGACCCCCATGCCGCCTTGAATCAATACCGGGTGAGGACGTTCTTCAATCGACAACATTTCTGTTTGCTCCTAGCAAATTTGAACATCGAAATTCGTTGCAATGGGATCGTGGAAACACGACACAGCCTCGCGAGCCGCTATCGCGGCTTATCCGCCACTACAATCCACCGAATTCCAGAGTAACGTTTCGTTGATCGATGTCAAGCATCCGACCTTCAGCCTGGATGAGCAGGAATGATGGGAGACCATGGCAAACGATCATCGCCACCGCTCATGCCGGTCCGATGCATCGGTGAGACCGGAATGACCAATGGCGGCAACTCATTTCAACTGCAAGATTCCGATGCGACAGTACGCCGCACTTATTCTGCTTGCACATTGTGCATATCCATGTATACAATGAACCTTGCAGTTTCACTACCGACAGGATCTTTTGGATAATCGTCATGAACAGTCTCGCGTCTGCCTGTTGCCCCTCGGGTCTTGATGTTCGCGAATGTTGTGATCACAGCTCGATGCGAGTGTCCTGTGAGCTAACGCGGACCTGTGATCGGGTTCGGTGGCAAAGTCGCCGGCTTGTTGGGCGTCACGTGATGACGGCGGCGTTCGCGGTCGCGAGTATCTGCCTCGCTTGCCTACCATTGCTTTCGGTGAACGCCGAAGAACCGCTTGCCGAGGGCGCGATCGACGAGGTGGAAGCGGCCCAGTCGGTGACACACTCTCGGCACTTGTACCTGGAGCACTGTGCCGGGTGTCATGGGGAGACGGGTGATGGCTTGGCAAAGGCGTCGAAGTACTTATTTCCCCGTCCGCGTGATTTGCGTGCGGGAAAATTTCGTTTGGTAAGTACGCAGAACAGCGTGCCCTCGCGGCAAGATCTTCACAATGTGCTGCTGCGCGGCATGCCCGGCTCATCCATGCCGCCCTGGGCGCATCTGTCGTTGGCTGACCGTGATGCGTTGGTTGATGAAATCTATCGCCTCGTAAGCGCCGGAGCACGTGACTTTTATTCCAACATGCTGCGTGAAGTCGAAGGGCTCAACGACGAAGACTTCGAAGACGAAGATGTCCAGGAAGAGATTGCCGACTACGCCTTGCGAGCGACGACCCCAGGTGCCAGCAGCGAAGTTCCCAAACTGGACGAAACCAATCGAGCGTCGATCGAGCGCGGTCATGAATTGTATTTGAACAGTGGTTGTGCGCAGTGCCATGGCGCCGACGGTAAGGGTGACAGCACGTTCGTCATGTTCGATGCCGAGGGTATGCCGACGACCGCACGCGACTTCACGCTCGGGATTTTTAAGGGGGCGGACGATCCCGAATCCCTGTACCGGCGAATCGTTTACGGGATGCCCGGCACGCCGATGCCCAGCTCTGCTCAACTGAAGCCTGGCGAAGTCACCGATCTGGTCCATTTCTTGCGCTCGTTGTCCACCCAGCAGCAACGCGAAGCGGTG
>JBDNIG010000435.1:0-6348 GCA_041688415.1 Rhodopirellula sp. | reverse complement strand
TCGCACGCAAGATTGACTTGGCTGAGTATCGCAAAGCAAGACGCGGTCCGAAGAAGAAGAAACCGCACCGATCACGAAATGTCGCGTCATCACACGTCTCGACCGCCAAGCTACTTGGCTTGGCATGACCAATACACCCTTCCAGCCCTGGGCTGGAAGCCTGTCCTACGTTTACCTACTTGGCCGCTTCTTTTTTCTTAGCCGCGGCGGCTCGCTTTTCAGCGGCGGTCCGGTAATCGACAACGTCCCAGATCAGGCCGACGGCGCGGAGCAATCGGATTGACTGCCACGTGATGTCAAACTCCCACCACTTGTGACCGTGCTTGGCCATCCGTGGGTAGGCGTGGTGATTGTTGTGCCAGCCTTCGCCGTAGGCCACGATCGCGACGAGCCAGTTGTTGCGGCTATCGTCGGTCGTTTGGTAGTTCTTGTAACCGAACATGTGCGAGGCGCTGTTGACCATCCACGTGGCGTGCAGCACGAATACGAGGCGTGCGAACATGCCCCACAGCAGCATCGACATGCCCATGTAGACGCCACCGAAGTAATAGCCACCGCCGAACAAAGCCAGCGAGACGATGATGTGGATCGGCAAAAACAGTTTGTCAAAGGCACGCATCATTGGGTCGCGGTACAAGTCGGGTGCCCACCGCTCCAAGTATGCTTTGCGGTCGCCGTTGTGCGTGTTGTAAGCCAACCACATCATGTGGCTCCACAGCCCACCATCGTGCGGCGAGTGCGGGTCGCCCTCTTGATCGCTGTGAGCGTGGTGTTTGCGGTGGTCGGCAACCCAGTCCAGTGGCGAACCTTCGCCAGCGAAGCAGCCGAGCCCGGCGAACAGGTAACGGACCCAGTTGTACGTTTTCATGCCGGTGTGGGTCAGCATGCGGTGATAGCCCAAGCAAATCCCGAGGCTGCCGGCGACCCAGTGCAACACGAACGCGGTCACGACCGCTTGCCATGAAAAATAGAACGGGGCGGCGAGACAGGCCAGGTGAGCCATGGCCAACCAACCGATCGCCCAGTAACTCAGGTTATCGGTACGAACTCGCTCCGACTTCGTCGGCCGCGCCATATCGCGTTTCTTGGCTGCTTTTTGAGCAACCAGCGACGAAAAACCGTCCGCATCCTCCGCCGCGGGGCGGTGCTGGCCAGTGGAATCGTTTAGCGGTAGCGCGTCTGCCAAGCCCGGACGATTCCAGAGTTCCGCGTCGAGCGGATCAAGCGTCTCGGTATCGTCTTCGTGTGCGACGTCCGAAATCGGGTGATGATGATGATTTTTGCCGCCGCGATTGCGGGAAGGTTCGGTTACGGTCGACATGAGAGTGCGATCCTGAACTCGTCGTGCGAAAGGGAAGTGTTAAAACTGCTGGTAGAATACCGCTACTCCACCCGTCCCATGTCACGTTCCGTGCACTAATATGTAACGGCTTTGTAATTGTTTTGACGACACTCTCGTCGAGCAGTCCCACGGCCGCAGAAAACTGATGAATCCAGCAAGAAACACCACAAAAAACGCACTTCGTACGGACTCTCACGCTGCCAGCGGCAGCACCGATACGGCGTATCCAATCGCGGTGCCGGGGCCGGATTTCGTCGATTTTGTTGGACAATTAGCCTTGCGCGATGGGCTTTTACGGCGCCTCCGCGACTACTTTCATGAAAACGGCTTCCTCGAAGTCCACCCACCCTGCCTCAGTCGTGACTGTGTGATCGATGCCTTCCTCGATCCCATTGGCATCCCCTGCCGAGAGCTAGGAATACCGCCGTCGCCCGAGGCGAACGCCTCGCCGCGGTATTATTTGCAAACGTCAGCCGAGTCCGCAATGAAACGCTTGCTGGCTCAGGGGGCACCGTCCATTTTTGCCATCTCACCCGTCTTTCGGCGAGGTGAAATTGGTGCCCGGCACAATGTCGAGTTCACCATGCTCGAATGGTACGAGGTCGGGGGTGATGCCGCGTCGGGTATCAAGCTGCTCGGAAATCTCGCGGCTCAGCTGTTTGCAAATTCTCATTTCGAAACGATCAGCTACCGCGACGCCTTTTCTCAACAGCTCGGGATCGACCCCGTCGAGACGCCGATCGAGCGGGTTTCCGAATTCGTGCGTGATATCGACTCGGAGCTGGCGATTTCGATCGGCAACGATCGTGATTCGCTACTCGATGTGCTCCTGCCCCATTTGATCGAACCGCATCTCGGCGCGGATGCTCCCACGATCCTGACTCGATATCCCGTCACGCAGGCGGCATTGGCACGTCCCTGTGAGGACGACCCGCGATTTGCTCATCGATTCGAATTGTTTTATCGCGGTGTGGAACTCGCCAACGGCTACGACGAACTACTCGACGCCGATGAACTGGTCCGGCGCTACGAGGTCAACAACGAGGTCCGCCGCCAAGCCGGACGCGATCCGCTACCGGTCAATACGACCCTCGTCACGGCGATGCGTCGCGGATTACCCGCCTGCAGTGGCGTCGCCGTAGGCGTCGATCGCTTGCAAATGCTGCTCAGCGGAGCAGATTCAATCGACGAAGTGATCCCATTGCCGATAACAATTGCGTGACATTGTCGACCGACGGCTCCGCCCGTCGCGAGAACAGAAGCCTGGACCAGCTCAGACCGACGGAGTCGTCTGGCCACTCTCCCACTCTCCCACTCTCCCACTCTCCTACGATCTCCTGCTATGATTCGCCCCCAGGCGATACTCTACGCCCGAAAACCATCCGTTTCCGTTCCCGAACCAACTCAATTCGCTCATGGCGTCCGCCCCTGAATCCGCTCCGCAAGGCCCCTCTGGCCTCTCCGAGAATCCGTTAACGGGAGGTCCGGCGGAAATCAGCGACAAAGTTCGTGCTGATCGTGAATTACTCCGCCGAGCCGCAGCCGAGGGCACGACCTGGCGGGCTTACGTCAAACTGTCGGGACCGGGGTGGCTACAGAGCGCGATCACGTTGGGCGGCGGTTCGCTCGCGGGATCGCTGTTTCTCGGCGTGCTCGGCGGCACGAGCATGTTGTGGCTGCAGCTCGTCGCGATCGTGCTCGGCGTGGTGATGTTGTCAGCGATCAGTTACGTGACGTTGTCCACGGGCCGGCGACCTTTCGAAGCCATCAACTCGGAAATCAATCCCGCCCTGGCTTGGGGATGGGTCATCGCAACGGTGATGGCCAACATGATTTTCTGCATGCCCCAGTTCAGCCTGTGCTATGACGCTCTCGACAAGAACCTCACATCGATCGGCAGCGGTGAAGGGCTCGGCGACGCCGCGTCGACCAAGTGGACGGTGACGGTCGCATTGCTGCTCGCCGCCGGCGGCATCGTGATGCTGAATTTGCGTGGTGGACGGGCGGCGAAAATATTCGATGTGTTCTTAAAAGCATTGATCGGTCTGATCGTGATCTGCTTCTTCGGCGTCGCCATCCTTTTGCTGGCCAAGGGCGAAATCAATTTCAGCAGTATGCTGACGGGCATGATCCCCGACTTCACGCAGTTCGTTCGTCCCGCCGGTGACCTCCGCGGGCTCGTCGATGGATTATCACCCGATGCGCAAACTTTTTGGATGGACACGCTGATGCCGACGCAGCGGAGCGTGATGATTTCAGCAATCGCCACCGCCGTTGGCATCAACATGACATTCCTCTTGCCCTATTCAATGCTGGCCCGCGGCTGGGACAAAACGTTTCGTGGCTTGGCACGATTTGACTTGGCCACCGGCATGGCAATCCCGTTCGTACTCGTGACGAGCTGCGTTGTGATTGCGGCCGCCTCGTCATTTCACAATAAAATCGACGAGAAATTGGCATCGACTGACTTAGTCGTGATGCAAGAATCGCCTTTGTTCACGGACGTGGAAACCGATCTGATCAAACGCGTCGATGCGACCCTCGGTGCTGCCGCCGAATCGACCGATCACGACACAAAACTGCAGATGGTAGCTGCTTTGCCCGAAGCCGAAAAACGCTTGGCCGCAGCCCTCGTCAAACGCGACGCGTTTGAATTGTCACAAACTTTGACACCACTGCTGGGTAAACGTAACGCGAAATTGGTCTTCGGTCTGGGCGTGTTCGGAATGGGGTTCTCCACGATCATCATCTTGATGCTGATTAATGGCTATGCGTTTCGAGAAATCTCAGGTCGTCCCACCAGCGAAGCGATGTTCGTGCTCGGGGTGGCCGTGGCTGGATTGACGGGAGCCAGTTGGGTGGCGTTGTGGACGGACGACAGCCTGCGATTTTGGTTGGCGATCTTTGCCGGTACGTTCGCGGTCATGCTGCTGCCGATCGCTTACTTCACCTTCTTCCTGATGATGAACAGCGACCGCATTCTGGGAACCAACCGGCCGACCGGGTTCAGCCGTTGGGTGTGGAATGTCTTGATGGGACTCGCCGTTGCCGGAGCGACCGCGTCAGCAATCACCTCATTTTTGGAAAAGTATCACGACAAGAGCGACCCGTTGGCGTTTCGCATCGTCGCCACGATTTGGATCGTCTACGCCGCCGCGGTCGTGTTCGGGTTCTGGTGGCGGAAACGAAGCGACGCCGCCAACGCGTCCTAGCGGTCGATCTGGCACCCCGATGTGTTCGTTTTGCGTGTCGCGATTCTCCGTACTCCAGACAGAAGTAGTACTTTTCTGGCACCAAGTTCTCGAAGTACAATAAAGCATTGACATTTACATTTGGTAGCCATCGAGTTAGCGATCAAACACGATTTGCGACTGAAAAACCTGGACAATCCGACACCATGAGCAACATACCCTTCTTGGAACAAACCGTTTCTGCCATGGTGCATTGCCGAGGCCGAGTCGAGAATCGTATGCGTGGTAGGATCGGTTGCCTCGTATTTCTAGCCGCGTTCCTAGGGACCGCGATTGGAAACGCCGATGCGAAAGTGAACGCTGCCGATCCTTCCGTCAGCGCCGATACCTCAGCGGAATTGGCCGCTGCCGCTCGGGGCGTCCAACGCCTCTCCGCTCATCGTGGTGCGAGGCTCGATCGTCCCGAAAACACCATCGCTGCTTTTGAAAGAGCCATCGAAGCTGGCGCAACGGCCGTCGAGATCGATGTTCGCACATCACGTGATGGCAAATTGGTGATCATGCACGATGCGAAGGTGGGCCGGACGACCAATGGCACCGGGCGAATCAACGACCTGACCTGGGCCGAGTTATCTGCGCTGGACGCTGGCAGTTGGTTTGGAGCCGACTACGCCACCGAGCGGGTCCCGTCGCTGGATCAAGTGCTGCAGGTCTGCCGCGGACGTATCGGTATCCATCTGGACCTGAAGGAAGAAGGAGCAGTGTATGCGGATCGAGTTGTCGCTTCCCTGAAAGCCTATGGCGAACCCACACGTACCATCGCGGCAGTGCGGACCGTGGAACAATCGCGGCAGTTGCAAAAGCGACTGCCGGAAATGGAAACACTGATCTTTCTTCGTAAGAAAAATCAGGTCGATTCGTTTCTAGCGGCAAACGTGAATTACTTGCGGCCTCAGATTGCCTGGATCGCAAAAGATCCAACGCTACTGACCAAGATCCGGGAAGGTGGAGCAAAGATTCATCTCGACGCAACCGCGGGAACGCCGGAAAAAGTACTGCCTTTGCTGAAATATCGCCCTGAATCACTGTTATGCGATGATCCCGAGCAATTGATTAAAACGCTCACTCAACTGCAGACGAAAAATTGAGCGTGATCCGTTGTCTCGGCCACCGAAATGAAGGCAAGAAAGAACCATCTCAATTTCTAGCTGTGTCTGCAGGGAGAACGTGCGATTCGAATTGAAGAAATCGGATGCGTCCATTGCAAAACCGGACACTGGCGCAGACGACTTGAATAGGAATCACTTCGCTGCAACTGACTGCGCCGCAGCCATTCCATACCGTCCTCGAAACGAGTAGTTGGCGTTGGTTCAGACCGACGAGAGCCACAGCGGATAGAATCACAAGAAAACGGTGCTAGTCGTAGGCTACCGAGATAGCATTTCGCGGGGCCATTCTCGCGGCCTCTTTGCACAATTCATTCGGATCCATGGGATTGCTTCCCCTACACACCCAGTGGCCGCAAATCTCCCAACGGCCGCATCCGCTAGAAAACCCTCAGTTCAAAAAAACTGAATCAGTGATCTCGAGTCTAACGCTCGCTGATTACCGATCAAGAAAAAACTCGTCGAATCCTGTCAAAGCTTGTCGACAGCGGTTTCAGATTTAGCCACTTTCGCGGTTTGGCTGAGGCTGGCTGCTAGGGGCTGATGGCGGCGGGCGGGCGTTCTCGAATTATGCTGAGAGGCTGTCGTCGATCGCTGGCTGTGGCTGGTGCGGCGTTTCTAAAATCGCCTCACCGCGGAGTTGCCACTC
>JBDNIG010000434.1:0-6925 GCA_041688415.1 Rhodopirellula sp. | reverse complement strand
TCGAGTGCAACAGCAATAATGACCATGGGAAAGTCGACGGCGCGTGAAAATTCTGCGATCGCACGATCGAGCGGGATCTGTTCCTGCGGCAACGCCACTTCGGTCGCCAGCACTTCGTCAACGCGAGCGATGAACTCATCGGACAAGCCCACCCATTTATCGGTCAGGATTCCCCGTCGTGTCAGTTCGGCGAAATCGGCCGTGATCACGAGTCCCTCGTCTTGGACTTCCGCCCGCAGACCCAGTGGTTGCAGGAATCTACGCAGGGAACTGCGCAGCGGTTGACGGTCGCTGGTGAACGTCACGCTGGTCTGCGACGGTTTCAGTCCCGCCTGCTCAATCGCTCGTGCGTCGGCGAGCACGGGGACGCCGAGCTGTTCGGAAAGGACGTCGGCGAGCGAATCCAGGGTCGTTTTCAACTCGATGCTGACGTCCGCGTCCAATTTCTCAGCGATCTTCTTGGCGACCTGGGTGCGATACTCGGGTTCTTTGGGCTTCTCCTTCTCAGCCGGTTTCGACTGTCCCGATGGTGCGGGTGGTGGTGTGGGTTGTTGCTGATTCGGCGTGGATGCCGTCCCGATCTGCCCCACGACCACTTGGGGACCGTCGCTACCATCGGCACCAGCGTCGGAGATTTGCAGTGTCAGGGGCTGGTCACCGCCTCCACCGAGGGCCGGGACCTGGGACAGACACAAACCGACGAGCGCCGCCGTGGCGAGACACGCACCGGCAACCCATGAAGAGACACGTAACATCGAACTTCCTGACTTGGAAAGAGGAGAGAGATTGACCGGGGATCCCGTCGGATCGGGATAGAGAGACGAGCTTAACCGACGGCGCGCCAAAAATCCAAAAATGTGGCAATTCGGGACCAATGACGTGTCGCCGTCCCATTTTCGGCAATTGTTCAATTTATTTCTCGTGATCGTCGATAACCACTCCATGGGCTATCGAGATTAACGATTATGCAGTTTCCCAGCCTTACCGAGACTCTCGGGAATGTTCTGGCCAGGCCGCCCACTGGGGCTAAGAAGCCGGAAACTTCGCGTCAATCCGATCCTCGTTGGTATTCGGAATGATCGATACGAGCCGTACAATGTGTAGTGACTTGGACTCACTTCCCCACTTTTTTCCCACCTATTTTCCAAACGCCATGTCGCCGCACGTTCATCTCTGCTTGGTTCTCCACAATCACCAACCGATCGGTAATTTCGATGGCGTCTTCGAGCAAGCGTATCAGGACAGCTACCTGCCGTTTCTGGAGGTGTTCGAGCCCTACGAGGCGTTGCAGATTTCGCTGCACACGTCCGGTCCGCTAATGATGTGGCTGGCCGAACGACATCCCGAATATCTCGATCGATTGCGACTGCTCGTCGAAGCGGGCCGGGTCGAGATAGTCGGCGGTCCGCAGTACGAACCCATTCTGACGATGCTGCCGAGCCGCGATCGGGTCGGGCAGATCCAATCGTACAGCCGCTGGCTCAAACGTAACGTCGGCGTCACTCCCGGTGGAATGTGGACGCCCGAGCGAGTGTGGGAATCGAATTTGACGACCGACGTTGTCGATGCTGGTATTCACTACACCGTGCTGGATGATTACCACTTCAAAGCCGCCGGTTTGAATGACGACGACTTGATGAGCTATTACCTCGTCGAAGACCAGGGCCGGTTGCTGCGAGTATTCCCCGGCAGCGAGCATTTGCGATACGCGATCCCGTTCCGCCCGGCGAGCGAAACGATCACGTACTTGCGTGACATTGCCGAGCGTCATCCCGGAGCGGTCATGACGTTCGGTGACGATGGTGAAAAGTTCGGTACTTGGCCCGATACGAAAGTTCACGTGTACGACGAAGGATGGCTGCGTTCGTTCTTTGACGCGCTGTCCGAAAACCAGGAATGGTTGCACACAATCACGATGGCCGAGGCGATCCATCGTGCTCCGGCGGCGGGCAAGACATACCTGCCCGATTGCAGCTATCGCGAAATGATGGAGTGGTCGCTACCCGTCGAGGCTCAGGAAACTCTCGAAGACGTCAGCCATGCGCTCGAGAAGAGTTCGGAATGGCCGCGGCTGCAAACGTTCATCCGTGGTGGGTTTTGGCGTAACTTCAAAACGAAGTATGATGAAACGAATGAGATGTACGCGCGGATGATGTACGTCAGCAAACGATTGGCCGACGCCGAAGCTGCTGGGCGTGACGCGGGAGTCCTCGCGGAAGTTCGCGACCATCTCTATCGCGGCCAATGCAACTGCCCTTATTGGCACGGCGCGTTTGGTGGCGTTTACCTGCCGCATTTGCGAAACGCGATCTATGAACACCTGATCACCGCAGACACGCTGCTCGGCCAACTCGAAGGGACGCTGAGCACGCCCCAAGCCGCCGCTGATGACTACGACTTCGATGGCCAGCAAGAACTGCGGTTGTCGAACGAGCACATGGTTCTATGGCTGGATCCGGCGCGCGGTGGCCGCATGTACGAGTGGGACGTGCGGGAGATCAAACACAATCTGCTGGCCACGTTGCAGCGGCGTCCCGAAGCCTATCACCGCAAAGTACTTGCCGGTCCCGGCGCAGGAGACGGCGACGTCGCGAGCATCCACGACCGGATCGTGTTCAAACAAGAAGGGCTTGATGAGTGCGTGCAATACGACCGGTTTGCCCGCAAGAGTCTGATGGATCACTTCTTCGACAACGAGGCGACGCTCGATTCCGTCATGAAGGGTGAGTCTCCCGAACGCGGCGACTTTGTTGACTTACCGTTCGAAGCCAAGCTGCGCCGTGGTGGTGACCGGGTGCAAGCTCAGATGCGCCGCGACGGCAATGCGTGGGGGATTCCGATCACGTTGACCAAAGCGGTCACGATCGACCAAGACAGCGACATGATGTCGGTCGCCTACCTGTTGGAAAATCTGCCACCCGGACGTCCGCTGCATTTCGCGATCGAATGGAATTTTGCCGGATTGCCCGCGGGAGCCGATGATCGCTACTTCAGTGATGCCGACGGCAATCGACTCGGCCAACTCGGTGAAACGATTGATCTCAATGAAACCTCGTCACTGTCACTTTCGGATCGCTGGCTCGACGTCGACGTGGAATTGAAGTGCGATCGCGAAAGCGGCATCTGGGCATTCCCGGTCGCCACGGTCAGTCAAAGCGAAGCCGGTTTTGAGCTGGTCCACCAGAGCGTCTGCGTGATGCCGCACTGGATCGTGCAGGCCGATGCGAACGGCCGTTGGTCGGTCCGCATCGACGTCAGTGCCCGCTGCGGCAAGACCGCCGAACCGACGATCACGACGCGAGTATTCCCCGAAGAACTAAGTCATACCCACAGCTAAGATCGACAATGAGCCGAGTGCCGTCAGGCACCGGGTAGCAACGCGAGCCCGGCCGCTTACGCGACTCGGCTCACTAAAAGATCCCAGAACTTATCGACCGATGCTTCGACCCTTTGAAGATAAAGAGCCCAGCAAGTGACTGCAAAGCTACGATTGGTGATGGCCGATTCCGGGCCGATTCGGCGACCACGTGCCGGCATGCGACTGGACAAGTACCGATTGGTACGCCGGTTGGGTGAAGGCGGCTTCGCGGTTGTGTTTCAAGCACATGACACGATCGAGGATCGATCGGTGGCACTGAAGCTGCCGGACTTGTCGACCGAATCGTTGCATCAATCGTTCGATGATGTGCAGCGTGAAGTACGCATCATGGCGGGGCTCACTCATCCCAACGTGTTGCCGCTCAAAGACGCCCGTTATATCGATAACCAATTCGTGATGGTGTTCCCGCTCGGCAACGAGAGTCTGAACGATCGACTGAGCCGGCGACTCGCCCGCAGTACCGCGGTGGAGTATGTCCGCCAGATGACTGCCTCGGTCGCTCACGCTCACGCCAAGCGGGTTCTCCACCGAGACATCAAACCCGAGAATTTCATTCTGTTTCCCGAGAATCGGATCTGCCTGACGGATTTCGGATTGGCGCGGAATCAAGCCCGTCGACATCACATCTCTGCTTCCGGAACCCTCGGCTACATCGCGCCGGAACAGGCGATGGGCAAACCGACCTACCGCAGCGATGTCTTTTCATTGGGGTTAATTGTCTACCGGATGCTCTCGGGTGTGCTGCCGGAATACCCGTTTGAACCCCCGCTGCCGTCGTACGCAAGATTCCGCAAGGGGTTGCACCAGGATTTTATTGATTGGACGCGTAAAGCGATCGACCCGACGCCGTCAAAACGTTTCCGTGACGGCGTCGCGATGCACAACGCACTCGAACGTATCCGCCAAATCATCACGGACAAACCGGCGTCCAGTAAATCCAAACGCCAATCGGTAACACGGGCTGCGTAAGGACCTTCGGAACAAATAGTGGCGGCCTCTTGATGTGGCGTAAGCTTCCAGCTTGCGTTTTCTCAATCGCAAGCTGGAAGCTTACGCCACTCATGGTTCCGACGTCCCAAGGACCGCAGACCCGCACCGCGTTACCCCAAATTTGCCAGCACGGATTTGGCGGCGTCGATGGTTTCATCGATGAGCGCTTCGTCGTGCAGTCGGCTGAAGAACAATGCTTCGAACTGGCTGCACGGCAAGTAGACGCCTTTTTCAACCATGCCCCAAAAGTAACGACCGAAGGTGTCCCGGTCACAGCGATCGGCATCGTCCCAGCAGGCGACGGGATCCGAATTAAAAAACAGCGTCATCATGCTGCCCACGCGGGCAATCGTGTGCGGGATCCCCGCAGACGAGGCCGCCGTGGCGAATCCATCGGCGAGTCTCGCACCCATCCTCTCGAGTTGTTCGTAGGGCGGATTCTCCTTGAGAATCTTCAGCGTCGCCGAACCCGCGGCCACCGCCACCGGGTTGCCGCTCAGCGTACCGGCTTGATAAACCTTCCCAGCGGGCAACACATTGTTCATGATATCGGCTCGCCCACCGTACGCCCCCAATGGCATGCCGCCACCGACGATTTTCCCGAGCGTTGTCATGTCCGGGGTGATCCCGAATCGTTCTTGAGCCCCGCCCGGTGCCACCCGGAACCCCGTCATGACTTCATCAAAAACTAGAACCGCTCCATGCCGAGTTGTGAGGTCACGCAGCGCGTGTAAAAACTCCATCGTGGGAACCACGCAGCCCATGTTGCCTACCACGGGTTCCAGGATCACGGCGGCGATCTGGTCGCCGTCGGCCGCAAAGGCATTCTCTAGCTGGGCCACGTCGTTATAGGACAAAACGAGGGTATCGCCCGCGGCACCGGGCGTGACGCCTGGCGAATCGGGGGCACCAAGGGTCGCGCCGGCACTGCCAGCGGCGACCAACAGTGCGTCGAAGTGCCCGTGATAATTACCAGCGAACTTGATCACTTTGTTTCGCCCGGTGGCACCACGGGCGACCCGAATCGCACTCATCGTGGCTTCCGTACCGCTGTTGACCAAGCGGACTTTTTCGATGCTCGGCACCGCCTCGATAATCTGTTCGGCGAGTTGTGATTCGGCTTCCGTTGGCGCCCCATAACTGGTGCCACGCTGGGCCGCGCGCGTGATTGCGTCGATCACTTCGGCTTGGGCGTGACCGAGAATCATCGGTCCCCAGGATCCGATGTAGTCGATATAGCAATTGCCATCGATATCGAACATGTAGGGACCTTCGGCGCGTTCGATGAACAGCGGCGTGCCCCCCACGGCGCCGAATGCGCGGGCCGGTGAATTCACGCCTCCCGGCATCAAACGCAACGCCCGTTCAAACGCGGCTTGGCTGCGGGGAGGGGCGGCAGGGGAAGTCGTCGACGCGGACATGTCAAAACTATCGGTTGGAGTCAGTGAATAGGGACACTTTCGTGGGTCCAGTCTAGAGCTCGCGGGCAATTCGTTCCAGACGCCGGACGATTGAGAACCGCCACTGCAACGGATCGCCCAGGCGGTTAGCGACAGCGAAAGAATAAGTCGCGTAGTGGACGAGGCAACGAGTCCTTCGCGGCTGGACTCGTTGCCTCGTCCACTACCATTCAGCGCGTTTTGTTTACTCGCCGTCGCTTAGACGCGAATCGCAAGATGGGTTCTCAGTCGACGAGCAAGCACGCCGCGATCACGCACGCGGCAGTTTCAATACGCAAGATTCGTTGACCCAGATCGACCGACTGCATGCCGGCATCGAAGCAGGTGTTGAGCTCATGCTCGGCCAGCCCCCCCTCGGGGCCAATCACGCAGCCCACGCGAGAGTTCGATTTCGCCGACAGTTCGCTCAGCGATGCTCCTCCCGGCATCGCTACGAGCCGGATCGATGGCTCGATTGACTCGCCCGGCGATGGAGCGGCCTGACCGATCCACTGCGTAAACGATGCAACCGGTGCAATCGTCAACAATTGATTTCGATTGGATTGCTTGCACGCTTCAATCACGATTCGCTCCAGCTTCCCGATCAACGAATCGGTGGGTGGACGTTGTGTTCTCTCAAAGGCGAGCGGCACGATCTTCGAGACACCGAGTTCGGTCAACCGCTCAATCATTTCCTTGGCACGCTCGGGTTTGGGCATCGCAATCGCAATCTCAAGCTGTCGACTCGGTTCCCGATCCAAGGCCACCGGCGTTTCACTTTGGCATGCACACTCGCGGCGGCCGACCGCGACGACGGTTGCGGCCGTCTGGTTTCCGCAGCCATCGAACAGCTCGACCGAGTCACCGACGCGCAGCCGCATCACCTTCACCGCGTGTGCCGCTTCGTCGTCGGGCAACCTGACGTGGGGGTGCTGACTCATCAAATCGGGGACATAGTATCGTCGCGTCATCGGTGGAGTAGGGTTCCTGGAAGAGTGAGCATCGTGTTTGAAACGCCCGATCAATGGGTGGGAGACACGCCATCGGCTCGGATCGCCGAGCGACTTGTTTTTTTCACGGTTATTACGTTTGCATAGCTTAGGTTGCTCCTATCGGG
>JBDNIG010000005.1:0-6391 GCA_041688415.1 Rhodopirellula sp. | reverse complement strand
GGCAGCAAGTTTCTGAATGACGGCGAGCAGCACGAGCACCAGCGGTGACTGCTTGGCGACGGGAATTTCGATGCCTGCCATGGTGATTGGCGTGGGCGATTCTGGCTGCTGTTTGCTCATGCGCTAAAGAGAGCGCGAAATCGCCTGTCCGTGTAAATAGCAATCGAGACGGATTATTGAGCAATTACATTTTGTCTTTCTCCTCTCCAAACCAAAAGCACTCTGGAGGGGGGGGGCAAAAACAACTTCAGAAAGGTTGGCAGTATTGGCTGTCAAGATCGATAATTTAGCGGCCCATCGCCAGACGCAAATTTTGCATCTGAAAACCGCGTACGATACAATGCGGCGTAGGAAGCCATCCACCCCTTCTTTTTCCAATCATTAATATGCTGCGTTTTCTTCTTACTTTCCTGTCGTTGTTCTTGCTCCTCGGATCGGCGAGGGTGTTGCGATCTGAATCTCCGCGACGTGTGATCGATTCAAGCGATAACGCTGAGTTGATAAACAAAATACACGCCTCGATCGTGAAGCTGTCGGGAAAGGCAATGGAGGATTCACTTAAGAACTATCGTGAGCAGATCCCCAGGACCGGCGTCGAGTTTGACATGGTGGCGATTCCTGGAGGTCGTTTCACCATGGGCGCAAGCGACGACGACGCAGGCGCTGCTGAAAACGAAAAGCCCGCTGTCGAAGTTTCCGTCTCACCTTTCTGGATGGGACGCACTGAAGTGACGTGGGACGAGTACGAACCATTCATGATCACGCAGGTCGATCGTGCCAAGCATGGTGCTCGCACCGATTATGACCCGGCCGTTGATTCCGTTGTTGATGGGGTCAGCCAGCCGACTCCACCCTATACGGAAATGAGTTTTGGGATGGGGCAATCGGGGTTCCCCGCCATCAGCATGACGCAGCACGCGGCCAATAAGTACTGCCAGTGGTTGTCCGCACAAACGGGTCATTTCTATCGTCTACCGACCGAGGCGGAATGGGAGTACGCGTGTCGGGCCGGCACCACAACGGACTACTCCTTTGGTGACGAAGACATCAACGAATATGCCTGGTATTACGACAATAGTAATGACAAGTATCATCGTGTTGGCACCAAAAAACCGAATGCCTGGGGATTGTTTGATATGCACGGTAACGTCGCCGAATGGGTTGCGGATGTCTATAGCGAAAATCATGCAAATGTTGTTGCCGGGGCTAATGATCCACTCATTCTGCCAGAAAAACTCTATCCACGCTGTGTCCGTGGAGGCAGCTGGAACGACGATCCCGAGATGCTGCGGAGTACCGTACGACGAGACAGCGATCCGAGTTGGAAGGCTCAAGACCCACAACTGCCTCGCAGTCTGTGGTATCACACCGACGCCCAATGGCTCGGCTTCCGAGTCGTGCGTCCGCTGGCGGTACCGGATGCGGATACAATGGCGGCGTTCTGGAATTCGGCAACCGGTTTCAGCGACTAAATCCGATCGACGTCGACGCGGTCATTAACAAGCGTCCGTACAACGAAGTCTATCCCGGGGTGGAGGCGAGTTTGGTAATGAGCCTGGGACGTTCCAATGGGCCGTCAACGGAGATGGAGTCGGGGTCAACCACGACAATGACGTCGGCATCTACTCGACACATGCAGGTGGTGCGTTTGTCGCAATAGCTGACGGCTCGATCACTTTTCTTTCGGATTCGACTGACTTTCAAACCTTGACTCGAATGTTTGGTCGCTCAGACGGTGAGCAGTGACCCGCACGCGAATAACAAAGCCGCGCAACGGAGCACGGCTTGCAAGTTTTTTTGCAATGGAAAATCAATCGTCCATGCCCACTGATGGGCACCGTTCGTCGATGGACTCAGTTCGACCAATGCCGGATGAGCCCAGCCCGGCGGACGGCAGAGATGTGTCGGCCTACGGCCCTCCAATCCGTTGCGGTTGGATTGACGCCTACACAACTCGCATCCGGTACACTAAAGGTCGGACCAAGGTGGTCTACCCGTGCGACCAAACACAAAGAACTCTCCGATGCAGGGGAGTAGCTCGTAACCTCGACATTATCCTTTTTACTCGATGCACCAGCAAGCGACTGTTTATGACAAGCGAAAAAAATGAGCTGGAACCGAAATCTAGCAATACAGTTGCTAGAAATCTCGCCGACATGGGTAGCTGGCTCGGTATCTGGGCTGTCGCTTGTGCCGTAATGTTCGCACTTCGTTTTCGAAAAGTTTGGACCATTGTTGGCGGTACTTGGCAAGGGATACTTGTTGGATACCTTGTGTTTTTCCTTGGAGGTGCCCTACTCTACCTTTTGTTCTCAAAGCTGGATCGGATAAAATCGGAGGGTCTGAGGCTGATCGCTCAACTATTGCTTTGTGTTCTTGTTACGCTGGCAGTAGGCGGAGTCATTGTGATCATTACCTTGTAGGCAACTGAAAACAGGCTCGTCCGCAGAATCTTCGGGTTGATTCCCATTCGTTCTCCGTAGCGATTCATTCTGGTGACTGCCGTCACCGACAGACAATGAGGGTTTTTACGACTGGTACCTGAAACATCAGGTAGAAGCTGCATACGTCGGGTCGGCGGAGGCGCCGGGTCCACCGCGTGCCGAAAAGATATCATGCGGCTATCGCCAACGGCCTGACGAGGGCCAGCCACTTTTCGAGTGAGGCCGGAATGCTGGGAAACCATCACCGGTCACTATTTGAGACTATCGAAGCTGGAAATGCTGTGGCACGGATTTCTATCCGATATCCCGCCTATCGGCGCAAAGGGCAACCGAAATCAAACTGGAATGACGTGATCGGAAAGAAAACCAGACTGCGCACGGGCCCAAGGGGTTTTCGCGAGCGCATAATCAGCCCGAACCTCGGCGGTACGCTTGGAGTTGGCAGACGAATAAGCGACAGCGAAAGAATAAGTCACAATAGTGGACGGGGCAACGAGTCCTTCGCTGCTGGACTCGTTGCCTCGTCCACTACCATTGAGCGCGTTTTGTTTACTCGCTGTCGCTAAGTAACCCTGATCGCCCGCTGCAAAATGTTATGCGTGATGCGTTGTACCCTTTCGTCGGGGCCATGGGGGCGCGACCAATGGGACCAAGGCAGCATGTGTCCTGGCGGACTCGATAAGCCTTGGCACCAGAAGATGGTGGAGGCGTTGAACACAAAATTGTCTTGCGGCCCAGGATAAATCGTGGCGGTCAGTCCTGCGGATTCACTCCGCCCTGCAACGCAACGCCCTTGGCAACGACCTCCAGTCCGGACAAGTCCGCCGGTGGGTCACCGTGGTACTCCCAGCCGATCAAACCGGGGATTGCCTCGCCCTGCTTCATGCCGGTTCCGTCAAAAATCCAGTGCTCGGGCTTGTCCACGACCCAATCGCCGCCGCCGTTGACCGGCGAAACGTTGCGCGATCCCATGAGGTAGCCCTCGTCGGGGCCGCGATGCGGGAAGGGCCCGTGCTCGCGCTCCCGTTTGACCGCATAGCGGTAGTCGCCCCCGTAAGGGCCCCCGCGAAACATGATCCGCTGCGGACGTCCATCGTAACTGTCGCGGTAGGGTGTTACCCAACACACCGCGTTGCCGGAGAAAAACAGCAGGTTGATGCCCGCGTCGCGCATCTGGAGCACGCTTTCATACTGCTTGATGTTCCGGTACTCGTCGTGACCAACGCTCAAAAAGGACTTGCACTTGAGCCCTCGCTCGGGCGTGATCATGTCGCTGTTGGAGCAGTAGCTGACATCGTAGCCGTGCTGTTCCAGCCAATAAGCAAAGGGGAACTCAAAGCAAAGCCATTCCCCCGAACCGATCGACTGCGGATTGTCGTAGATCTGAGCGTACTTGGCGTAGGGTCGATCAAAGCTGACGTCCGCCCACGGTCCTTGGGTTCCCTTCGGATGGGTGTAGATGGAGTAATTGTCTGGCCAGCGATTGTAGGCTTGCCAGGTGTTGTCCGAACACTGGAATAAGATGTCCGCGGGGCGATCATCTCGGACAATGAAGACGACGTAGCTCTGCCAGTACCCGTGCCCGGAGGCATCGCCGGTCGTGGTCAGTCGACCGAGATAGACTCCGCTCGTCCAATCCTCGGGGATGGTCAGGGAGAGGCTCGGCTGCCAGCGGCATTCGTGTAGATTTTTTTGGCCCATTTCCGGCAGCGGTTGTGGTTGACCGGGAAAGGGCCCCAAGGTTTTCATCAACCGCGCACCGCGGCCACCGTAGTAACCCGTGCGAAAGATTTCCACGGTAAAGTCTTGGGCCGGAGCGGTGGAAACCATGATCTCCAGCGTCTCGCCCGCCGCCACACTTTGCTTCGAGCAATAGCCTTCGATCCACGGTGAGCGGTAACCGCTGGCATCGACGCGGACGCGAGTCAATTGCCAGTCGGTCGAACCGACCTGTTCGTTCTCGCGGCGAATCAAACCAGGGTCGCGCTGAGGAGTCGCCGCTGGTTTTCCAGCAGCGGGGTTGTCCGCGGCCTGAGCGTCCCGCGCCGCCGCCGCGGCCACCCAGGCAAGCGAGGTGGCCGCCCCGCCTTGCAGGACACGGCGGCGATCGATGCGCTGCGGTGGATCTTGATCGTGGTTGGGCGGCATATTAACCTCGTGCACTGATTCGGGTAAACTCTCTACCATACTCCCCCGCCAAGTTGCGAGCAACCATCTTGCCGTTCGCGGCGAACTGCCAACGCGACCAGCGAACTTCTTCAACTATTGAGACGGAACTGAACCATCATGCGAACGACACTGTTGGCGGCCATCGGGCTTACCTTTCTGTTAACGACCTGGGCACACCCAGCGTTGGCGACTCCAGTCGGCTTTGCCGAACGCGATATCAGCCCCGATATCGGCATGGAGCAGCCCGGAGGTTATGGCAAGAGTTTTCACCGCAGTTTTCACGACGCCTGCAAGGTGCGGGCGGTCGTCTTCGGCGAAGGTCCGCAGCGGGTGGCGATTTTGGGAATGGATGCCTTGCTCGTCCCCCGTCATCTGGTGTTGGCCTGCCGTCAGGAGATTGAACAGAAGTGCGGTATCCCTGCGGATTCCATCATGATCGCCGCCTCCCACTCCCATTCCTCGGGCCCCTTGGGCATGGTGCAGCCCGGGCAGTTTGATCACGCCTCCGAGTTTGTGCAGCAGTTGGCATACAAAAAATCCTCCGCAGCCGATCCGGTGTACCTCGCCCGCGTGCAGAAGGCGGTCGTCGAAGCCATCTGCGAAGCGGATCAGAAGCGAGCCGCATTGCACGTCGGCTTCGGCAGCGGAGTCGAAGAGCAGGTAGCCTTCAATCGCCGTTTTCGTATGAAGAACGGCTTGACGCATACCCATCCCGGCCAGGGCAATCCCAACATTGTCCAGCCCGCTGGGCCGACCGATCCCGAAGTGGGAGTGGTCGCCGCCTGGAATGATGCCGGAGACCTTGTGGGCTGCATCGTCAATTTCGCTTGCCATGCGACGACCAGTCCGGGTGGAATTTCCGCCAACTACATTTACTATTTGGAAAATGTCATTCGCGGGGTCATGGGCGAAGATGTCGTGGTGGTCTTTACCGCCGGTGCGTCCGGAGACATCACTCAAGTCGACAATCTCAGCCCCTATGCTCGCCCCGCGGCCGAACAGTGGGCGCGGATGGTGGGAGGCCGAGTCGGTGCGGAGGCGGTCAAGGTCATGTACCTGATGGAAACGACTCAAGACTTCCCCGTCGCCGCTCGCAATAAGGTTCTGGAGATCGCTCGCCGCGTGCCCCGCCCCGAACGCGTGCAGGCTGCCTACGAAATGCTCCAGAATCCCGACTCGGAAGCCGACGCCACGGATCGAGCCTTCGCCAAAGAGACGCTGATGCTCGACGCCCTGTTGCAGTCCGAGCCGATTGTCGACGTCGAGGTGCAGGCGGTGCAGGTGGGGCCGGTGGTCTTTGTCAGCAATCCCGCTGAGTACTTTTGTCAGTACGGTCTGGATATCAAGCAGGAAAGCGATTTCCCCTTCACTTTTCCCGTCGCTCTGGCCAATGGAACGGTGGGCTACGTGCCCACCGAGGAAGCCTTCGGTCCGCATGGTGGCGGCTACGAAACGCGGCTCTCTAGCTATAGCAATTTGATCCCCACGGCGGGCACGACCATCGCAAACGAAGGCATCGCCCTGAGCAAGCAATTGCAGCCCAGTGCAATTCCGACACGCCCAGCCTATCCGCTGTTTGGTGGCGCTGGCTGGCGCTACGGCGATGTACCGCCCCAGGTCGATTGATGCCTGACACTCTGATAAGACAGTCTTCTTGTCGGATGAGCCCCATGATGCCGGAAATCAACCGTGACGCCTTGCCCTGTTTTGCCGTTGGCTTTCTGAGCGCTGCCGCTACGTCCACTACCATTGAGCGCGTTTTGTTTACTCGCTGTCGC